>JBEIEH010000024.1:0-19041 GCA_040383055.1 Burkholderiaceae bacterium
CCCAGGTGTTGGCCACGCCGGCCACCGTGGTGGAGTGGCAGATGCGCGCCTGGTGGTCGCAGTTGTTGGTGCCCCAGAAGCTCACAAACTTGCGCAGCAAATACGCCTGCTCGTTGTTGTGCTTGGACGAACCCACAAAGTACAGGCTGTCGGGGCCACTGGCCTCGCGCAGCTCTTTCATCTTGGCCACGATCTCTTCGTAGGCCTGGTCCCAGCTGATCTTCTGGTACTTGCCGTTGACCAGCTTCATCGGGTAGCGCAGGCGGTACTCGCCGTGGCCGTGCTCGCGCAACGAGGCGCCTTTGGCGCAATGCGCGCCCAGGTTGATGGGCGAGTCGAACACCGCCTCTTGGCGCACCCAAACCCCGTTTTCCACGATGGCGTCTGTCGCACAGCCCACCGAGCAGTGGGTACACACGGTACGCTTGACCTCGATCTTGCCGGTGCCGTCGATCGAGCCGCCACTGGCCGCCTTGGCTTTCTTCACCAACGTCAACTGGGTCGCGGCCAAGCCCACACCCACACCCAAACCGGAGCGGCGCAAAAAGGCGCGGCGGTCCATGGTGGGCAATGCCGATGCCAAGCCGCGCTGCAGCCCGTGCACAAATGAAGTCCGGTGGCCGCCACCGGTAGAAGAGGATTTTTTGGTCAACAACATGAGAGGCTCCGTTGCGTTCAGATCTGCGTGGTCTTGTAGTAGTGCTTCACGTGCTCGGACAGTCGATATCCGCCGCCACGCTCTGGCTTGGGTGCTTCGACGGCCTCCACAGCCTCGGGTGCCTGCTTGGGCAGCACGGTGGCCACAGCGGCAAGCGCGCCAACAGTGGATGCACCCGCAAACAAGGTGCGGCGGTTAAGAGAAGGACCGCGACGGTCGTCTGATCCGTTGGTTGAGCTCATGGGCGTCTCCAGAAAGTGCCAGATGAGGTGGTGATCCGCAAGAATGGACGCACCACTTGTGAAATTTTTTGCAGACGCGAATCTAGCGTCACGCTCGAATGACAGCAAGGGGAATATTTCGGATAAGAAAGTGCGCCACGCCCGTCCGAAGGCCCCATTGTTGTGGCAAGAAGTGTTTACCTTTCACTGATAAACGCTTTAGCCAGATTCATGCCAAGCAAAACCGATGTGCCAAACAGGTCCAGCATGAACCATCAAAGCCTTGCGACACAAGGGCTTGCGCAGCGATGGAGGCTTTGGCGGACGCGCTTCCCACAGACAGACTTCCCCACATCACGCCAGCTTGTCGCAAAGGCTTGCGACAGTTTGTCGCGACAAGACGCACCGTCGCTTGGCCGCACAAGGTCGCCGAGGTGTCTGAAACGCACCAATAGCCCACTGATTTACTTGGGCATGTCCGTACAATTTTTCGGGTGAACACCGCCCACCACCTCGCTGCAACCGACCGCCCGCTCGACGGATGGCCCGACTGGTCCATCTTGGTGGTGGACGACGAACAGGGCATGGTCAACTTTTTGGTCAAGACCTTGGCGCCGCGCTGCCACAACGTGATGAGCGCCCACAGCGCCGAGGCCGGTGCCGAATGTCTGCTGGCCCACCACGTGGATCTTGTGATCTTGGATATCACGCTGCCGGGCAAAAGCGGTGTGGTGTGGTTGCGCGAACTGCGCGAGCAAGGCTTCACCGGCGAGGTGATCCTGATCACCGCCTTCGCCGATCTCGACACCGCGATTGAGGCGCTGCGCGCGGGCGCGTCCGACTTCATCCTCAAACCGTTTCGGGTGCCGCAAATCCTCAATGCGGTGAAGCAGTGCTTTGAGCGCTGGCGCTTGCGGCGCGAAAACTTTGTCTTGCGCCGCAGCATGGGGCTGACACAGGGTGGCGGCGACAGCCACTTGGTGGGCCAATCCGCACCCATGGCCCAGCTGCGCCAAACCTTGGCGCGCATTGCGGCGGTGGACAGCACCGTACTGCTGCAAGGCGAGTCGGGCACCGGTAAAGAACTGGTGGCGCGCGAACTGCACGCCAAAAGCGCACGCCACAGCGGACCCTTTGTGCCGGTGAACTGCGCCGCGCTCTCGCCCGACCTGATGGAAAGCGAGCTGTTTGGCCACGCCAAAGGCGCGTTCAGCGGCGCGGTGCGGGCGCGCGAAGGGCTGTTCCACTACGCCCAAGGCGGCACGCTGTTTCTGGACGAAGTGGCTGAGCTGCCCCTGCCGCTGCAGGCCTCGCTGCTGCGCGCGATCGAGGAACTCAAAATCCGCCCGGTGGGCAGCGAGCAACTGGTGCCGCTGAATCTGCGCATCATCGCTGCCACCAACCGCGACCTCAAGGACGCCGTGGCCCAAGGGCGCTTTCGGCAAGACCTGTATTACCGCCTGCAGGTGGTGGAGCTGCACCTGCCGCCACTGCGCGACCACTTGGACGACATCGCCGAACTGGTGGCGCACTTCAACGCCCTGCTCGCTCCGCGCCTGGGCGCCACGCCGCTGAAGGTGAGCGAGGAAGAGCTGGGCTTTTTGCACCAATACGACTGGCCCGGCAACGTGCGCGAACTGCGCAATCTGATCGAGCGCTCACTGATTCTGGGCTCGCTCAATGTCTCGGCGCTCTACCCCGGACCACGCCGCCAAACCCCATGGGGCACTGGCCCAACCGACCTGCATACCCTGGAAAAACAACACATCTTGAGCGTGCTCGAGTCGGTGGGCGGCGACAAAACCCAGGCCGCGCAACTGCTGGGGGTGTCGCGCCGCACCCTGGAGCGGCGCGTGCTTGAGTGGGCCGGACAGTGATGCTGCGCACGCCCCGCTGGCTGGCGCGCTCGGTGCGCCACAAGCTGCTGGCCATGGCGCTGCTGCCCCTGTTGGTGGCCCTGCCCTTGCTGCTGATCGCGGTGGCGATGTGGAGCGCGGTGGCATACGACCGGCTGCTGATCACCAAGGTGCGCAGCGACCTGGCGGTGGCGCGCGGCTATTTCGACCAACTGCGCAGCGAGGTCGGCAGTGGTGTGCGCGGTGTCGCCGCATCGGCGCCCTTGCTCGCGGCGCTCGAATCGGGGCGGCCGGTGACCGCCTCGCGCCTGCAACAAGAGCGGCGCACGCTGGGCTTGGACTTTTTGGTGCTGCTCTCGCCCACCGGCGAAGCGCTGGGCGCGGCCGATCCGGTCGCCGCTGGCGCCACCCCTGCCGAGCTGTGGAACGATGTGCGGACCCAACTACCCTCCGATGGCAACGCTGGCGGCGCACAAGCGCGCCTCAAACGCTTGAGCGCCGACGAACTGGCTCCCATCGCGCCGCACCTGCTGCCGCGCCTGAGCATTGCGCTGGTGCCCACTCGCAACGCCACACCGGACGAACGCAGCCGTGAACAACGCGCGCTGGTGCTGATGTCAGCCCACCCCGTGACCGATCTGCAAGGGCGTGAACGGGCGGTGCTGGTGGGCGGGGTATTGCTGAACCAAAACCTCGATGTGATCGACCACATCAACCGCATCGTCTACCCCGAAGGCTCGCTGCCCTTTGGCAGCCAAGGCACGGCCACGCTGTTTTTGGACGATGTGCGCATCACCACCAATGTGCGGCTGTTTCAAGACCAACGCGCCATCGGCACCCGGGTGTCGCAAGCCGTGCGCCAGCGCGTGCTCACAGAAGGCCAGACTTGGCTGGACCGCGCGTTTGTGGTCAACGACTGGTATGTGTCGGCCTATGAGCCGCTGGCCGACGCGCGCGGCCAGCGCATAGGCATGTTGTACGTGGGCTTTCTGGAACAGCCGTTTCGCTGGGTTCGCTGGGCGATGCTGGGCGTGATTGGCCTGATTTTTTTGGCGGTGATGGCGGCCTCGGGTTGGCTGTCGGTGCGCTGGGCGCGCAGCATCTTCCGCCCAGTGGAACGCATGAACGACACCCTGCGCGCGGTGGAACTGGGGGACCCACACGCCCGTGTCGGCGCGCTGCCAGCGCAAGACGAGTTGGGCGCACTGGCCGGTCACCTCGATGAACTGCTCGATGTGATCGACGACAAAACCCAAGCCCTGCAGCGCTGGGGCCAGGAGCTGGACGCCAAAGTGGCCGAGCGCACCCGCGATCTGGCGCAGAGCCACGCCTCGCTCGAACGCGCGCAGGCGCAACTCGTCAAAAGCGAAAAGCTCGCCGCCATTGGCCAGCTCACCGCCAGCGTGGCCCACGAAATCAACAACCCGATTGCGGTGATGCAAGGCAACCTCGACCTGATCCGCGAGACCTTGGGCGCGCAAGCCGATCCGGTGCGCGACGAACTCAAGCTGCTCGACGAACAGGTGGAGCGCATGCGGCTGATCGTGACCCAGCTGCTGCAATACGCCCGCCCCACCGAATACGCCGGCTATGTGGACACGCTCGATGTCAACCGTGTCATGACCGACTGCTTGGTGCTGGTGGCGCATTTGCTGCATCAAAGCGGTATCGCGGTGGAACGCGACTGCCAAGCGCGCCATCCGGTGGGCATGAACCGACAAGAGCTGCAACAGGTGGTGATCAACCTGCTCATCAACGCGATTCAGGCCATGCCCAGTGGCGGCACGCTCACCCTGCGCACCCGCGACTGGGCCACCGAAGACAGCGCTCACGCCGGCGCCGAGCTGCAGGTGCAAGACAGCGGTCCCGGCCTGAGCGCCGAGGCGCAAGAGCGCTTGTTCCGCCCCTTCTTCACCACCAAAAACGACGGCAACGGCCTGGGCCTGTGGATCAGCACAGGTTTGGAGGAACGCTACGGCGGCACGCTCAGCGGCGCCAACCGCCACGATGGCGCATCGGGTGCGGCGTTCACCGTGCGCCTGCTCACCGAGCCACAAGCACCTGCGGCGGTGGACACCCGCGACGGGCGGCCCGGGCTGGCCGGCTAAGTCGCTAGAGCGCCAAGAGGTGGCGCCAGCGCCCCTCAGGCCAGCATGTCGAAGCCCTGCGCCTCTACGCTCAAAAAGGCGCGGACAAAGCCGGCCAGCGCCGCATAAAAGCGCGCCTGCGGGTGCTGCTCAATCGCGTCGCACAGCGACATGCCCCAGGGTTGCAGGTGGGTGCTGAAAAACTTTTGCTGCTGGGTGAGGTTGGCCACTTCCACATCCTCGCCGGCGATCAGGTAGCGCATCACCTCACACACACAAGCGAAGTGGTCTTCGGTTTCGTTGACGCCCTCTTCGCGCGACAAACCCAGCGCGGCCAAATCACCGCGCAGCTGCGCCAGCGGCTTCTCGTTCAAAAAGCCACTGAGGTAATACGAGCCAAACAACATCACATCGGGTTTGCCCACGCCGCCAAACAGCGCATCGTATTCATCGGCCACCTGGGCATCGCTCAGCTCGCGCGCCGCGCCCACCAGCTGGCGCCAGGGCTCCTCCAAAAAACCGCCGGCGGCCGGGGCCTCGGTCACGGCCACCCGCAACTGGGCCATCAGCTCGGCGCTGGGGGGCGCATAAAACAGCGCGGCCAACACGCCATACACCTCGGCACGGGCGGTCTCTTCGTCCAGCGCCGAGGTTTGGGGAATCTTTTCGTTCATGGTTTTCAGAGGTCCGTGATTTTCTTTTCGTCGGGGTTGGAGTAGATGTCCACCACCCGGCAATCGCCACACATTTTCAGGCGTTCCTGCGCCTCGCCCTGGAACATGGCGTGGCCGCCGAGTTTGGCGATCATCAGCTCCACCCCTTTGAGGGTGCCAAAGGGTTTACCGCAGCGCACACATTCAAACGGTTTGGCCTCGTTGAGCACACGGGGCTGGCGCCTCGCCTCGCCCAGCAGCAAGCGTGGCGCCAGTTCAATGGCGTTCTCTGGGCAGGTCTTGGCGCACAGGCCACATTGCACACAGTTCTTTTCAATGAAGCGCAGCTGGGGTCGTTCGGCGTTGTCTTGCAAGGCGCTGGCCGGGCAGGCGCTCACGCAACTCAGGCACAAAGTGCAGGCGTCGCGGTTGACTTGCAACGTGCCCCAGGGCGACGCGGCTGGCAGCGCAATCGCCTCGGCCGCCGTGCGCTGCGCGTTTTTGGCGCTGTCTTGCAGCAGGTGCTCCAAAGCCAGATCCAGCGTGGCGCGCTTTTCGGGCTGCACCGCAAAGCTGGCGCGCTGGTGCACCCCTTGTGCAGCGGGCGCACCCAGCGCGGCGTCCAAGGCCATCAGGTCGCGCGCATCGCGCGCCTCAATGACACGGAAATGCTCGCCGCTGTAGCCCAGACCTTGCACCACCGCCTCGGCCACCGCCATCTGCTCACGCAGGGCCGCCACGTATTGGGGCGCTTCTTCGCCGGTCACCAGCACCCACACTTGGTTGGCGCCATAAGCAAAGGCCGACAGCCACAGGTCGATGCCGGTGGACGCGGCGTGCCACAGCGGCAAGGGCACCACCCGCGCGGGCACACCGCGCACCGTGCGGTCCAGCGCGGCGGCGCGGCCCAAGTCGTCCACCATGGCGGTGCCAGCCTCTTGGCTGTGCAGCAGCAGGGCGGCGTTGCGGCCTCCGGCTTTGTGGAACACCGACAACACGGTGCGCAGTTTCACGCCCTGCTCGCTGGCGCGCGGGTAGGCGTAGCTCAGCGCGCCGGTGGGACACGCGGTGGTGCAGGCGCCGCAGCCCACACACAGGTTCGGGTTGACGACGATTTGGTTGCGCTTGAGGTCGCTGCTCACCGCCGAGGCCGAGCAAATGTCGACACAAGCGTTGCAGCCCACTTTGTCGTTGCGACCGTGGGCACAGAGCTTTTGTTTGTAGGTGAAGAACTTGGGTTTTTCGAACTCGCCCACCCGATCGCGCAGCTGCAGCAGCGCCTGCACCGCGCCCGCGCCCTGCAGGCCTTGCGGCAAGTGCACATAGCCCTGCGGCAGCGCGTGTTGAGTGAAGGCTGGCTGTTCGCGCAGGTCCAGCACCAGGTCAAACTGTTCGTCCAGGGTTTCGGCCTCGCGCTGGAAGTTGATGGCGCCCACCGCCTCACAGGCCTTCAGACAGGCGCGGTGGCCTTTGCACCGATCCATATCGATCTGGTAGTCCAAGCCAATCGCATCTTCGGGGCAAGCCTGCAAGCAGGCGTTGCAGCGGGTGCAGAGGTCCAGGTCGATCGGGTTGGACTTGGTCCACTCCAGGGTGAACGCACCGAGCCAGCCCGACAGACGCTGCAGCCGCCCGGCCAGCACCGGGTAACGGCGCGCCTGCATGCCGGCGCCGCCCTGCGCCAAGATGGTCACGTCCAACGCATCGCTCACCAAGGCGGCGGCCTGCTCGGCCACATCGAGCGCGCCAATGATCAACAGCCGGCCAGCGCTGCGGTATGTCACGGTGGGCACCGGCTCGGGGTCAGGCAAAGCGGCCAAGGCCAGCAGAGCGGCTTGCTTGGGTGCAGCCTGCGCGGCCTCGCGGCCCCAGCCACCGGTTTCGCGGATGTTCACAAACCGGATCGGCCGCACGTCCAGCGGCACCGCGCCTTCGGTCTGCTCGGACAGTTCGGTGAACAAGCGGCTCTCTTGGGTGCAGGCCACCACCAGCGTGTCGCTGCTTTTGGCGGCGCGCTGAAAGGCACCGGCCTCGCGCCGGCACAGCGCGGTGTGTTCGGTCAGCGACTCATCCAGCGCCGTGCCCAGGGCCTGGGCGTTGAGCGGCATGGTCCGGTTGCAGTTGCAGATCAGGGTGGTGGTCATGGTCGGTGTCCGGGGTGACGGAATCGGTGTCGGAGGCTTCGGTGGCGCTGGTGGAGTCGGCCGCAACGGGGGTGGCGGCTTCGGTAGGCTCGGCGACAGGCTGCGGCGCGCGCTGGGATGAGGCATTGGCGGGCGGCTTGGGTGCGTTCGGATCGTCCACCAGCTTCAAGAACTGCGCGCCCACCATCTTGGCCATCTCCAGCTTTGACAGCGGGTTGGGCTTGGAATAGTCGTCGATGTAAATGTCGAGCCCGTCCATCACGTTGAAGTGCGGGTCGGCAAAGAGCTTTTTCACCGCCGCGTTGCGCACCTCGGGCGACACGTCGCTGGCCACAAAGCGGCGGAAATCGTCTTGCGGCGTTAGGCGCAGTGCGTCGTCTAGGGAAGGCGGCGGCTCTGGGGGTGCGGCGGCAGGCGCGGCTTCGCTCACCGCGGGCGCGGCCACCGCCGCCGGCTGGGCTGGGGCCACCGCCGCAGCGGCGGGTGCACGCGCCACCACCGGTGCGGGCGCCGGCGGGTCGGCAGGCAGCGGCTCGCCGGTTTTGGCCTGCACCTTGCGGCGCGACCAGTGCGAGAAAAAATTGTCCTCAGCCATGGCCCGGCCCCTTGCCAAGTTTGTCGGTGGACACGCGCGCCGGCTGGCCAAAACGGTCGGTCAGCGGCTTAAAGCTGTCGGGCCGCTTGCGGCGCTTGGGCTCTACCACATGGTGCTCGGCCACAAAAGCGCGCAGCCAGTCCACCACCACCTCGGGCGCCGGCACTTGGTCCACCTTCTCTTGCGCGTCGAGCCAGCGCCCCGCGTCGTGGTAGCTCAGCGTCACGATCTGCGGCATGGCCATGGGCTCGCCGTCGAGCAAGCGTTCTTCGTCGGCGCGCCAAAACACCCAGAAGCAGGGCTGCGGGCTCTCCAGGTTCAGGAAATAGCCTTCGGCGTCGTCGCGAAACAGCTCGACCCGAAAGCCAGTGTGCAACCACAAAGCGCTGCCCTCGGGCGCCTGAGCGCCGGCGGTGGCCTGCGCCAGCACGGGCGGGGCGGACTCGGGGGCCGGGCCACTCACCTCATGCGGCGCTTGGGTGACCTGCACGTCGGCCAACACCCAGCGCCAAGCCTGCCAGCGGCTCATGGGGCCAGACACCGGCTCGCGGCGCATGACCACGTCCACACCAATGGCCGGTCGCGCGCGGGAATAGGACGAGGTGTTCATAAGAGGCGGAACTGTACGCCATGCCCGATTGCCCTTGTCTGCCCCTCTGGTTTGCGCCCTTTGGCACGCGCCCGCTATCTAGAATGATGAATACTGCATTTATGACAGTTTTTGGCTTCAACCATCATTTCTAACTCGGCGGGCGCCGGACACGGACACATCGCGATGACAACACCACAGTCGATTCCATGGGCTGGCGCAACAGCAAGGCGGTGGCTGGCGGTGGCAGCGCTGCTGCTGGGCTTGGCGCCCTGGGCTGCGAACGCCCAAACGCCTCAAGGCCAGCCCATGAACCCGTTTGACGGCCAAAACTGCCAACCCATGGGGGTGGTGGACCTGGCCAAATCCATGGAGCGCATCGTGGGCAAAGCCAGCATCCCGTCGGCCGGCATTCACTTTGGACGCGCGGGCTTCGCTTACCTCAACGGCTGCGGCAGCATCGCCAAAGACCTAGAAGAAGCGAAATACTGGCTGGAACTCGGCGCCGTCAGCAAAGACGCCTCGTCCATCCACAACCTGGCATGGATGCACCACAACGGCCTAGGCATTCCGGCAGACACGCAGCGCGCCAAACAGCTCTACCAATCGCTGATCGACTCAACCGAACACGCACCCAGCGTCAAACGCTTGGCCCGCGCCAACATCGCCCTGCTCGACACCGGCGCTGGTGCACCGGCACAAGCGGCAGCCCCCGCTGCCGTGCCCACTGCCACTCCGGTGGCCGCCCCCGTACCGGCAACCGTGGCGGCACCCGCCGCCCCAAGCGCCGCGCCCCTGGCCAGCCACACGTCAGCGGGTCCACCGCTGGTGGGCACCGCTGTGGTGCCCGACTTTGACGAGGCGCGCCAGTGCGCCAATGCGCGCCCCACCATGGAAATGGCGCGCGCATTTGCCCGCTCGGCCATCGCATCACCGGGACTGGCCAAATCGCGCTGCAACGCGGTGACCGGCTCCACCAGCGGCGCGCGCACCCAACACATCAGCTGCAAATCGATGGTGGACTTCTTCGCCATCGCCGGCCATCTGCAAATGGCCTGCGCGCCTGCGGTCAAGGTGGACTATGAAGAAGCCCGTTATTGGTTCGAGCTGGGCGACTCCGGTGACGACGCCGTGTCCACCCACAACCTGGCCTGGCTGTACCACAACGGCCTGGGTGTGCCCAAAAACGAAGCCAAAGCCGCCAGCCTGTACCGAAAGATCGTGGACGGCGCGGCCTTCAGCCCCGCCGAAAAACGCGCCAGCCAAGCCAACCTGGCCCTGATCCCGCCGCCCTATCAGAGCGCTATCGCGGCATCGGCTGCCCGCCCAGTGCCAGCCACTCCTGCTTCTGCCACGATGCAGCCAAGCGCCAAACCACCTGCGGTGACAGTGGCCGCCCCCGACCACAGCGCCAAACCCCGCTCGGGCCGCCGACTGGCGCTGGTGATCGGCAACAACCGCTACCGCAACGTGCCCGCGCTGGCCAATGCTGTGGACGACGCCACCAGCATCGCCAACAGCCTGCGCACTGTGGGTTACCAAGTGACGCTGCGCACCGACATCACCCAAAAAGACATGCAAGCCGCGCTGCGCACCTTCAACGGCCAGCTGCAAGGCGGCGACGAGGTGCTGTTTTATTTCGCCGGCCACGGTGTGCAGCTGGGTGCGGCCAACTATCTGCTGCCGGTGGACATTGCGGGAGAAAGCGAAGCCCAGGTGCGAGACGATGCCATTCAGCTGCAGCGCGTGCTCGACGACATTGCCGAACAAAAAGTGCGCTTCACACTGGCCATGGTGGACGCCTGCCGCGACAACCCCTTCAAATCCAGCGGCCGCGCCATTGGCGGACGCGGACTGGCGCCCACCACCGCCGCCACCGGGCAAATGATCATCTTCTCGGCCGGCTCGGGCCAACAAGCGCTGGACAAACTCGGCCCCAGCGACAACAGCCGCAACGGTCTGTTCACCCGCGTGTTTTTGAAAGAAATGCAAAAACCCGGCGTCAGCGTGGACCGGCTGGTGCGCAATGTGCGCGCCGAAGTGGTGGAGCTGGCCCGCTCGGTCGGACACGAGCAAGTGCCCGCGATCTACGACCAGGCGATTGGGGACTTTTACTTCCGGTGAGGTGGGGCAGTCCTGCTGGTGGCTTGGGCGTGCGCAACAATGCGGGCTTCCCTTGCCGCCACACCCGCCATGCTCAAAACAGACATTTACGTCCAGGTGTTCATCAACCGCATCCGCGCCAAAAACATCGGCAGCGGTGCCACCAGCGACACCCTGCCACCCGAACCGTTTTCACACCCGCGCATGCTGGTGGGCCACTTTTTGGCGGCCGAGCTGGCGGTGAAAGCCGCTGTGGCCGAAGTAAAAGGCAGCAAGCTGTTTCACACCACCCGCGTGCTGATGCACCCCATGGAGCGGCTGGAAGGTGGCCTGACCCAGATTGAACGGCGCGTGCTGCATGAAATGGCACTGACCGCAGGCGCTGGCAAAGTCGCCATCTGGGAAGGGCATGTGCTGACAGACGGCGAGGTGCGGCGGAGTTTGGATGCGGCTTCCTGAGCCTAGTCACCATGCGAGCATTCGCTTCAAGCGCTCGGCTTGTTAAGCGATTGATCAGCACATTCACCGGTGTGGACTGATTTATGCAAAAAAGATGGCGCGCACTTTTGGCATCTACAGTTGCACTCGTCAGTGCACCTGCGTTCATTTTGCTTGCAACAGAGCTGGCGGCCTGCTACGAAATGTTTTCCACCGGAATGAACTCAAGGGCGGAGCTCAGCGGCGACTTGGGGTTTGGCATGCTCATGTTGATGGTGGTTCCGCCCATCACAAGAACGCCTAGGGATGTGGCCTTGGCATCGGTGGCCTGCAATCCGCTCGGCAGTCCACCTCTGGCTCATGCACTCCCCACCCGCACCGCACAGTACTTGAACTCCGGAATCTTCCCCATCGGGTCCAGCGCCGCGTTCGTCAGCAAGTTGGCCGCCGCTTCCACATAGGCAAAGGGCACAAACACCGCGCCCACGGGGGTGGCGGGGTCCCGGCGGGCGGCCAGTTGCAGGCTGCCGCGGCGGGTGTGCAGCTGCACCATGTTCCCGGGCTCGATGCCCAGCCTTTGCATGTCGTCGGGGTGCAGGGCGGCGGTGGGGCCGGGTTCGATGGCGTCGAGCACTTGGGCGCGGCGCGTCATGCTGCCGGTGTGCCAGTGTTCGAGCTGGCGGCCAGTGATCAGCACCATGGGGTAGTCGGCGTCGGGCACTTCGGCGGCCTGAGCAAAGGCGGTGGGCACCAGGCGCACACGGCCGTCGGCGGTCGGGAAGCGGTCCATGAACACCACCGGCGCGCCGGGGTCGTCCTCGCTCAGGCAGGGGTAGGTGACGCTGCCTTCGCGCTGCAGCCGCGCCCAGGTGATGCCGGCAATCGCACCCGCCATGGCCTGGCGCATTTCTTCGTAGATGGCGGCCACACCGTGGTCTTGGCTGTCGTTGGCGTCGTAGGTCCAGCCCATGGGCTCGCCGTCGGCGCGGCCCAGGCGTTCGGCCAGGCGCTGGATGATCCAGAGGTCGGCCCGTGCCTCGCCGGGCAGCGGAAGCGCGGCGCGGCCGAGCTGCACGGTGCGGTCGGTGTTGCTGACGGTGCCGGTTTTTTCGGGCCAGGCGCTGGCGGGCAGCACCACGTCGGCGAGCCACGCGGTTTCTGTCAAGAAGATGTCCTGCACCACCAGGTGGTCCAGGTGGGCCAGTGCGCTGCGCGCGTGGTGCAGGTCGGGGTCGCTCATGGCGGGGTTTTCGCCCATCACATAGAGCCCACGGATGCGCGCCGGATCGTCGCTGGCGCGCTCGGCGGCTTGCAGGATTTCCACCACCGTCAGGCCCGGCGTGGTGGACAGGGGCGCGGCCCAGAAGCGTTCAAACCACTGGCGCACGCTGGTGTCGGCCACGCGTTGGTAGTTGGGCAGCATGAAGGGGATGAGCCCCGCGTCGCTGGCGCCTTGCACATTGTTTTGGCCGCGCAGCGGGTGCAGGCCGGTGCCGGGGCGGCCGATTTGGCCGGTGAGCGTGCTCAGCGCAATGAGCGCGCGCACGTTGTCGGTGCCGTGGGTGTGCTGGCTCACGCCCATGCCCCAGAGCACCATGCTGGCGCGGCTCTGGGCAAAGGCGCGGGCCACTTCGCGCAGGGTCTCTGCCGGGATGCCGCAAATGGGCGCCATGGCTTCGGGGCTGGTGTGGCGCACGGCGGCGCGCACGGCGTCGACTTCGGCCACACGGCCTTGCACAAAGGTTTGGTCGATCAGGTTTTCGTCGAACACCACATGCAGCAGCGCGTTGACCAGGGCCACGTCGCTGCCGGGGGTGAACTGCAGGCTGCGCCAGGCATGGCGGGCCAGGTCGGTGCGGCGCGGGTCGGCCAGCACCAGGCGCGCGCCGCGCTGCACCGCGTTTTTGATCCAGCTGGCGGCCACTGGGTGGTTGCTGCTGGGGTTGGCGCCGATGACCAGGATCAGATCGGCCTCGGCCACGTCGGCCACCGGGTTGCTGACCGCACCCGAGCCCACGCCTTCGAGCAGCGCGGCCACGCTGGACGCGTGGCACAGCCGGGTGCAGTGGTCGACGTTGTGGGTGCCAAAGGCGGTGCGCACCAGTTTCTGGAACAGGTAGGCCTCTTCATTGCTGCCTTTGGCCGAGCCAAAGCCAGCCAGGCTGTGTGGGCCGTGGCGTTCGCGCAGGTTTGTGAAGCCACCGGCGGCCAGGGCCAGGGCTTCGTCCCAAGTGGCTTCGCGGAACACATCGCGCCAGTCGGGCGGGTTGAGCAGGTGCTGCGGGTCTTTGGCCACACCGGCTCGGCGGATCAGCGGGCGGGTGAGGCGGTCCGGGTGGTGCACATAGTCAAAGCCAAAGCGGCCTTTGACACACAGGCGCTCGGCGTTGGCCGGGCCGTCTTTGCCTTGCACTGCGACGATGCGCTCGCCCTGCGGTGCGCTCGCGTCGGCGCGCACCTGATAGGTGATTTGGCAGCCCACACCACAAAAGGGGCAGACGCTGTCGACTTCTTTGACCGGGGCGTCGCTGTCGCTGTGCGGCGCCAGGTTGCGCAGGGCCAGCGCGCCGGTGGGGCAGGCCTGCACACATTCGCCGCAGGCCACACAGCTGCTCTCGCCCATCGGGTCGCCGAGGTCGAACACGATGCGCGCCTCGCTGCCGCGCCCGGCCAGGCCAATGACGTCGTTGACCTGGCTTTCGCGGCAGGCGCGCACACAGCGGGTGCACTGGATGCAGGCGTCCAGATTGACCACCATCGCGGGGTGGCTGGTGTCTTGTGATTGAGTCGGGCGAGTGGCTGGGGCCAGTGCCGCTCGCAATGCCACGCCTTCGCGTTCGGCCCAGGCGCCGAGCTCGCCGAGCACGGGTGTGCCGGGCAGCTGCAGGGCCTCGGGCGCGGGCTGGGCGCTGGCGGTGTCGGCCAGCAGCAACTCCAGCACCAGGGCGCGGCTTTTCACCGCACGTTCGCTCTGGGTCTTCACATCCAACCCGGCGCTGGCCACGCGGCAACAACTCGCGCTCAAGGTCCGTTCACCGGCCACCTCCACCACACAGGCGCGGCAGTTGCCGTCGGGGCGCAGGCCGTCGCTGTGGCACAGGTGGGGAATGGTCTGGCCCAAGCGCTGGGCCAGTTGCCAAATGGTCTCGTTGGGGCGGGCCAGCACCGGCTGGCCGTCGAGCGTGAGCGGCACGCAGGCTTGCAGAGCCTCAGCGTTCAGGCGGGCGTTCATGCGGCGCTCCACAGCTGGGGAAAGTGGCGCTGCAGGCTCAGCAGCGGATTGGGCGCGGCCTGCCCCAGGCCGCAGATGGACGCGTCGGCCATCACGGTGCACAGGTCTTGCAGCGTGGCGTGGTCCCAGCGCGGGGCTTGCATCAGCGCCAGCGCTTTGGCGGTGCCCACCCGGCAAGGTGTGCACTGGCCGCAGCTCTCGGCCGCAAAAAACGCCATGGTCTGGCGCGCGGCGTCCACGATGTCGTCGTGCTGGCTGAGCACCATGACCGCCGCCGAACCGATGAAACAGCCGTGGGGTTGCAGGGTGTCGAAATCGAGTGGCACGTTGTCCAGCGACGCGGGCAAGATACCGCCGCTGGCGCCACCGGGAAAGTAGGCGGTCAGGGTGTGGCCGTCTGCCATGCCGCCGCAATGTTCGTTGATGAGTTCGCGCACGGTGATGCCCGCGGGCGCGAGTTTGACGCCGGGCTCGCGCACCCGGCCGCTGACGCTGTAGCTGCGCAAGCCGCTGCGGCCGTTGCGCTGCACGGCGGCAAAGCGCTCGCCATTGGTCTCAATGAGTTCACGCAGCCAGAACACGGTTTCGGCGTTGTGCGCCAACGTGGGTCGGCCGAACAAGCCGCGCTCGGCGATGTAGGGCGGGCGCAGGCGGGGCTCGCCGCGTTTGCCTTCCACACTTTCGATCAGCGCGGATTCTTCGCCGCAGATGTAGGCGCCGGCGCCACGGCGCAGGTGCAGCGTCGGTGACTTCACACCACTGGCGCGCAACTCGTCGAGGGCGGCCTGCAGCACCCGGCGCAGGTGGTGGTATTCGTCGCGCAAATACAGGTACACCGACTCGCAACCCACCACGGCGGCCGCTATCAGCACACCTTCAAGCATGCGGTGGGGGTCGTGCTCCAGATACCAGCGGTCTTTGAAGGTACCGGGCTCGCCTTCGTCGATGTTGACGACCATGAGGCGTGGGCCGGCAAAGCCGCGCACGATGCGCCATTTGCGCGCAGCGGCAAAGCCCGCGCCGCCCAGGCCACGCAGGCCCGAACGGTCGAGCGCGGCCAGGGCGCGTTCGCTGCCGGGCTGGCCTTGTGCCACACCGTCTTGCAGCAGCGATTCATACGTGGTGTAGCCGCCATGGGCGCGGTAGGCGGCCATGTCCAGCGCCTGCGGGATCGGCGCGAAGCGGCGCGCCAGATCGTCGGGGCACGAGGCGCCCACGGGCTCGGTGCCGGCCTGCACCGCTGGGTGCGCGGCCAGCGCGTGGGCGGCTTGTTGCACCTTGGCGGGTGTGGCGTGCGCCACCGGCACTTGGCCGAGCTGCACGGCGGGGGCTTGTTCGCAGCGGCCCACACAGGGCACGGGCTCGACACGCAGGGGCTTGCCTTCGAGCCGCAAATCGGCCTGCAGCGCGGCCAGCAGCGGCATCGCGCCCTGCTGGCGGCAGGCCAGGCCGTCGCAGACGCGCACCGTCAGGTCGGCGCCCGGTTCGCCGTCGGCCAGCATGTGGAAGTGGTGGTAGAAGCTCGCCACCTCCATCACCTCGGCCATGGACAGGCGCATCTCGTGCGCCAGCGCCACCAGGTGCTCGGGCTTCAAGCCACCGGCGTGGTCGTTCAAGGTGTGCAGGTGTTCGATCAACAGATTACGCGCATGGCCGCCGGTTGGTGCATCGCCGATGAGGGCGCGCACCAGCGCCAGCGCAGCCGCATCGGGCTGACGGCCTTTGGGTATGAACCGGGGCGCGCGTTCGCGCGGTCGGCCGTTGAACTGTCCACCGGCCGCGTCCGCCGCACGGGGCGCACGCGCGGTGGCGCGCAAAGACTCGACGCTGCCCAGGCTCACCTCGCTCATCACACCCGCTCCAGCACCAGCGCAATGCCCTGCCCCACGCCAATGCACATGGTGCACAGGGCGTAGCGCCCGCCGGTGGCGTGCAGGCGATTGACGGCGGTGGTGGCCAGGCGCGCGCCACTGGCTCCCAGCGGGTGGCCCAGCGCAATCGCGCCGCCCCAGGCGTTGACGCGTGGGTCGTCGTCGGGCAGGCCCAGCAAGCGCAGCACCGCCAGGCCTTGCGCGGCAAAGGCTTCGTTGAGTTCGATCACGTCCATCTGCGCCAGCGTGAGGCCGGTTTGCGCCAGCACTTTCTGGGTGGCCGGCGCGGGGCCAATGCCCATGATGCGCGGCGCCACACCGGCGGTGGCCATGCCGACGACCCGGGCTTTGGGCGTGAGGCCGTTTTTGGCGGCGGTGGCTTCGTTGGCCAGCAGCAGCGCACAGGCGCCGTCGTTCACGCCACTGGCGTTGCCAGCGGTCACACTGCCGTCGGGGCGCACCACGCCTTTGAGTTTGGCCAGCGCTTCCAGGCTGGTAGCGCGCGGGTGTTCGTCGGTGTCGACCACCAGCGCGTCGCCCTTTTTCTGGGGAATGGTGACGGCGCAGATTTCGCGTGCCAGGTGGCCGGCCTGGATGGCCGCCACAGCGCGCAACTGACTATTCATGGCCATGCGGTCTTGCGCTTCGCGTTCAATCTTGAAATCCACCGCCACGTTCTCGGCCGTCTCGGGCATGGAGTCGACGCCGTACTGTTCTTTCATCAGCTTGTTGACAAAGCGCCAGCCTATTGTTGTGTCGTACACCGCGTTGCTGCGGCTGAAGGCCGACTCGGCCTTGGGCATCACAAACGGTGCACGGCTCATGCTCTCGACGCCACCGGCGATCATCAGGCCTGCTTCGCCGGCTTTGATGGCGCGCGCGGCCGTGCCCACCGCATCCAGGCCCGAGCCGCACAAGCGGTTGATGGTGGCACCGGGGACCTCCAGCGGCAAGCCGGCGAGCAGGCTGCTCATGTGGGCCACGTTGCGGTTGTCTTCACCGGCCTGGTTGGCGCAGCCGTACAGCACATCGGCCACCGCCGCCCAGTCGACACCCGGGTTGCGCGCCATCAGCGCCTTGAGCGGCACGGCACCCAGATCGTCGGTGCGCACGCCGCTCAGCGCGCCGCCGTAACGGCCAAAAGGGGTGCGGATGGCGTCGCAAATAAAGGCTTGGGTCATGGCCGGAGTCTCCGTGAATTGTTGTGGTGTGGGGGAAGTTTATCGGCGCGTTCAGCGCGGCACCCAGGCGGCCGGGCGTTTGCCCAAAAAGGCGGCAAAGCCCTCGCGCGCTTCGTCGGTGCCGCGCACGCGGGCGATGGTGGCAGCGGTGAGCTCGCGCACCGCCGGACTGGTGTCGCCCACCGGCAGCTGGGCAAACAGGGTTTTGATTTCGCGCTGGGCGTTGGGGCCACAACCGAGCAGCTCGGCCAGCGTGGCGTCCACCGCGGCATCAAGCTGGTCGAGTGGCACCACTTGTTGGACCAAGCCCAGCTCCAGCGCGCGCGCGGCGTTGAGCCGGGTGGCGGCGAGCGCGAGCCACTGCGCGGCGCGTTTGCCAATGGCGTTGATCACATAGGGGCCGATGACGGCGGGCAAGATGCCAAAGCGCGCTTCGCTGACCGCAAAGCTGGCGTTGTCGGCGGCAATGGCCACGTCACACGCGCAGGCCAGGCCCACACCACCGCCCAGCGCTGCGCCCTGCACCCGGGCCACGGTGGGTTTGCTGCAGCGCTGCAGGCGCGACAACATGCCGGCAAAACGGCCGGCGTCCTGGCGGTTCCAGTCTTCGCTGGCGGCGCTGGCGCGCTGCATCCACTGCAGGTCGGCGCCGGCGCTGAAATGTTTGCCTTCGCCAGCCAGCACGATCACACGCACGGCTGGGTCGGCTTCTAGGCGCTCGATGGTCGCGTCCAACTCGGCGATCATGGCCTCGTCGAAGGCGTTGAAGACGGCCGGGCGCGCCATGGTGACCTGGGCCACCCCGGGCGTGCGCACCGACACGGCCAGGGTGCTGGCTGCGGTCATGTGAGGCTCCTGCTGGGAAAAAACGGATCAGTAGGTTTCGAGGTGCAGGCGGCCCGAGCGTTTGAGCTCGGCGCCCACCGCATCCCAGTCCAAACCGGCCTGGGTGGCCACATCGCGCAGGGCCAGCACCACGCCCTCTTCCATGGCCTTGAGGCCACAGACGTAGAAATAGGCGTTCGGGTCCTTGAGCAGCGCCACCAAGTCGGCGGCGCGTTCGCGCATCGCGTCCTGCACATAGCGTTTGGGCTTGCCGGCTTCGCGCGAGAAGGCGAAGTGGGTGTCGATGAAGTCCTTGGGCAGGCTCTGCAGCGGGCCGAAGTACGGCAACTCCTCTTTGGTGCGGGCGCCGAAGAAGAGCATGAGCTTGCCGCCCTCGAATTTGCCGCTAGCGCGCAGTCGGCGGCGCCATTCGGTCATGGCGCGCATGGGCGCGCTGCCGGTGCCGGTGCAGATCATGACGATGCTGCTCTTGGGGTGGTTGGGCATCAGGAAGCTGTGACCGAACGGGCCAATGACCTGCACCGTGTCGCCCACCTTCAGGTCGCACATGTAGTTGCTGGCCACACC
>JBEIEH010000025.1:0-18290 GCA_040383055.1 Burkholderiaceae bacterium
CCTTCGGCCAGCGCGGCCTGGGCTTCTTCGGCCTCGGTTTGGGCGGCGAGTTCGTTTTCGCTGGGCAGGAATTTGTCCAAAAACGCGGTGATTTGGCCCTTGGGCAAGGCGCCCATAAAACCGTTGACCGGCTGGCCGTTGATCATCAGCACACAGGTGGGAATGCTCTGGATGCGAAAGGCCTGGCCCAACTGCGGCTCGGCCTCGGTGTCGATCTTCACCAGCTTGAAACGGCCGTTGTACTCGGCCTCAATCTGCTCCAGCAGCGGGCCCAGCACCTTGCAAGGGCCGCACCAGGGGGCCCAGAAGTCCACCAGCACCGGGGTGTGCATGGAGGCTTCAATGACTTCGGCTTCAAAGGTGGCAATTCCGACGTTGATCATGGTGTGTGCGTGTTGGTGGGCGCGCGCTGGGCGCGTCAGACCCGAAACGTAAAATCGCCACTTTACCGAAAGACGGCGCGCCAGCGGCCGCAACACGACATGAACCCCATTTCCGTGGGCGTGGTCATGGGCTCCAGCAGCGACTGGGACACCATGCAACACGCGGTGCAGATCCTGCAAGAGTTTGGTGTGGCCCACGAGGCCCGTGTGGTCTCGGCCCACCGCATGCCCGACGACATGTTCGCCTACGCCGAAGCCGCCGCTGGCCGTGGCCTGCAGGCCATCATCGCGGGCGCCGGTGGCGCGGCCCACCTGCCTGGCATGATCGCGGCCAAAACCGTGGTGCCGGTGTTGGGTGTGCCGGTCATGTCCAAGGCGCTCTCGGGCGTCGATTCGCTGCACAGCATTGTGCAAATGCCCAAGGGTGTGCCGGTGGCCACTTTTGCGATCGGCCCGGCCGGCGCGGCCAACGCGGCGCTGTTTGCGGTGGCGCTGTTGGCCAACACCGACGCCGCACTGCGCGAGCGCCTGCAAGCCTTTCGCGCCGCGCAGACCGAGGCCGCCCGCGCCATGACCCTGCCCCCCGTCTGATTTTTTAGGTCCACTCCATGCCCCACCAAGTGCTTCTTCCCGGTGCGCTCAGCGCCAACGGCCACCCCATGACGCTCGGTGTGATGGGCGGCGGCCAGCTCGGCCGCATGTTTGTGCAGGCCGCGCAGGCCATGGGTTATTTCACCGCGGTGCTCGACCCCGATGTCGCCAGCCCCGCTGGGTTGGTGGCGCACTACCACATCGACACGCCCTATGACGACGAACAGGGCCTGGCCCAGCTGATGCAGCGCTGCGACGCCATCACCACCGAGTTTGAAAACGTGCCCGCGCCCGCGCTCATCACCCTGGGCGCCCACCGGCCGGTGGCGCCCGCCGCCAACTGTGTGGCGGTGGCGCAAGACCGCATCGCCGAAAAAGCCCACTTTGTGGCCTGTGGCCCCAGCAGCGGTGTGTTCCCCGTGCCCTACGCCGCCATTGAGAGCGAAGCCCTGCTGCAGGCGGTGCCCGACGATCTGTTGCCCGGCATCCTGAAGACCGCGCGACTCGGTTACGACGGCAAAGGCCAGGTGCGGGTCAAGGACCGCGCCGAACTCGCGGCCGCCTGGGCCCAGCTGGGCCAGGTGCCCTGTGTGCTCGAAAAACTCATGCCGCTGCGCGCCGAATGTTCGGTGATCGTGGCGCGCGGCGCCGACGACCAGGTGGTGAGTTTCCCGGTGCAAAAGAACACTCACCACAACGGCATCCTCGCGATCACCGAGGTGGTGGACGGCGCGCTCGACGCTGCCTTGGCCGAGCGCGCCTGCGCCGCCACGGTGGCGATTGCCCGCCAGCTGCACTACGTGGGTGTGCTTTGTGTCGAATACTTTGTGGTCGACAACGGCGCCGGTGGCCTGGACCTGGTGGTCAACGAAATGGCGCCGCGCCCGCACAACAGCGGCCACTGGACCCAAAACGGCTGCAGCGTCTCGCAGTTTGAGCGGCAGGTGCGCGCGCTCGCGGGCCTGCCGCTGCCGCAGCCGCGCCAGCACAGCCCGTCGCTCATGGTCAATCTGCTGGGCGACCTCTGGTTTGCGCCCAACGGCGTGCGCGCTGCCGCGAGCGAACAGCCGGTGAGCCCACCCTGGGCGCAGGTGCTGGCGCTGCCCGGCACCCACCTGCACCTCTACGGCAAGCTCAGCGCACGCCCGGGCCGCAAGATGGGCCACCTCAACATCACCGCAGCAACAGTCGACGAGCTGTACGCAGTGACCGCGCAAGTGCTGGCGCTGTTGGGTCTGCCCGCGCTCGCGGACTAAAGCCTATGCCCTTGTTGCTGAGCGCCAGCGACCCGCAGGCCCTGGCCTTGGCCGCGCAGCGCCTGCGCGCCGGAAGTTTGGTCGGCATGCCCACCGAAACGGTCTACGGCCTGGCGGCCGATGCGCTGTCGGCGAGCGCGGTGGCCGGCATCTTCGCGGCCAAGGGTCGGCCCAGCGACCACCCATTGATCGTGCACATCGCGGCGCCTGCCGCGCCCACCGAGCGGGCCTGGGCCGAGGCGGTGTCACCCCTCGTTCGCGAACTGCCCGCTGCGGCGCTGGCGCTGATGCAGGCCTTCTGGCCCGGGCCCTTGACACTCATTTTGCCGCGCCGCGACGGTGTGGCGGCCGAGGCCGCCGGCGGTCAAGATTCGGTCGGCCTGCGCTGCCCGGTGCACCCCGCCGCCCAGGCCCTGCTGCAGGCTGCGCGCGCACAAGGGGTGATGGGCCTGGCCGCACCGAGCGCCAACCGATTTGGCCGCGTCAGCCCCACCACCGCCGCGCATGTGATGAGCGAATTCGCCGACCTCGGCGAGGACGCGCTGCTGGTGCTCGACGGCGGTGCGTGTGCGGTCGGCATCGAATCGACCATCGTCGACCTGAGCCGCGGTGTGCCGGTGCTGCTGCGCCCTGGGCAGATCACACCCGAACAGCTTGAAGCCGTCTGTGGCCAGTCGGTGCGAGCGCGCGATGCGCAGGCGCCCCGCGCCTCGGGCACGCTGGAGTCGCACTACGCGCCGAGCGCGCGGGTGCGGCTGATGGACGCGATGGCACTGACCGAAGCCCTGCCCAGTGCGCAGCCTGGTGCTGTGGCGGTGTACGCGCGAGCGACCTTGCCGTCACCGGCCGGTGTGTTGTGGCGAGCCATGCCCACCGATCCCGATGCGGTGGCGCACGAATTGTTTGCGGTGCTGCGCGATCTGGACGCCAGCGGCGTGCGCGAGATGTGGGTGGAAACTCCGCCCGCAGGCAGCGCCTGGGACGGGGTGAGGGATAGGCTCACGCGCGCGGCGGCGTGAGCCTATCAACACCGCCTATCAGTTCCAGCCTTTGGCTTTGATCTGGGCTTGCACGTGATTGGCCGTCAGTTGATTGGCAAACGGCGTGGCGTGTAGGTTGTCTGCGAACAGGTGGGTGCGCCAGTCCCCGGGGCCGCTGCTGTCCAAGGTGGTCTCCAGACAGGAGTCCGCTCGTGTGCTTCCACAGGCTCGGTCGGTCACATTGCTCAAACTGACCAGCCCGATGCGTGCCGAACCTTTGTTCGCCACCCAACCATTGAGCGTGCCAAAGAAATCGATGATCAGCACTTTGGGCTCTGTGCCCAGATCGGATTGCAATTTGGCATTCATGGCCTGCGCCCAAGCCGACACAATCGCTTTGGCACTGTCGGGTTGGGCATTCAATGCAGGTGTTTTGCTCAGGTCGGGCAGGTTCAGCAACACCACCCGTTGGGCGCCTTTGGCCAGCAACTCGGTTTGGATGGCACTGGTCAGCATGGTTGCGGTCGCTTGCATGTAGAGGCCACCCAAGTTGATCAAGGCCGTTGGATCTGACGCTGCACCTGCCAATGCGGTATCTACGGTAGCGGCAGGCAAGAGGTCTTTGAGCACGGTGGCGTACGCCGTAAGTGCTTGCGCGGCCAATGGGTTTTGCGGGTTAAGACCTTCAAGCAGCGATGACGCGAGCGCATTGGCGTCGTTTCCTCCGCCATCGATAAGAATCAGATCTTGTGGGCCGAAGGTCCGGCCAGAGGCCATGTCTTTGATTTGCTGCACGACGGACATGGGCGTTGTATCGCTGCCGATGGTCACCCCGCTCACCAAATCATTGGTGCGCTGCAGTGTGACCGGATTGATCTGCGCGCCTCCAACCGCATAGCCAGAGCACCCAGCCTTTGGCGCCAACGTGGCCTCGTAGGCCGGACACATGCTGGAGACGCCTGCAGCGGCGGCAATATGGTCAACCCACACTTTGTACGGGTTGTTGGCGTCTGCGCTTTGGACTGTGAAGCGCGCGCCAAACACCCCAACATCATTCAGGCTGTCACCGGCCGCGTACACCTGCGGTTGCACTGGGTCATCCCCGCCCCCGCACCCCGCCACCAAAGCCGCCGCAGCCAATCCCACCAACGATAAACGCCACTTCATATCTGTCTCCTGTGTTGTGAACCTGCTTAAGAAAAAGAACGACCGTTCTTTTTCTTAAGGTTACGCCCAGAAGATCGTCTTGGACAGAGGGGAAACGCCAAGCGTTGTCGCCTAGGGCAAATCCGCCGTCCAGTTCAGCAGCGCCTCCAGCGCGGGTCGGCCTTTGCCGGCCTCGGGGTGGTTGATAAAGCCCACCACCACATAACGCGCGCCGCTGCCGGTGGTGACATAACCGGCAATGCCTGACACGTCGCGCAGGGTGCCGGTTTTCACCTGGGCGCGGCCCTTGGCTGGGTCGCGTTGGCCGTTGGCCAGGCGCCGGGCGGTGCCGCTTTCGCCCGCCACCGCCAGCGAATTCACAAACGCCGCGCTCTGGGGGTGAACGGCGGCTTGGCGCAACAACGTGGCGAGTGCCAGCGGGGTGATCCGCTCCTCGCGCGACAGGCCCGATCCGTTGTCGAGCACCGGTGGTGGCAGCTGGGGGCCAAAGCGCTGTTTCCACCACGCGGTCAGCCGTTCGCGTGACCGATCAAAGCGGCCCACCGCGGGCAATTGCAGCGGGCCAGTGGGCACGCGTGCTTCCAGCACCCGGTTGGCCGGCAGCCGCCCCAAGGTCAGGAAGACCTGCTGCGCCATCACGTTGTTGCTCCACTGGTTGACGTCGGCAATGATGTCGGCCAGCGGCAGCGACTGCGCCTCGTGCAGCAGCCGCGCTTTGGCGGGGGTGTTGCCGGTGCGCACTTGGCCGGTCAGGGCGCCGCCGCTGGCGCGCCACAGGCCTTCAATGGCGCGTTCGGCGTAGCTGGCGGGGTCTTGGTAGGCCACAGGCCAGGTGCTTTCACCGCAGGCGCTGGGAAAGCGGCCGCTGAAGCGGATGGCGTTGGGGTCGTCAAACCGCGCGCCCACGGCGCTGCGCCAGTCGCCGCAGGCGCCTTTGCTCAAAGGCACGGTGGCGTCGATGGTCAGGTTGGCCAGCGGTGGCTCGCTCTGCACCACCGCCACGCCACGCGTCGGGTCGGGCACAAATTTCAAAATCACCGACTTGAAGTTCACCAGCAGCGCTTCGGGCGCGGCGTTGTAAGGGCGCAGGCCCTCGCCGTCAAAAGCATGGGGGTCGCGCGGTGGCAGCGCAAACGCGCTTTGGTCGAGCACGATGTCGCCCAGCACCACTTGCACGCCTTGGTTGTGCAGGGTCACAAACGCTTCTTGTAGGCGTTCGAGCACCAGCTTCGGGTCGCCGCCGCCCCGGATGTACAAGTTGCCGCGCAGCGATCCCCCACCGATGGAGCCATCTGTCAAAAAACCGGTGCGCCAGGTGAAGTCTTGGCCCAAGAGGTCGATGGCGGCAAAGGTGGTCACCAGCTTCATGACCGATGCCGGGTTGACCGGCTGGCTGGCGCGCGCTTGCAGCACCGGCGCACCGTTGGGCGACACCGGTGCCACCACGCCGTAAAACGCTGGTGCCGGCAATCCCGCCTGCTGCAGCGCGCGCGCCACCGGCGCGGGCAAAGGCGTGTCGGGGGCGGCGGAGGTTTGGGCACACGCGCTGGTGAGCCAGCACAGGCCACACAGGGCTGCGGTGCGCCGCAGGTTCAAAGGCAAACAGGTCCACATGCGCCGATTATGGGCACAGGGGCGCTGGCCGATAATCCGCGCCATGACGCACAGCCCCGACTTGGCCGCCACCCCTTGCTTGGCCATCGACACCAGCACCGACACCCTGTCGCTGGCCCTGCGTGGCGCCGACGGCCGCGTCTGGCGCCACCAGGGCGCGGGCGGCGCCCAGGCCTCGGCCCAGTTGCTGCCCGCCTTGGGTGATCTGCTGGCGCAGGCGGGTGTGCGTGGCACCGAGTTGGCCAGTATCGCCATGGGTCGTGGCCCGGGCGCTTTCACCGGATTGCGCACCGCGTGTGCGGTGGTGCAAGGCTTGGCCTACGGCTGGCGCAGCGCCGAGCGGCCTCAGGGCGTGCCGGTCTTGCCCATCGACTCGCTGCTGGCCTTGGCCGAAGAAGCCGCCGCACAAACCGACACGCAGGCCGACCCCCGCTGGACCCGTGTGCTCAGCGTGCTAGACGCGCGCATGGACGAGGTCTACGTGGCCGCTTACGAATGGGTGGACGGTGTCTGGCTCACGCGCATGCCCAGCGCCTTGTGTGCGCCGGCCGATGTGGCCACGTTGGTGCAGACCCAACTGCCCGACTGGGCGCAGGCGCTGCAAGCCGCCGACGCACACACCGGCTGCGCTGGCAACGCCTGGGCGGTGTACCCGCAAGCGCTGGCCACGTTGAGTGGCGCTCGCCGGGTGGCCCTGCCCAGCGCCGACGCGTTGCTGCGCTTGGCGCCCGCCGCCTGGCGCGCTGGGCTTGCGGTGCACGCCGCCGACGCCCTGCCCCTGTACGTGCGCGACAAGGTGGCCTTCACCACCGCCGAACGCGAAGCCGGTCTGCACAAGGCCGCCGCCCGCCCATGACCCTGCCGTCTGGGTGGCCCAGCGCCCCGCAGCCCTTGGGCGCACTGCCCACGGACCACTGGCGCGCCATGCTGGCCAGCGACGTGGAGGCGGTGCATACCCTGGACGCCCGTGCCTACCCCCACCCCTGGAGCCGCGCCAACTTTGCCGACGCCATCGCCAGTGGCTACGTCTGCGCTTGCCTGTGCGCCGCCGATGGCACGCTCATGGGCCATGTGGTGGTGATGCGGGGGGTGGATGAAACGCATCTGCTCAACATCACCGTGGCGCCCGAGCGGCAGGGCCGAGGTCTGGGCGCGGCCATGCTGCGCGATGTGGTGACGTGGTCGCAGGCCGAAGGCGCCGAAGCCCTTTGGCTGGAGGTGCGCCAGAGCAACGCGCGCGCCCGCCGCTTGTACCTGCGCAGCGGCTTTGAAGCGGTGGGCTTGCGCAAAGGCTATTACCCCGACGGCCAAGGCCGCGAAGACGCGGTGGTGATGCGCTTGGCCCTGGTGGTTGCACCGCCGCCCTAGTAGCAGCGCCATTGGGCACAATCGCCCCATGACCCAGGACACGTCCACCGCCCCCGGCGACGCCGATCATCCCGCCGCGCTGACCGGTTTTGTGGCCCAGCTCGACGCGCGCCAGCGCGCCATGCTGGCCGAGATGGGCGTGCGCGTCTGGGCGCCCATGCCCGATGCCGCGCCAGTGGCGGTGGCCGCACCCGTGCCGGTGGCCGAAGCGCCGCGTTCTGAGGTGGCCCCTGTGCGGCGTGAGCCCATGTCCGCGCCTGCCCCCGTGGCCCGCCCTGCGCCTGCGCCCGTTCGCGCCGCTCCAGCCGTGGTCGCCTCGGCACCCACCGCTGTGCCCGCTGTGGGCCAGCGTCCCGCCGGTGTGGATCAGATGGATTGGGACGCGCTGCGCACCGCCGTGACCGGCTGCGAAGCCTGCGGCCTGTGCCGCAGCCGCCAGCACACCGTGTTCGGTACGGGCGATCCGTCGGCCAGCTGGATGGTGGTCGGCGAAGCCCCAGGCGAACAAGAAGACCTGCAGGGCGAACCATTTGTGGGCGCCGCCGGCCGCTTGCTCGACAACATGCTGCGCGCGGTGGGCCGCAGCCGTACGGGCCAAGGCGAGCAGGGCGCCTACATCGCCAATGTGCTCAAGTGCCGACCGCCCGCCAACCGCAACCCGGCACCGGAAGAGGTGGCGCAGTGCGAGCCCTATCTGGCGCGGCAAGTGGCGCTGGTGCAG
Source organism: Burkholderiaceae bacterium (assembly GCA_040383055.1). Lineage (GTDB taxonomy): Bacteria > Pseudomonadota > Gammaproteobacteria > Burkholderiales > Burkholderiaceae_C > Hydrogenophaga. The sequence continues at coordinate 8,081 of JBEIEH010000025.1, forward strand.
CCCCGGTTGATTGTGGCCATGGGGCGCTTTGCGGTGCAATCGCTGCTGCAAACCACCGAGCCTATTGGCCGCTTGCGGGGACGGGTGCACCGCTACCAAGGTGTGCCGCTGATCGTCACCTACCACCCCGCCTACTTGCTGCGCACCCCAGCCGACAAAGCCAAGGCCTGGGACGACCTCTGCCTGGCCATGGACACCGACGCCGCGCCGGATTAAGCGGTGGAGCGTGGGGGCCAAAGACCGCAGCGAAGGGCCGCCCCAAGCAAGGTCAGCCCCCTCGGGGGGCAGCGACCCGCGCAGCGGCGGAGCGTGGGGGCCACAACACCATCGCGATGGCCAGCAACACCAGCCCAACGGCGGCCCAGTCTTGCCAATGCAGGCGTTCGCCCAGCCACAACGCGCCGCTGAACACGCCCAGCACCGGAATCATCATCACCGACAAGGTGGACGCGATGGGAGGCAGATCGCGCGCCAGCGACAACCAGACCACCTGAGCAAACGCAAACACGCCGATGGCGTTGTACATGATGGCTACCCACACCGTGGGCGTCGGAGCGACCCAGGCGTCGGCTTCAAACACCAGGGCCACGGTCGTCATCCACACGGTGGTGATTACGAGCATCCAGAATGAAATCGCCAGCGTGGGCGCCTCGATGCGGGTGCGCCGCAACAGCTGGGTGCCCAGCGCCCAAGTGGCGGCGGCCACCAGCATCATGGCCACACCCTCTGGCTTGCCGGCCATGGCGCTCACCTCGTGCCACAGCAACAGCGTCACCCCGCCTGCAGCCGCTGCCACACCCGCCCACGCCCGCACCCCAAGCCGCTGTCCAAACCAGAGCGCGCCCAACACCGCCGAGAACACGGGCATGGTGTAGCCCAAGATGGCCGCTCGCCCGCTGGAGAGCGTCTGAATGGCCAAGATGGCCAGCGTGTGCCAAAACAACATGTTGAACACGGTGAGCACCGCCAGCTCGCGCCAGTCGCGCCGTGCGATCCGCAGCGGCGTGCCCTTGAAGCGCAAGAACAGCCACAACAACGGCAAGCCCAGCCACATGCACAGGGTGCGGAAGGTCAAGGGCGGAAAGCCGGTGACCCCCAGCTTCATGACCGGCCAGTTCAGCCCCCACACCAGCGTGAGTAGCACCAGCAGAATTTTGTGTTGGCGCGTCAAAACACCCATGGCAACACCACTTGTTTAAGAGCTTGGTGGGTCATATATGACATAAGTGAATACTTAATATGTATTAAATTTCCAGAACATGTGTTTATGTCCTATCATTGGTTCGCATGCGGCGCGCTCTTTTTCTTTGGCATCTGATGCTCCAAGGCTTGTCTTGGATCGCACGGATCGCTCTGCTGTGTGCGGCTGCACAGGCCGGGGCGCAAACCCAAGAACGTGTTCTGACGTTTCGGGTGCAAGCCCACGATTTGGCGCGTTATCAAAACTACATGCAAGGCCGCGATCCGCAAGACTTGAGCGAGATGCCGCGCGTTGGCTTGACCCGACACGTCGCCGAGATGTGGTTGTTCCAAGTGGCACCGGTGTTGGGCGGGTGCCGTTGCTCCATTCGTTACCAAGCCTACCAGACCGACACCACCCACGCCCGGGCCATTGCAGAAATGGTGGCCGGACGCTCGCTCTCTGATCCTGTGGCCGGATTCAAGGAGGACAGCCGATACGCCGACCAGGTGTGGTTCAGCGACCCGGTGCTGACGGGCGACGATTTTCTGGTGGGCCTCTACACCCACCAAAGCCGCACCGATGTGCTGGCTGTGCAGGATCTTGATCGTCTGCGTGCACTGACTTTTGTGGTGGGGCGCGGTTGGGAAGTGGACCGCAAGGTGTTGGCGACCAAAGGGCTGAGATTTGTGGAAGCCGACAACTGGGTCAGCGCATTGCGTCTGATTGAAGCGCGCCGTGCCGATGCGATTTTGCAACCGTTCTCCTTGCAACCGCGCCGGGCTTTGGCCGCCGATGGCTACGAGGCGAGCTTTGTCCCGGTGCCCGATGTGATGCTGCGCTTTGGCTACGGCCGCCATTTCACGGTGAGCAAAAAACACCCCGACGGTGCGCAGTTTGTGCAGCAGGTCAACGCCGGTTTGCGCACCTTGCGCGATTCCGGGTTTTTGCAGCGGCTGTGGCTCAATGCGGGCGTGGTGCACGCCGACACGCGGCATTTCCGGGAAGTGCGGTGATGAAAGAAGACGCACAGCCCGGCCCCACCGCCAGTGTGTTGGGGCGCCGCATTGCGTGGCGCAGCCTGTTGTCGATTGGTGTCACCTGTGTGCTGGTGATGGTGGTGCAGGCGACCTTGGTGGTGCATTTCATGCAGACCCAGCGCCTGCGGGCCATGGAAAACACCGTCAACCTGATGTTGCCCAACCTAGCCAACGCCGCATGGCAGATCAACGAAGCCAATGCTCAGGTGCTGCTGCAGACACTGCTGGCGCAGCCGGGTGTGCAACAGGCCAGTTTTCGCGACGAAACCATGCGGCTCGATGCGCCACCACCCAGGCCCGACGCTGGTGTGACGTGCGAGGTGGAGATCAAGCGGTCACTGGCCGGCATGAGTGTGGGCAATGAGCGCCTCATGTCCGGTGAGTTGACCTTGTGCTACGCCACACCGGACCGCTTGACCGACCTTTTGCCCTTGGCCTTGCTCACCACCGTGCCTTTGTTGCTGGTGGTGATATTGGCGACGATCGCCCCCGCCCGCTTGCTGCAGCGCATGGTCATTCAGCCAATTGGGCAGATCACCGACGTGCTGCGCCGCGGCCGATCCATTTTGGATTTGCAGCTGCGTCGGCCGCAGGCCGATCAGGGCGACGAAATTGAGCAGCTGGTCAGCGAAATGAAGCACCGCACGGTGCGGTTTCTCCAAGAAAAAGGCGTGGCCGACAAAGCCTTCGACGCGCTCAACGATGGCTTGGCCATCACCGACGCCGAGCAGCGGGTGTTGCGCGCCAACTCCGCCTTCAAGCGATTGCTGCCCCGAGGAGTGGGCATTCGCGAGGGCGACTCGCTGGCCGACTATGTGCCCCCTGAAGCGCTGCAGACTTTTGATCGTCCGCATGAGTTTGACAGCGGTGGCGGCCGCATCTTGGAGGCCAGCGCCTCGCCCTTGTACCTGCCCGGACAAGGACACAGCCATGTGTACCTGTTTCGCGATTTGTCGCTCAAAAAACAATTGGAAGCCAGCGAGCAACAGGCCCACAAAATGAATGCCTTGGGCGCTTTGTCCAGCGGTGTGGCGCACGACTTCAACAACCTGCTCATGACCATCGGTGGCAACGCCGAACTCATCAGCGAGTTGGAGCGGCTCTCTCCCGAAGGCAAGGACATGGTGCAGTCGATCCGGGTGGCCGCGCGGCGCGGGGCGGTTCTGACCAGTCAACTGCTGTCGTTTGCCCGCAAGCAGCACCTCAAGGCCAGGCAGCTGTGCCCGCGCGAAGTCGTCGTCGAGGTGGTGGAGCTGGCGCGTCGCACCTTGGGCAGCACCCACAGTCTGGAGTTGGAGGTGTTGTCCACCCACGCGGTGCACACCGACGCCACATTCTTGGAAACGGCGTTGCTCAACCTCATGGTGAACGCCCGCGACGCCCAGATCCACGGTGGCCCGATCCGGGTGAAGGTGGAAGACCTGGTGCAGGCGCGCCGCGATTGGGTGAGCTTTTCGGTCATCAACACCGGACCGACCATTCCGCGCGACGTGCTGCAGCGCATGGGCGAGCCGTTTTTCACCACCAAGGCCAAGGGGCGCGGCACCGGTCTGGGTTTGTCCATGGTGATGGGCTTTGCCGAGCAGTCGGGCGGCCACGTGACCATGGAGTCCAACGACGGTGTCACCCGCATCGCCATTGTGTTGCCGGCCATTCACCCTGAAGCGCCCGTTTCTCACACGGCGCCGGCGTTTCGCACCACCAATTTGCCAACGCGGCCGCTCAAGGTGCTGCTGGTCGATGACGATGCGGTGGTCTTGCAGGTGCTCGGGCGCATGCTGCGCGCTCTGGGCCATGAGGTGACGCGCGCCTTCACACCCAACGACGTGCGCGGTCTGATTCAACAAGGCCAGCGCTGGGAGGTGGTGTTGTGCGACATGGTGCTGGAAGGCGCCAACGGCTTTGATGTGCACGAGCTGATCGCCCCCATCGAACCTGCGCCCGTGTTTTTCTTCATCAGCGGCAACGTGCCCCCTGCCTTGGCGGACCGCTTGCCCGAGTTGCCCCATGTGCGGCTGCTGCAAAAGCCGATCGAACTGGACGCTTTGCAGGCGGTGCTGGACGAGGCCACCGCCGAAGACCCCGCCGCATAAAATCGGCGGCATGACCTTCCTCGACCAGCTCAGCCACGCCCAATCCCAAAACCAATCGATGTTGTGCGTGGGGCTGGACCCAGACCCGGCGCGGTTTCCGGGCGCCATGCGCGGCGACGCCGGCCGCATTTTTGATTTTTGCGCCGCCATCGTCGACGCCACCGCCGACCTGGTGATCGCCTTCAAACCCCAAATCGCCTACTTTGCTGCGCACCGTGCTGAAGACCAGCTGGAGCGCTTGGTGCGCCACATGCAAGCCGTGGCTCCAAGCGTGCCGGTGATTCTGGACGCCAAGCGTGGTGACATTGGCAGCACCGCCGAGCAGTACGCCATCGAGGCCTTTGAGCGCTACGGCGCCGACGCGGTCACGCTCTCGCCCTTTATGGGTTGGGACTCGGTGGCACCCTATTTGAAGTACCACGGCAAAGGCGCGTTTTTGCTCTGCCGCACGTCCAACCCCGGCGGCGACGATTTGCAAAACCAGCGCCTGGCCTCGGTGGACGGCCAGCCGCGGGTGTACGAACACATCGCAGCGCTGGCGCAGGGCGCTTGGAACACCAACGGCCAGCTCGGGCTGGTGGTCGGTGCCACTTACCCAACCGAAATTGAGCGGGTGCGCGCGCTGGCGCCCACCGTGCCGCTGTTGATTCCCGGCGTGGGCGCGCAGGGCGGTGACGCCTTGGCCACGGTGCGCGCGGGCTTGCGTCGCAGCGGCGACGCCGTCACTGGCCCCATCGTGGTGAACTCATCGCGGGCCATCCTGTATGCGTCGTCCGACGACACCTTTGCCGCTGCGGCGCGTCGGGAGGCCCAATCGACCCGGGACCTCCTGAACCAAGCCGCCGCGTGATCACCCTCTACACCGCCGCCACGCCCAATGGGCACAAAGTCTCCATCGCGCTCGAAGAGCTGGGCCTGCCTTACCAGCTGCGCGTGCTCGACCTCGCCGCAGGCGAACAAAAGCGCCCCGAATTTCTCGCCATCAACCCCAACGGCCGCATCCCGGCCATCGTCGACCATACGGCCGGCGACTTGGCGGTGTTTGAGTCGGGCGCCATCCTGATCTATCTGGCCGAGACAACCGGCCGCCTCATGCCCAGCGACACAGTGGGCCGCTCGCAGGTGCTGCAGTGGCTGATGTTTCAAATGGGCGGTGTGGGGCCGATGATGGGTCAGGCCAATGTGTTCTACCGCTATTTCCCTGAGAAAATCCAGCCCGCCATCGACCGCTACCAGGGCGAGGTGCGGCGCCTGTTCACCGTGCTCGACGGCCACCTGAAAGACCACGAGTACTTGGCGGGCGACTATTCCATCGCCGACATCGCGAACTGGGCCTGGGTGCGCACGTATCGTTGGTCGGGCGTGTCCATCGACGGTCTGCCGCACCTGCAGCGCTGGAAAGACGCGATTGCCCAGCGTCCGGCGGTGCAGCGCGGCATCGCCCAACCGCCGTCGGCCATCGATCTGGCCAAAGACCGCGATGCGGCGTCTGAGCGTTTTGCGCAAGAGGCACGGCGCATGGTGGAAACCGGGCAATCGAACACTCCGAAGGACGCGCCATGAAGCTTTATGTGTCGCCCAAAGCCCCGAACCCGCGCCGTGTGCAGATGTTCGTCGCCGAAAAAGGCATGACCATTCCCGAGGTGGCGATCGACCTGAACGCCTTGGAACACCAGAGCGCCGATTTCAAAGCCAAAAGCCCGCTGGCCAAGGTGCCGGCGCTGGAGCTGGACGACGGCCGGGTGCTGACCGAAACCCGCGCCATTTGCACCTATCTGGAAGGCCTGCAGCCCGAGCCGAATCTGATGGGCCGCACGTCCGAGGAGCGCGCCTTCATTGAAATGGCCGACCGACGGGTGGAGTGGTATTGGCTGCTGCCAGTGGCCGCCTGTGTGCGGCACACCCACCCCGGTCTGGCGGTGTTGGAGCAACCGCAGTTCCCCGACTTTGGCCGTGCGCAGGGCGAGAAAGCGCTGGACATGGCGCGCTGGCTCGACGCGCAATTGCAGGCCCAGCCCTGGGTGGCCGGTGAGCGTTTCACCATCGCCGACATCACCGCGTTTTGTGCGCTGGAGTTTGCGCGGCTGATGCGCTTCAAGCCCTCTGAGGCGGGCTTGTCTGCGTTGGCGCGCTGGCGGGATGTGGTGGCTTCGCGGCCCTCTGCTTCTGTTTGACTGCTGGGTGGTTGTTGCGCTCTGAGGGGTGGGCAGCGAGGGGGGGCGGGTGGCCGTGCTTCGCTCCAGCTCGCGGATGTGTGCCTGGGCGCACCCGCATGGCTTCATCAACACCGTGCTTGGCCCGCCCCCTCTGTGGCAACCGCGAATCGTCGCTGCGCCCAGCCACCCGCCACCCCCTGGCGCGAGGTCTCAACGAGCAAGAGCACTCAAGCCAAAGACCGATCCCACAACGCCATCCCCCGCTGTGCCTTGCTCACATCGCTGGGTGCCAAAGCGAGCGGCCCACCGGGACAGCGCCGCAGCTCGTCGGCCAACAACAGCAACGCCGCCTCGGGCCCCGAGAGCAATTCCAACTCCAGCTCCAACAGCGGCTCGCTCAAGGCTGTGCCTGGCACCGACACCGTGCCCTCGTCCAGCGCCACCTCCACCTGGGCCCCCGCGTGGTTCAGCACCCAACGCCGGCGCGCAAAGTCGGTGGCAAACAGGGGGCGCAATGCCGGGCGCAGCGCCATCAACTCCGCGGCCAATGTGGCGTCGTCCACCAGCGCTGCAAAGTCCAGCGCGCCGGGTGTGGTCAGGCCTTCCCACTCGCGCCGCCGCGATACACCGCCAGCGCTGCTGCCCGCCGTTTTCACAGTCAGCAACCACACCTCGCCCGCCAGCCGCTCCCGCACCGCCATGCGCCGGGTTTTGAGCGCCAGATCGGGCGTGTCGAAATAGGTGTTCCACAAGCGCTCGGCTGGCGTCGCATCGGCCAGCAGCGGGTGCGCCAGCAGCAGCGGCAGATCGGTGGGCTTCAGCTGCAACTTGAGTTCGGTTTCGGTGGCCATGGATGCCCTCAGACGGTAAGCAGCCGCCGCAAATACCGCCCGGTGTGGCTGGCTTCACAAGCGGCCACGTCTTCGGGTGTGCCTTGGGCCACCACGGTGCCGCCGCCAGCGCCGCCCTCGGGGCCCATGTCGATCACCCAGTCGGCGGTCTTGATGACGTCCAAGTTGTGTTCGATCACCACAATCGTGTTGCCGGCGTCGCGCAGCTGGTGCAGCACCTTGAGCAGCAGCTCAATGTCGGCAAAGTGCAGGCCGGTGGTCGGTTCGTCCAGGATGTAGAGCGTGCGGCCGGTGTCGCGTTTGCTCAGCTCCAGCGCCAGCTTGACGCGCTGCGCTTCGCCGCCCGACAGCGTGGTGGCGCTCTGGCCCAGGGTGATGTAGCTCAGGCCCACGTCGAGCAGGGTTTGCAGCTTGCGCGCCAGCGTGGGCACGGCGTTGAAGAAGGCGTGGGCCTGCTCCACCGTCATTTCCAGAATCTGCGCGATGTTTTTGCCCTTGTACTGCACCTCCAGCGTTTCGCGGTTGTAGCGCTGGCCGTTGCACACCTCGCAGGGCACGTACACATCGGGCAAAAAGTGCATTTCCACCTTCACCACACCGTCTCCCTGGCAGGCCTCGCAGCGGCCGCCGGCCACGTTGAAGCTGAAGCGCCCCGGGCCGTAGCCGCGTTCGCGCGCGGTCGGCACCTCGGCCATCAGCTCGCGGATGCCGGTGAACAGCCCGGTGTAAGTGGCGGGGTTGCTGCGCGGTGTGCGGCCAATCGGGCTTTGGTCGACGTTGATGACCTTGTCAAAGTACTCAATGCCTTCCACCGCGTCATGTGGCGCGGGCTCGTCGTGTGAACGGTAGAGCGTACGCGCCACCGCTGCGTACAGCGTGTCGTTCACCAGGGTCGATTTGCCGCCGCCCGATACACCGGTCACACAAGTCAGCAGCCCCACCGGAAACTCCACCGACACGTGCTTGAGGTTGTTGCCGTGGGCGTTGACCACCCGGATAGCCTGCAGCTCGCCTTGGGTGGCCAGGTGCTCGGCCTCACGTTCGGCGCGCCGTTGTGCGGCGGGCGACATCGGAAAGCGCGGCTTGCTCGGCGGCGGTGGCGCGGCGGCAATGGCGGTTTTGACCACCGGCAGCCAAGGCATGCGCCGCTGCGGCACCGCGATCTGGCGCCGGCCGCTCAGGTAGTCGCCGGTGAGCGACCCCGGGGTGGCCAGCACTTCGGCACAGGTGCCTTGGGCCATCACCCGCCCGCCGTGCACACCGGCGCCGGGGCCCATGTCGATCACATGGTCGGCGCAGCGGATCATGTCCTCGTCGTGCTCCACCACCAGCACCGTGTTGCCCAGGTTGCGCAGGTGCTGCAGGGTGCCGATCAGCCGGTCGTTGTCGCGCTGGTGCAGGCCAATGCTGGGCTCATCGAGCACATACATCACCCCGGTCAGCCCGCTGCCGATTTGGCTGGCCAAGCGGATGCGCTGGGCCTCGCCGCCGCTCAGTGTGTCGGCGCTGCGGTCCAGGCTCAGGTAGTTCAGGCCCACGTCGTTCAAGAACTTGAGCCGCTGGCGGATTTCGTTGATCACCCGCGCCGCGATGTCGGCCTTGGCGCCGGGCAGTTGCAGCGTGCTGAACCAGGCCAGCGCCTCGCCCAGCGTCACGTGGCTCACCGCATAGATGGGGCGGCGCTGTTCGCCTTCGCCCACAAACACATGTCGCGCTTCGCGCTTCAAGCGGGTGCCGAGGCACTCGGGGCAGGGCTGCACCGCGCGGTAGCGGGCCAATTCTTCGCGCACGGTGGCGCTGTCGGTTTCGCGGTAGCGCCGCTCAAAGTTGGGGATGATGCCTTCGAAGGGGTGTTTTTTGCTGATCTTCTTGCCGGCGCGCTCGCCCGATTCCAGCGCGTAGCTGAACTTCACTTCTTCTTCGCCCGAGCCGTAGAGCAGCACCTGCTGCACCGCCGGGCTGAGCTGTTCCCACGGCGTTTCAGCGTCAAAGCTGTAATGCGCGGCCAGGCTCTCAATCATGGCGAAGTAATAGCCGTTGCGCCGGTCCCAGCCCTTGATGGCGCCGCTGGCCAAGCTGAGCGAAGGAAACGCCACCACCCGTGCCGGGTCAAAAAACTCGGTGTGGCCCAGACCGTCGCAACGCGGGCAGGCGCCTTGGGGCGAGTTGAACGAGAACAGGCGCGGCTCCATCTCGCTCACGCTGTGGTGGCACTGTGGGCAGGCGTAGCGCGACGAAAACGGCGTCTCGGCGCCGCTGTCCATGTCGATCACCAGCGCCCGGCCGTGGGCCAAGCGCAGCGCGGCTTCGAAGCTTTCGGCCAGTCTTTGCCTAAGCGGGTTCTTTTCTTCAGCCTCATCTGTAGCACGCACCTTGATGCGGTCGATCACCACGTCGATGTCGTGCTTCTCGTTTTTCTTCAGGTCCGGAATGTCGTCCACTTCCACCACCCGGCCGTCGATGCGAAAGCGCACATAACCTTGCGCTTGCATCTCGGCCAGCAGGTCGGCGAATTCGCCTTTGCGCTGCCGCGCCACCGGCGCCAGCACCATCAGCTTGGCGCCTTCGGGCATGGCCAGCACCGCGTCCACCATCTGCGCCACGCTCTGCGCGGCCAGCGGCAGGTCGTGCTCCGGGCAGTGTGGTGTGCCGGCGCGGGCGTAGAGCAGGCGCAGGTAATCGTGAATCTCGGTCACCGTGCCCACGGTGGATCGGGGGTTGTGGCTGGTGGCTTTTTGCTCAATGCTGATGGCGGGCGACAGGCCTTCAATCAGGTCCACATCGGGCTTGTCCATCAGCTGCAAAAACTGCCGCGCATAGGCCGACAAACTCTCCACATCACGCCGCTGCCCCTCGGCGTACAGCGTGTCAAAGGCCAGACTCGACTTGC
>JBEIEH010000026.1:0-18256 GCA_040383055.1 Burkholderiaceae bacterium
CCAAAAGGTCGAGGCCATCGTACGCGAAGAGATGAACCGCGCCGGCGCTGTGGAGCTGACCATGCCGGTGGTGCAGCCGGCCGAGCTGTGGCAGGAGACAGGGCGCTTCGACAAGATGGGGCCTGAGTTGCTGCGCATCCAAGATCGGCACGCGCGCGACTACGTGATCCAGCCCACCAGTGAGGAAGTGGTCACCGACATCGCACGGCAAGAATTGCGCAGCTACAAGCAGTTGCCAAAAAACTTCTACCAAATCCAGACCAAGTTCCGCGATGAGCGCCGTCCGCGTTTTGGCCTGATGCGCGGCCGCGAATTCATCATGAAGGACGCCTATAGCTTTGACCGCGATGAAGCGGCAGCCAAAGCCAGCTACCAAGTGATGGCGAGCGCTTACCGACGCATTTTTGACCGCTTTGGTCTGCGTTACCGCGCGGTGGCCGCCGACAGCGGCGCCATTGGCGGCGACCTGAGCGAGGAGTTCCAAGTGATCGCGGCCACTGGCGAAGACGCCATCGTCTACTGCCCCAACAGCGACTACGCCGCCAACATGGAGAAGGCCGAAGCCGCTGCGCCCACACAGGCGCGGGCCGAAGGCAAGCAGGCACTCACCCAAACGCCGACGCCAGGCAAAAGCACCTGCGCCGATGTGGCGGAGCTGCTCGGTCTGCCGCTGGCGCAGACGGTCAAGTCGCTGGTGTTGGCGTCCGATGAAGTGAACGACGCCGGTGAGGTGGTCAAGAGCCAGGTCTGGCTGCTGCTGCTGCGCGGCGACCACGACATGAACGAGGTGAAAGTCAGCAAAGTGCCCGGCTTAGACGCAGGTTACCGCTTCGCCACCGTGGCCGAAATCGAGGACCACTTTGGCTGCAAACCCGGTTACCTGGGCCCGCTCAATCTCAAAAAACCGGTGCGCTTGGTGGTGGACCGCGAAGTGGCGGTGATGAGCGATTGGGTCTGTGGCGCCAACGTGGTGGACTTTCACTTCACCGGCGTCAACTGGGGTCGCGACCTGCCCGAGCCGGATACGGTGGCCGACGTCCGGAATGTGGTGGCGGGCGACCCGTCGCCGGACGGCAAGGGCGTCTTGGCGATCGAGCGCGGCATAGAGGTGGGCCATGTGTTCTACCTCGGCACCAAATACAGCCAGGCTATGAACGCCACCTTCTTGGACACCGACGGCAAGCCCAAACATTTTGAAATGGGTTGCTACGGCATCGGCGTGACGCGCTTGCCGGCGGCGGCGATTGAGCAAAACCACGACGAGCGCGGCATCATCTGGCCCGACGCGATCGCACCCTTCCGTCTGGTGATTTGCCCGGTGGGCGCCGACCGCAGCGAAGTGGTGAAGCAGGCCGCCGACGAGCTGTACGCCGCGCTGCTGGCCTTGGGCGTGGATGTGATTTTGGATGACCGGGGCGAGCGGCCGGGTGCGATGTTCGCCGACTGGGAGCTGATCGGGGTGCCGCACCGGGTGACCATTGGCGACCGGGGTTTAAAAGAGGGCAAGGTTGAGTACCAGCACCGCCGCGACAGTGCCGCGACGGCCGTGCCCGTCGATCAGATCCAAGCGTTCCTGAAAGATCGGCTGGCGTGCTGACACCCGCTTGATGGCAATGAAACCAATGGGGGCCGCCGCTCATCGGCAGGGCGGCCTGTTGCTGAGTCGCCGCAGTGGTTTGCTGTGGATCGGGGCTTCATTGCTGGCCAGGCCGAGTTTGTCATCTGCCGGGCAGCTGGAAGAGCCCTTGGCCGATTCGGTGCGCACCGCTCTCCGCGCTGCAGTGGCCAATGCAGCTCCACCGTTGCCCACTTTCCCGACGTCCGAGCGGCGGTTGGCGCACTTGCGCTGGTTGGGAGCGATGAGTGATCGCTTACAACGGCGCAAACCCGACTTTCAGACGAGGGTGGAATTTTTGCAAACCGTTTGGTACGAAACCAAACGGGCAGGGCTCGACACGACCTTGGTACTCGGGCTGATACAGGTGGAGAGTGCGTTTCGCAAGCACGCAGTATCACCGGTGGGGGCTCGCGGTTACATGCAGGTCATGCCGTTTTGGACGCGAGTGATCGGCGACGGCGATGTGAGTCGGTTGTTTCATATGCAGACCAATTTGCGATTTGGCTGCGTGATCCTGGCCCATTACCTTGAGCGGGAAAAGGGCAATACGTTTATGGCTCTGGGGCGTTACAACGGCAGCCGAGGCAAGGCCACGTATCCCAATGCCGTGTACGTCGCAGCGCGGCAGTGGGAGCACCCAGACGCTTGACTGGGCGCGTTCTGATCAATCTGGTGTGAGCGGATTGATGTAGGTGCCAGCGGCGCGCCGTTGTGTCACGTCGTAACCAAACCAGCGCTCTGATATCCGGGCCGCGCTGCCGTCTTGACGGATGGCTTGTAGGCCTTGGTTGATCTGGGCCACGCGTTCGGTTTGGCCTTTGAGCACCAACATGCCCAGACGGACCGGTGCCGACATGGGGGTGGTGGTTTTCAGGGGCAGCTGTCGGTGGTGAATCGCGTACTCGAGGATCAGCGACTCCTCGATCACGGCGTCTAGGCGCTTTTGTGCCAAGTCATCCAAAGCTTTGTCGATCTGGCTGTATTTGCGATAGCCCTTGCCCATCGCTGCGAGCACCTGATCTTCCACCGTCGTGTTGCCCAACAACCCCAGTCTATCGATCGGAATTTCGTCCAGTGTCAAAAATGTGCGGTCGTCTTCCTCGTGTTGCGCCAGCATCAAACGGAAGTCTTGCAGACCACTCGTGAAGGCAAATTCACCGACCAGGTCGGGGACTCGGGTGAAAAAATTGCCGATCGCATCGATCTCTTGTTTGCGCAGCGCTTGCAACATCTCTGCGTATGTGCCGTGCCGCACGCTGCTGACGGTGCCCCAATGGTTCACCAAGGCGTGGCCGATGTCGACGTGAAACCCTTTGAGCGCTTGTCCGCTTTTGTCCCACCAACTGAATGGGGCGTAATTGCCGATGTAGCCCCAGCGCCATTCGCGAGCAGGTCCCGCTGGCACGGCCATTGATCCGATTGGCGCGAGCAGCCCTGCCGTTGCCAGCTGTATCCAGCGGCGACGTGTGGGAGAGTGAAGGAGCTGCGGTGTCATGGGTGGAAATTGCCCTCAAAACAATGCCGCGCTTCATGCCCCAAATAGTTGATGCCGTACTCTCGACCTGTGATCACCGTGCATTCCTTGCGCACCACGTTCCAGTAGGCGCATGCCATGGGCAAGCTGTAGGGCGTGATGGGGATGCCGGTGATCCGAGCACACAAGGTGTGGACATCTTCTCGCGCTTGCCAGTTGATTTTGGATGTGTCCATGATCCGCTTGTTCACAGGCAGTGGCTCGAAGTACTCCAGATCCACACTGGGGGGCTTGATCATCGTTCCGTTGCAACCGGTCAATCCGAGAAGCATGGCCAGCATCAGCAGAGCCGAGTAGCGTGTTGACCTATTCATGATTGACCTTCGAAGCAGAAGCGGACCAAGTGTCCCAATATTGAATGTGTGGTGCGTTTGGATGTGTAGAGTGTGCAGCGTTGTTGATCAGGCTCACGCAGAGCACACCCACTTTGGGACCACCGAAACACTTGTCGGTTACCGAGGTCGCTTGGGCATGCGGTATCGGCACTGACCCATGTCACGATAGGTGGGCGAGTCAAGCGCCGGCTTTGCGTGTTGGCTGTGTTGAACTGGGTCAGATCGAAGTCTTGTGACGCAAATGAATTGTTAAGTAGTATATTGCTGCCAGCGCAAAGCGCAAGTGTGAAAAGTCTCAAATAGTTGATATATCGGCTCATAGCATTAAAAATGTCATACCTTGATTAAAAACAACATCTTTTGGATTTAAAAAATCAGAATCAACTATATCGAATCTCCCGGAGTGAGATGTAAGTCAAGACGGTACATTAACCGACTTTTTAGTTGGTTTTTGTTTTGGCGGAGATACCCTCCATGCGGCGAGCACCGCGAATCACCCGAGGGATGTGCACTGCTGTGCCACACAAGACGCGGAAATGCGTAGGGGATGGGTTGGTGCGACCAGGATTTAGCCCGGAATGCGCAGCTCGTATTTGTTGATTTTTTCTATCAATGTGGTGCGTTGCAGGCGCAGAAGGCGGGCGCTCTGTGAGACGTTGCCACTCGTTCTTGCCAAGGCTTGCTCGATCAGGCTGCGTTCGATTTGCACCAGCTGGTCCTTCAGCGCCAAGCCGTCTGGCGGCAGTTGCACCATGCCCTGCGCCATGCAGATGATTTCTTCCACCTCGTGTGCATAGCCCGACTCTTGGAAGTCGGTGTTGCTTCGGGTCGGCAAGAGGTCCTGGTGCGCAACCCAATCTGCGGATTCCGGGAGTGTCTTCGCGTGCTCGGCTTGTGTGAGCGTGGAATTGGTGGGCTCAAGCGATGTTGGGCCAGTGTTGTCCCGGGCCATGACCATGGACAAGACCTCCATGGGACACGCCGATGTGTTGCGACGGTGTTCCGCCGCTTCACGCTGAATTTCAGCCAAACCTGCTGGCATCATGTTCGACGCGATGTCGTGCAAATGGAGTTCTTGTCCCGCATACAGGGTGGTGAAGCGATCAACCAAGTTGGCCAACTCCCGCACGTTGCCTGGCCATCGGTAGCGCATCAGAGCGTCTGTCAGATCGGTGGCGAACCGAATAGGTGGCGTCGTGTTGCGTGCGTAGTGCGCTGCGTAAAAGGCTAGCAGATCGGGAATGTCCAGTGTGCGCTCGCGCAGTGGTGTGGTTTGGCAGGGCAACACGTTCAGACGGTAGTACAAGTCTTCTCTGAACTTGCCATCGGCCACCTCTTTTTCCAGGTTTTTGTGGGTGGCGGCTACCACACGCACATCAACCTCCACGTCACGCACGGCGCCCACCGGCAAGACGGTGCGTTCTTGTAACACCCGCAGCAGTTTGACCTGCATGTCCAAGGGGAGATCTCCCACCTCGTCGAGAAAGATGGTTCCGCCTTGGGCCAGTTCAAACCGTCCGAGCCGATCAGCGAATGCGCCTGTGAATGCGCCTTTTCTGTGTCCAAAAAGCTCGCTCTCGATCAAGTCCCGTGGAATCGCTCCGCAATTGATAGGCACAAACGGGCCTTTGTGTCGCGGTCCTTGGGCGTGCAAAGCTTGAGCGATCAGTTCCTTGCCTGTGCCGCTTTCCCCGGTGATCAGTACGGTGGAGTCTGAGGGCGCAAGCGTTTTGATCAAGGCCTTGATCCCTCTGGTCGGCTCGCTTTGGCCGATGATCGGTGTCGCAGAGAAGGTCTTCATGCCGGGATCCCTTGGGCTCTCTTGCTTGTAATTCAAATGAATTAATTCGAAAAAATTTGGAATTAATACTTCAGAGCAGAATTGCGATTTGATTTGAAGATACCTTGCAAATATCATTTTTGCAATTCAAGAAAACCGATTTGTGGCCGATCCATGGTCAGAGAAAGCGGCCTGAGCCACAGGCTGTTGGAATCTGCCCACACGTTCCTCTGGTGGAGAAATGTCTATGAAAACTTTTGTTACGTTGTGCTTGGGTGCTGCAGTGCTTGGGCTGGCCGGTTGTCAGTCCATCCCCCTGAATTCACCCAATGAGGCGAAATCGACCATGCTGGCGCCGATGGTCGAGAAACGCGACACCTTGGTGGGGACTGGCTACGCCGTGATCAGCGTGCAGAACCACAAACTGCCTGCTCAGCAACGGCTGATGGCCATCAGAGCGTCGAAGCTCGAGGCGTATCGGTCTCTGACGGAGCAGGTGTACGGTCAGTACCTGGATGCGACCACCACGGTTGCCGACATGATGGTCAAGAGCGACACCTTTCGCTCGAGGGTGGAGGGGGTGATATACGGCGCGGTCTTGGTGAGCAT
Source organism: Burkholderiaceae bacterium (assembly GCA_040383055.1). Taxonomy (GTDB): domain Bacteria; phylum Pseudomonadota; class Gammaproteobacteria; order Burkholderiales; family Burkholderiaceae_C; genus Hydrogenophaga. The sequence goes on from JBEIEH010000026.1 coordinate 5,877, forward strand.
CACCCCGGTGGGCGACGACACCTACGAAACCACGTTGTCCTTGGATCGAGGGGTGGTGAACGATCTGCGCGCTCTGTACCTGGGGCAACTCACCGCCCGCCGCCAGCCATGAAGACCGTTTGGCGTCTGTTGGCGCTGTGTGTTGTGGGCCTCTGCAGTGGTGTTCAAGCGCAAGGATTGCCAAGCGCTGAGGTCACCGCACGCGCGTTGTCCGCTGATCAGCAGGCTGAAGCGGTACGCCGGGCGTTGTTGACAGAGTCTTTGAAGAAGCCACTGCGGGTGGTGGCCAACGCTTGGATCGATGAGCAAGGCCGTTTGCATGAAAACGCGCAGTTCACGACAGACATGAAGGTGCGGGGTGTGCGTGTGGCCAGCTATGTTCAGCAGGGCGACTCCGCTGAGGCGGAGTTGGAGCTGCGAACCGAGCGCGACACGTCGGCGGCAGATTGCGGGTTGGTGCGTCCCATCTGGCGCAGACCGGCTCATGTGGTGGTGTCGGCCACTGACGGGTTCGCCCAGGGAGAGCACGCACTTGTTCACACAGTGCTGTCCGAATTGGCGACTGTGCTGCGCACATCGGATCGGATCCAGCAGGCTTGGCTGCCTCGCGCGCTGGGTTGGCAGCCAGCGACGCGCTACCAAGCGTTTCTGATGGGACCCGGCACTCCTTACGAGTCTTGGCAGGTTGAGCTGGTGTTGAGCCCTCTGCCTGCTTCGGTGGCTCCGCCACCGACACCACGCTCCGTGCGCGACGCTCTGACCCGTCTTGGTGCGGTGTCAGCCCAAGAACCTTGGTCGGTGCGATTGGAACTGAGGTGGGTGGATCGCCAGCATCCGGACCGATCACTCGCCTGGCGGGAAGATGTGCGTGTCCAACCGGACACCACCGTGGATCACAGCGGTCGGGCGCTGGTGTTGGTCCGCGAACGCCTGCACAGTGCTCTGAGTCGGGGTTTGCATCAGATGGAGCGATCCTTGAGCTGTGACCCCATGGTGGTGGCGGTGTCCAGTGGTGAGGGCGGATTCACCCTGCCCCTGGGCGCAGACAGTGGCGTCAAAACCGGTGACAGGGTAGTGATGATGGACAGATCGCAGCTGCCACAGCGGGTGTTGGAGCCCGCTGCCCTCAATGGCTTGGGTATTGCCGAGGTGCGCCAAGTGGATGGGCGCAGTGCACGCCTGCAGTGGGTGGGTGGTCCACCACCGCAAATGGCGCGCGACTGGGTGGCGTTGCCGATCGCTTCGGCCTCGCGCCTGTGAAGCAGGAGAGCGATGATGTTCTTCACTCGAAACCGTGTTGCCTTGCTGGGGGTGATGATGTGCTGGGCTTGGTCCTCATCGGCCACAGCACAAGGCCCAACGTTGCCAGAGGCTCGCCCCGAGGCACGGCAGGCTCTTGAGACCTTGCTCGGATCGTTGGCAGACGGTGAATCGGTGGTGCAAGGACGGCCCTCTAACCCCTTGCCAGCCCAGACGAGGCAACGCGTGGTGGCGCGTGCCGGCGAGACGCTGGATCGAGTGCTCAGACGCACCTTGTCACATTTGCCCATCAAAGACACCGTTTTGCGGCAGGCGTTTGTGGAGGTGAACCCGGATGTTTTGACCGGATCTGGCGCCCAGCGACTGAAAGCGGGTGTTGAACTCGTGGTGCCCAACCCTGAAGACGTGCGCCGCATCATGCTCAGAGAGGCGGGTTCGTCCGTCGCCGCCAGTGCTGTGAAAGCAACACCGGCGGCCGATCCTCCCGTGCCCGCGCCTGCACCTGTCGCTCCAGCCAAATCCCCTAGCGCAGAGCCACCAGGTCCTGACATGCGCGATTGGGTTCGTTATCCTTGAGCGGTCTCTCTCACAACTAGGAGCGCCCGCTCATGTTGCCTAGCACCGACGCGGTGGCCTTGTCCGCCAAGCCCCCTGTCATCATGCTGGAGGGACGCCTACCGGTGTTGGAGGCCCCAGCCGCCAAGGCTTTGGGTTTGCACGACGGACAGGTGGTTCGACCCACGGTCGAGGCCAGAGAAGGTCAGTTGGTGCTGACTTTGCAGGGGCGCCAACTGCCGATGGCGTTGGCGTCAGAAGAGCGCTTGGCGGCAGGTGATCGGCTCAGCTACCGGGTGCAATTGGACGCTCAAGGTAACGCGCGCTTGCTTCCCGTCGCTGCCGGCACTTCCACCTTGGCGGTCACGACTTTGCCCCAGCGCTTAGAGCAGCTGGGTCTGCGCCCTCCTGGTATGGAGGCGCTCACTCACCTGATGCGTCCGGGTGTGTTGCCGGCGTTGTTGGCAGCGAGTCCGCAGCCAGAAGTGGGGCGTTTGGTGGATCAGCTGTTGCGACTGCGCCCGTCGTTGGCCCAAATCACCGCCCAAGGCTTGCGCCACTGGATCGCTCACAGCGGCTGGTTCATGGAGGCTCAGTTGAACAAAGGCAAGGCGGTGGACGCCGATGCCAAAGCGCTGATGCGCCAGATCCAAGCCAGCTGGGGGCAGGCACCTGATCAGGTGATGCGCCTCTTGGCCGACGCTGTGGACGATGTGGAGGCCAGCCAGATTCAAGCAGGGCAGGAGCTCTTCAACGTGGGGCGGGATGGGTGGATCAGTTTGGTGTTGCCCTTTGTCGACGCAGATCCGGTGAAGATGCGATTCAAAGGGCGACGGCGCTCAAGCGCTGGACAAGGTCAGGATCGGACGCCGTTGGTGATTGACCTGCACACCCGCAGCCGAGAGCTTGGCGATGTGTGGCTCCAGACACGCATCACCGATCAAACCCAGGTACAGATGACGATGTGGGCCGTACAAGGCGATGTGGTTGATCGAGCACGCGCTGGCACAGCGGAGCTGCGGGACGCGATGGACGACGCTGGACTCGTGTTGCTGGGTTTGCAGGTGGTGCATGGCGCACGGGCATCGGACGACGGTTCACCAGTGCCCGATGGCGCTGGCCGTTTGGTGGATGTGCAGGCATGAAACCACCCAGTCGTGAGGCCATTGCCATCGAATATGGCCGGCGCCAAGTGCCGGTGATCAGTGCCCGCGGACACGATGATGTCGCCGAGCGCATTTTGAGTGAGGCTCGGCGTCAAGGGGTGCATGTGGCTGAGAACCCCACCTTGCTTGCCTTGCTCAGCCGGGTTGATTTGGACGAAGACATTCCGCCAGAGCTTTACAACGCGGTGGCTGTCGTCTTGGCTTGGGTGTATTGGCTCAAGGGCATCAAGCCAGGAGATGAAAAACGCTGACGATCGTTTCGTCAGAAGGCGCCGTAGCCACGCGCTCCAAGTTTGCGCGACACCTGACCTAAGCGGTCATACAAATCCACGCCGCTGGTGGAGGACGTGTCCGAATGCAGCACGCTCAAGGTGTTTTGAACCGCTTCCAGTTGACAGCGCGCGAGATACTCGTTGCGGCGGTGTGCGTCTTGGCACTTCATCACCTGTCCAATCACGTCAGCCCAGTCGGCATCCAGCGTGCCGTCGGCTCGTCTGTTCTGGACCAACTGCGCCAGTTGGTCCAGCACTTGGGTTTTCTCGGCTTGCAGCGCTTCCACCCGTTCGGCATCTTTCGCCTTGAGCGCTTCAAATTCGGTCTCAAGCGCCAAGCTGAGCCTATGCACGGTGTCGCGCGCCGCTTGCAGGTCAGGGTGTATGGCGGGAGATGTCACAACAAGATCAACCCTTGATCATTTGTTCGATGGCAACAAAGCTTTCAGCGATCCGTCGAGCGTTCAGCGGGTACTGACCGTTTTGGATGGCCTGCTTGATCGCGTCCACCTTGGCTTGATCGAAGCTGCTGTCGGACATGGCTTGTTTGGCCACATCGCTGAGCACGAGCTGATCGTCGCCGGCCGATGGCGCTGTCGCTTTGCTGGTCGCTTTGTCGCCGGCTTTTTCCAGTTTTTCACTGTTGTATCTTTCCAACAGACTGGTGCCCAATTGCCTGCCGTAGCCGTTGATGGGGGAGTTCATGGCGGTTTCCGTTTCTGGTCCGAAATGTCAAGCCCGGACCTCGCTTGTCTTAGGATTCGACGGGCTGGCGAAAAACTTGAGGGTTGGATCGATAAAAGAATATTTTTCTTTTACATCAAAGGCCAGACACCGTACCCAGACCTGTCACGACCCCACTGATGATGCGCCCAGAGTCGCGATTTTTCAAGCGAACCGGCTCACCCATGCGGCCATTGTCCAGCGCTTCGACCCGGGCGCTGATCTGAAATCCGGGCGTTGGGCTCCAGCTGAGTTGGACCAACTGACCTTTTCTGATGAGCCACGCGGGGCGGATGTCGCTGCCGCGCAGCACGCTACCAGCCGGTATGTCGCGCACCACCTCGGCGTGCAGAACGTCTTCTATGCGCTCCACCACCACGCCTCCCAAGGTTTTGGCATCTCGTTCGGCCAGCTCGACTTGTTCAGCCTGAATGCGGGTGCCACGTTGCAGCAGTCCGCTGCTGATCACCACGGTGCGCATGTCAGGCACGGCAGCCGGTTTGGAAGGGGGACTTTGTGCTGCTGCGGCTTGACCACCCGCACCGGACGTGAGAGCCACCCGGACAAACACTTGCCACACCGGCTGGGTACAACGTGCGCGCACGGTGTCGATTTGCTGTGGAAAGGGCTGATCGAGCAGCCACACCGACTGGCAAGGGCGGGTTTGCAGCCGTGCGTCCAAGGGCAGCAGCTGCACGGCGTCGGCGCTGACGTTCTGGCGGGCTGAGACCCATTGACGCACTTGTGTGCTCAATCCATTGTCGGCAGCGGCCGGGGTTTGGGCGTGAGCCATGCCCACCCACACCAGCGCAGCGGTCAAGAGACAGCGGGTCAAGCGCTGCAGGAGGGCGGTGATGAGAAGTTGGCCTGTGTTTTGCATATGTGGCTCCGGTGTGTGGAGAGTTCGACACCTCGGTCTTTGCGAACATCCATGCAATATCAATACCAACCGCTCAGCGCCGGATATTCAACACCGGTGCGGCCCAGCAGGACATGACGGACACATCGGTTCAAGGCTTGAAGGTTTCCCCTCCCGTGGCAGCGCCCACGGTGGGCGGCCCTGCGCCAACCGCTGACGGACGGTTCGGCGGCATGCTGCGCACGGTGCAGCAAGGTGGTGCTTGGGAGGTCAAAGCCGGCGACACCCTGATCGGTATCGTCAAGCGCCATTACGCCGCCCAAGGCCAATCGGTGAGCGATGCACAAGCGTACCGATTGGCGCACCAGCTGGCGCGGGACAATGGCATACCCGATCCGAACGTGATAGTGCCGGGGCAACGTGTGGCGCTGGACCGCTTGCCCTCAACCTTGCCCAGGGCGGCCATGCCTGTGTGGGACGAAAACGCCGCCGATGCGATGCAGTTGCGTACCGCTCCGGTCACCGCTGCCCAAGCGCTGGGCGCCACCCAGGCGCTGCAGCGGTCTGAGACGGTATTGGCGCCGCGTTCATCGATCAAGTCGTATGCGGCAGGCGGGGGCGATACCCATCCGGTGCTCGAGCGCACTTTGCAGCGGGCGGTGCAAAAAGGGTTTGTGCCGCCACACGAGGTGCAGGCGGTGCACCGACGCATTGTCGACATGGCCGACAAATATGGCTTTGCCCCCGATGACTTTGCCAAGGTCTCCTTGATGGAGAGCGATGGCCTCAACCCCAAAGCCACCAACGGCAGTTGCCACGGGATCATTCAGTTTTGTGGTGGGTCAGGTCGCGGCGCCGACAGCGTCGGGTTTGGTCGCAACGCGCGCGAGATCCTGGGTCTGAGCGTGATGCAACAGCTCGACTTGGTGGAGCGCTATTTCGACGATGTGGGCCTCAGCGCTCGCTCAGGCCCATTGAAGCTCGATGATTTGTATCTGTCCGTGCTCATGCCATCGGCCCGGCGCGAAAAGCAAGCCCATGTGCCACTCGATATCGCTGGACAGCAGGCGGCCAAGCTCTATGTCGGGGGCAACCGCGCAGGCGTCATCACCCGCCAGTCGATCGTGCAGGGCTTGATGCAACACGCCATGGCCCGTTTGGGCGTTGACACGCCAGCGCAGTCCAAGGTGGCACAAGTTCCTGAGTCGCCCTCGGTGCCCGCGCCCTGAGCGGCAAACCCTGGGCACACCAGCGGCAAATCCTTGCCGCATCCAGCGCGCTGAACGGTGGCTTTCTCGGTCTCAGGCCGCAGAGCGAGGGGTGTCGCAGAAGGTGGCACGGTCCTTGCAAACCTTGCCGTCAAAACGGATTGCGCCGTTCTGCTGTCAATGAATCGGCAGCTCGCCGCGCAACTGAAGCCCCTGTTGACGGAGTGATCATGAAATTGCTGGACAACGCCCTCGGTATCCACGAGCAGGCCCTGCAGGTCAGGAGCCGACGTCTCGAGGTGCTCGCGCAAAACATCGCCAACGCCGACACGCCCAACTACAAAGCGCGTGACATCGACTTTCGTGCCGTGCTCAACGATGTGGGGCGACAAGACAACGCACTTGTGGCGACCAACAGCCGCCATGTGGACACGGTGCCCACGCTCGACGCCGATGGCATGCGTTACCGCACGCCATTCAACACCTCGTTCGATGGCAACACGGTTGAAATCAGCGTTGAGCAGGCGCAGTACGGTAAAGCGGCCGCCGACTACCAGGCCACGCTGAACTTTCTGGAGAACCGCATCAGCGGTATCCGCAAGGCTCTGAAAGGAGAGTGAGCATGGCACTCGACAGCATCATTGGGATTGCAGGCACGGCGCTCAATGCGCAGCTGACCCGCATGAACGCCACCGCTTCCAACCTGGCCAACGCCGGGACCACCGCCAGTTCCGCTGAGGAAGTGTTCCGCGCCAAGCGCCCGGTTTTTAAGGCGCTGGTTGAGGAGCGCATGACCCATGGCGGCGCACCCTATGTGGGGGGCGTCAAGGTCGACCGTGTGGAGGACGATCCTGCTCAGCCACGCTTGGTGTGGGACCCCAACAACCCGCTGGCAGACGAGAAGGGCTATGTCTACCAGTCGAATGTGAGCGAAGTGGCGGAAATGGTCGACATGATGGCCGCCGCTCGTTCTTACCAAAACAACGTGGAAGTCATCAACACAGCTCGACAGCTGCTGATGCGCACGCTGGATATCACCAAGGCCTGAGTGCAGAGGATTTCATCATGGCAGTCGATACCCTGAACTCAGCCCAGCTGCTGGGCAACGTCAAGCGATACGAGGACACCGCCACGGCCAAAGGCCGGGGCGGTGAGGACATGGGCAAGCAGGATTTCTTGACCTTGTTCACCGCTCAGCTCAAAAGCCAGAACCCGCTCGACCCGGTAAAGAACGAGGCGTTTGTGGCCCAGTTGGCGCAGTTCTCGCAACTCGAAGCGCTGACCAATATGCAAACCTCGATGGACAACTTGGTCAACACGATGTCGGGTGAACGCATGCTCAATGGCGCGACCCTGATTGGCAAAAAAGTGTCGGTGGCCGACAGCCTGACCCGCTTGCAGCAAGGCGGCACCATGGACGGCAAGATCGATTTGCCTATGGGCGCCAGCGGCATCAAGATCAATGTGTACAACCAACAAGGCGGACTGGTGCAGGAGTTTCTGGCAGGTCCGCAAACCCCTGGCACCGCATCGGTGCAGTGGGACGGGACCGACGCCATGGGCACGCCGGTGCCGTCGGGTCTCTACCGGATGCAAGCCTCAGCGGTGGTCAACGGCAAAACCACAGACGTGTCTGTCAACACCTTGGCCACCGTGCAGTCGGTCGTCACCAATCCGGGCGATGGCAGCGTGAGCCTGGAGCTCGAAGGCGGCAAGTCCGTGCTGATGTCCAACGTCAAGCGCGTTGGATTCTGAAACCCTTTTCCGATTTCATAACAGGAGCCGAACACCATGTCGTTCTATACCTCCCTCACCGGTTTGAACTCTGCCACTGCCCAGTTGGGCGTGACATCGAACAACATTGCCAACGTCGGCACCACCGGCTTTAAGCGCTCGCGCGCCGACTTCGGTGACATTTTCTCGACATCGCCGCTGCAGAAATCCTCGAGCAACATCGGTCAGGGTGTGGCGCTCAAGCAGGTGAGTCAGGAGTTCAGTCAGGGCAACGTGACCACTTCGGGCAACTCACTGGATTTGGCCATCACAGGTGATGGCTTCTTTCCCCTGCGCTCACCCGATGGACTGCAAGAGATCTACACCCGCAACGGTTCGTTCATGCTCAATGACCAGAACAACGTGGTGAACTCTACCGGGCAACGTCTGCTGGCGGCGTCGGTGGACTCGTCTGGCAAGGCTGATTTGGAGCGGATGTCTCCGCTGGTGATTCCACCAAAAACCTCGGGTGAGGCCCGAGAAACCACCAGCATTCAGCTGGGCCTGAACCTGCCGGCCGAGTCCAGCGTGATCTTGGCGGACTTTGATCGCAACAACCCGTTGACATACAACAAGAGCACAGCCTTGACGGTGTACGACAGCGGTGGCAACGGTTATCTGGCCACGGTGTATTACGTCAAGACACAAAACGCGAGCCCAGGCAGCCCCTTCTCAAAATGGCAAACCTATTTTTATGTCGGCGACACACAGGTCAAACCCTCGCTGCAACAGGCCACCACCAGCAACGGCGTTGAGCTGTATGTGAACAAATACGGTGACATCCGTCCGCGCAGCGATTCCTCGGTGACGCCACCCAGCGGCACGGTGGCCATGTACACGCTTGATCAGCTGACCGATGTGCGCAAATCCGCACCGGCACCAGCGGTGGGCACAACGCTGAACAACACCTACTTCGATGCCACCACCAGCATGTACAAGTCCGCCGTCACAGGGGGCTACGCGGTGGGATCGACCATGGAGTTCAGCCTCTCTGTGGACGAGTCTCCCCTAACGACCATCAGTTACGAATTGACGGCAGAAGACAAAGATCCTGCGGTGCTGGCGCGTCGCCTGCAAATTGAGATCAACAACGTCATGGGACAGCTGGCCAACACCGCTGACAACCCGGGCACTGCCGAGAACGAGTTCAAGATCAATGCCCGCTACGGCATCACTGTGGACTTCAACCCCGACTCCGGACGGTTCACTTTCAACTCTGGCACCACGGGTGACGCGTCCAGCATCAAACTGGAAACGACCAAGGGCACAGCGCAAGACAACGATGCACAGCGACTGGCCAATAACCTGCTCGGTATTCCCGTAGAAGACGATGTCGGCGTCCTCAACACCCCGAGTTCTTTGGACAACGCCGCCCGCGGTAAGCCCAGCTATCCCGCTGTGCTCACCGGTGAGACTCTGACCATCAACACCACCGGCAACATCGGTGTGGTGGAGGGCAACAACGATTTCACGGTGGCGATCGACGGCATCACCGCCAAGATCAGCGTTGACACAGGCACCTATTCCATGGAGACCTTGGCCACCAAGCTCCAGGACAAAATCAACTCCATCGTCGATCCGGTGTCGGGGCGCATGGTGGCGGGTGTGAAAGTCGCTTGGGATTCGCGTGCCAAGCAACTCACTTTCACCACAGGTACCACAGGGGATTCGGCCTCCATTCAAGTCACAGGACATCCCGATTGGGGGCTGGCCAATACCGAAATGCGCTTCGGTCAAACCACCGAGTGGATCAAGTTGGCCCAGTACACCGACAACGGTGCCTTGCAGTATGTGCGAAACGGCAAGCAGACCGAAGACATCAGCGATCTGAACACCAAGACCGAATGGTGGCCTGTGTTCCTCGACCGTGGAGAGTTGACTTTCGATCTGACCGGTAAGCCCATTTCTCCCATCAAACCCATGGGCTTTGAGACAGCCTTCTTGGATGGTGGTAAAGGTGCGCTGACCATGTCGATCGACTTCACCCAATCGACTCAGTACTCCAGTGCGTTTGCCGTGCTGTCGCAGTCCCAGGACGGTGCTCCTGAGGGTGAGTTGATGGGCTTGGACATCGGTGTGGACGGGCTGGTCAACGCCACGTACTCCAACGGCTCTCAGGTGTCGTTGGGCAAGATCGTGTTGGCCAACTTCTCCAGTCCGACGGGTTTGCGCCAGATCGGCGACGCCAGCTATCTGGCATCTGCCACCTCTGGAGTGGCCAAGATCGGTGAAGCAGGTTCAGCGGGTTTCGGTTCGATCCGCGCCGGTGCCACCGAGCGTGCCAACGTCGACTTGACCCAAGAGTTGGTGGATCTGATCACCGCACAGCGCAACTTCCAAGCGAACGCCAAGGCCATCGAGACCAGCAGCACGATGACCCAGGCCATCATCAACATCCGCTCGTGATGCGGTATCAGCGCTGATCCGGAGAGCCCACCATGGACCGTCTCGTCTTCAACTCTGGCGCCGCCATTCGCGAGCAAGCCACGGTGCGCCAGTCTTTGGTCAATGAGCTGGCCAATATCGCCACAACGGGGTTCAAGCGCAGTTACGAGGTGGCCCTGCGTTCCGTCAAGGCGGAGGGAGATGGGTTCGACACGCGCTACCAGTCGCAGGCCGTGGCGGATCAGCGCATACAGCTCAACCCCGGTCCAGTCATGGCCACTGGCCGTCCGTTGGACATCGCGATTGCCGGCAAGGCGGTGTTGGGTGTCCAAGCGGAAAACGGCGAGTTGGCTTTCAGCCGCAGAGGCGATTTGCGTCTGGGTGTCAACGGAGCACTCGAGGACGGGCAAGGCCGTTTGGTGATGGGACAAGGTGGTCCTGTCACGGTCCCGCCAGGCTTTCTGGTGAGCATCAATCCCGATGGCACTGTTTTTGCAACAGATCCGAATCAGCCCGCCGCGCCGGGTGTGTTCATCGATCAGCTGCTGTTGCGCGATGCCAGCCAAGTGAATCTGAGTCGCCGCGCCGATGGTCTGTTCATGGTCGATGGACAGGCTCCGGGCAGCGACTTTGCGAGTGGACCGGAGGCGCCTCGGCTGATACCCCAGGCTTTGGAGGGCAGCAACGTCAACGCGGTGACCACCATGGTCAAGCTGATGGATCACGCCCGCACCTTCGAAGCCCAAATCCGTGTGATCAAGGAAGCCAAATCGCTCGATGAGAGCGGCTCTTCCATGATGAGAAACGCCTGACCCTAGGCCCGACCGATTGAACGACTGAAAGGAGCCCGACCATGGACGCTTCGATGTGGATTGCCAAAACTGGCTTGGACGCGCAGCAGATGCGCATGTCCGTCATCTCCAACAACTTGGCCAACGTCAACACCACGGGCTTCAAGCGCGACCGGGCGGCATTTGAGGACCTGCTGTACCAGACGGTGCGTCAGCCTGGTGGCCAAGTCGCAGCCGACGCCCAGTCGCCCACCGGCCTGATGCTGGGCACCGGTGTGCGGATTGTGGCGACCGAAAAGAGCCACACCCAGGGCAGCTTGATGACCACCAAGAACGCCCTGGACATTGCGATCCAGGGCGACGGTTTTTTTCAAATCAACCAAGCCGACGGCACCACCGCTTACACCCGTGACGGCGCTTTTAAGGTGTCGGCAACCGGACAGATCGTGACGTCGAATGGCGCTTTATTGGCACCTGGCATCACCATTCCCCCCAATGTGGCGGCCATCACCGTTGCCCAAGATGGCATGGTGAACGTTGAGTTGACCAATGGGGGCGGTCAGCAGCAGATCGGACAGATCCAGATCGCGCGTTTTGTGAACCCGGCCGGCCTGCAGTCCCTGGGCCAAAACTTGCTTAGGGAAACACCAGCCAGTGGCGCACCTCAGGTGCAGAACCCTGGTCAGGCGGGCGCTGGGCAGTTGATGCAGGGCGCTTTGGAGGCATCGAACGTGAACGTGGTGGAAGAAATGGTCAACATGATCGAAACCCAACGCGCTTACGAAATCAACTCCAAAGCGATCTCGGCGGTGGACGGCATGCTGCGCTTCCTCAACAACAACATGTGAGGTGTGGTCGTGATGCGAATTTTGTTTTGGATGTCGGCGCTGTGGGTCGGTGGACTGGCCGGTTGCGCGGCGCCGGTTGCTTCGGTGGCCGAAGTGGCGCAATACGCACCGGTGACGCCGCAGTCGCCAACGGTTGCACCGGCGACCACTGGGGCCATCTACAACCCTGGCCGTGGCAGTGCCTTGCTGGGTCGGGGGCGGCAGTTCCAAGTCGGCGACGTCATCACCGTGTTGCTTGACGAGTTCACCCAGGCAGAGCGCAACCAGAACACCGAGATCGAACGCAGCGCCAACAACGATGTGATGCCGGGTGGTTTGGTCGGTAAAGTGGCCGGTATGGGCGGCATGCTCGGCGGCTTCAAGCTCGACGGCGGCACCATTGGCAGTTCCGGTGGCGGTGTGGAGTCCAAGGGCGCCCGTCTCCGTGGCGCGGTGTCGGTGCACGTGGTCGATGTGCTGGCCAACGGCAACTTGGTGGTGCGTGGCGAGAAACAGCTCAGCCTCAGCGATGGCGCTGAGGCGATTCAGGGCGCCGGCATC
>JBEIEH010000027.1:0-17947 GCA_040383055.1 Burkholderiaceae bacterium
CAGATTTTTCTCTCATTGTGGGATCAGCCACTGTCAAGGGTATGCACATGAAGTCTGTTGAGAGGTTTTGGCGAGCGTCGCCCGTTCTGAGGCGAACCGTTGCGGGGGCTGTGTGCGGTGCCTGTGTGGGACTGTTGTCGGCTTGCGGCGGAGGTGGCGAGCAACCCAGCAGCGCTGGCGTGGCTGGCTCAGTGGGCGCCGCGCAGGCGGACGCTGGCCTAGCGTCCGTGGCCAGCGTTCAGCCCTCAGCGCCGATCGAGGGTCAATACATCGTCACCCTGCGCGAGGATCGTGTCGACAGCGTTCGCACAGCCATTGAGCAGTTGCTCAATGTGCGCAGCGAGCAGGTGGTGAGCATGTTCAACAACGCGCTCAAGGGCTTTGTGGTGAAGATGCCCGCATCGGCGGCCGAGCTGCTGAGCCAGCACCCCGATGTGCTGAGTGTGGAGCAGGACCGAGAGGTGCAGGTCGCATCACTCCAAACCCAAAGCAACGCACCGTACTGGCTGGACCGCATCGATCAATTCGCGCTGCCGTTGAACAACCAATACCAGTTTGAAAGCACGGAAACCGGCACAGGTGTGCGTGCCTACATCGTCGACACCGGCATCCGCGCCACCCATCAGGAATTGAGCGGCCGGGTGTTGTCGGGTTTTTCTGTGATCAACGATGGCCGAGGCACCGACGATTGCAACGGCCATGGCACCCACGTCAGCGCACTGACCGGTGGCAACACCCGCGGTGTGGCCCGAGACGTGCGTTTTGTGCCCGTGCGGGTGTTCGACTGCAGCGGCAACGGCAGCTGGAGCGATGTGATCCAGGGACTCGACTGGATCCGCACCAACGCGGCGACTCCAGCGGTGGTCACCGTGTCGATCAGTGGTTCGGCGTCTGATGCCTTGGACGCAGCCATTCGTTCCCTTATCACCGCTGGTCTGACGGTGGTGGTGGCAGGCGGCAACAACAACAGCGACTCGTGCAACTTCTCGCCATCGCGCATCACCGAGGCGATTTCGGTTGGTGCCAGCACCCGCAACGACAACCGCGCCAGCTACTCCAACTTCGGCGCATGCCTCGATATGTTTGCGCCCGGCGACCAGATCGAATCGGCCGACCACCTGAGCGACACTGCGGTGCGCACCCGTTCTGGCACGTCGCAAGCTGTGCCTTTGGTGGCCGGTGTGGCGGCCAATTTGCTGCAGCGTTCGCCCACGTCCAGTCCGGCGGCGGTGGCCAACTTCTTGCGCGTGACCGCCAGTTTGGACCGTCTGGGGGCGGTGGGAACCAACTCGCCGAACCTGTTGTTGTTCAGCCGTGGCGAAGGCATGCCCTTTGAGCCGGCGCCCCAAGAGGTGTCCATCGGCAGCATCACCAACACACCGATTGACCTGGGCGACGCTTGGGCGGTGGAGACGGAGGTCACCGCGTTTGACCTGTCCAACAACGCACCCGCCCCTGGTGTGACGGTGACCGTGATTTTCAGTTTGGGTGATTTTGGTCGTTGTACCACTCAGCTCAATGGCGCTTGTAGCGTCATCAGCGACAACATGGACCGCTACACCACCAGCACCGTGGCCGCCATTGCAGCGGCGAGCGGACCATTGGTCACCTACCGCCGTGAATTCAATCGGGTGAACAGCCAGCGGGTGTATCGGCGCTGAGGTGGGGCTCTGGGATAATCCCGCCCCATGAGCGGCAATACCTTCGGAACCCTGGTTTGTGTCACCAACTTTGGTGAATCCCACGGCCCGGCCATCGGCTGCGTGATCGACGGCTGCCCGCCGGGCCTTGAACTCAGCGAAGCCGACATCCAGGCCGATCTGGACCGCCGCCGCCCGGGCACATCGAAGTTTGTGACCCAGCGCAACGAGCCCGATGCGGTGGAGATTCTGAGCGGTGTGTACGAGGGCAAAACCACCGGCACACCGATTGCGCTGCTGATCCGCAACACCGACCAGCGCAGCAAGGATTACGGCAACATCCTGCAAAGCTTTCGCCCTGGCCACGCCGACTACGCCTATTGGCAAAAGTACGGCATCCGCGACCCGCGAGGGGGCGGCCGCAGTTCGGCGCGCTTGACCGCGCCCACGGTGGCCGCCGGGGCGGTCGCCAAAAAGTGGCTGCATCAGCAATTTGGCACCACCTTTCACGGCTGCATGACCCAGATTGGCCCGGTGCAGATCCCGTTCGAGAGCTGGGACCACGTGCCCAACAACCCTTTCTTTGCCCCGGTGGCCGATGTGTCGGCGCTGGAGGATTACATGAACACGCTGCGCAAAAGCGGCGATTCGTGTGGTGCGCGCCTGCGGGTCACCGCCCGTGGCATGCCGGTGGGCCTGGGCCAGCCCCTCTACGACAAACTCGACGCCGACATCGCTTACGCGATGATGGGCCTGAACGCCGTCAAGGGCGTGGAGATCGGTGCCGGATTCGGCAGCGTGGCCGATCTGGGCAGCACCCACGGGGACAGCCTCACGCCCGCAGGTTTTGTCGGCAACAAGGCCGGTGGTGTGTTGGGGGGCATCAGCACCGGGCAAGACTTGGAGGTGTCGATCGCCATCAAGCCGACCAGCTCTATATTGATTCCGCGCGAGACCATCGATGTGGACGGGCAGGCGACCGAGCTCATCACCAAGGGTCGGCACGACCCCTGTGTCGGTATCCGCGCCACACCGATCGCCGAAGCGCTGCTGGCCTTGGTGGTGATGGACCACGCGCTGCGCCACCGCGCGCAGTGTGGCGATGTGCGGGTGGCCACCCCCGACATTGAAGCGGTGCGCCGCGCTTGAAGCCTGCCTCAGCCAGCGTGTCGGTGGCCCCGTTTGCGGGCCTGTCGGTCGCGTACTTTGCGCACGCGGGCTTTTTCAGCACCTATTTGCCGCTGTGGCTCAAGCACCTGGGCTACGGCGTGCAAGCGAGTGGTCTGCTGGTTGCCATTGGCAGCGCCACCCGGCTGTTTGGCCCCTATGTGTGGGGCTGGCTGAGCGACCACACCAACGCCCGCACCCGGCTGATGCGCTGGGCCTCGGCCTTGGCGCTGCTTGGCGGCTTGGCCCTGCCGTGGGAGCCAGCGGTGTTGTGGCTGGGCTTGGCCTTGTTGCTGCTCTACACCGCCACCAGCGCGCTGATGCCGCTGAGCGAGGCGGCGCTGGCGCAGGTGGTGACGCGCGATGGGGTGTTCGACAGCCACCGCTATGGCCGGGTGCGGCTGTGGGGCTCGCTGGGTTTTTTGCTCACCGTGTTGGTGGCCGGCACCTGGTTTGAAACCCATGGCATGGCCTCGTTCTCGTGGGGTGCGGTGTTGTCGCTCAGCGCCATTGCCCTGGCCGTGTGGCGCCTGCCGGAACTCAAAGACCCCCCGCACCCACCCCAGGGCAAGCCCGCTATGGGGCCGGTGCTGCGTCAGCCGGCGGTGCGCTGGTTTTTGGCCTCGGTGTTCTTGCATGTGCTGGCCCACATGCCGCTGTACCTGTATTTGTCGCTGTATCTCGATGCCTTGGGTTACAGCAAAACTTTCATCGGAGTGGCCTGGGCCTTGTCGGTGCTGATTGAGATCGCGTGGTTTTTTGGCCAAGGGCGTTGGTTTGGCCGCTTTCGCCCGGCCACTTGGCTCACGGTGGCGGCGGCTACCACGGTGCTGCGCATGGGCCTGATCGCCGGTGGCGCGCCGTGGTGGTGGCTGTTGCTGCTGGCGCAGCTGCTGCACGCGGTCACCTTTGCTGCGCACCACACGGCGTGTATCGCGCTGTTGACCGAACACTTCCCTGGCAGCCTGCGCTCACGCGGGCAGGGGCTGTACGCCGTGATTGGCTACGGCTTGCCGGGCGTGTTGATGGGCTTGGGCGGTGGTTGGCTGAGCGCGCGGCTAGACCTGTCGGCGGTGTTTTGGGTCGCCACCGCGTCGGCCGCGCTGGCGATCTGGAGCACCTCGCGCTTGCGCGGTCTGGCGCGGCACTGAGGCGGCGTTGCTCAAGCGGTGCGCAGTCGCAGATCGTCTGGGCGGGGCAGGGCGCTGCGCAGCACATCTTCAGCCAACCACAGGGCCGATCGCTGCGCCCGCTCGGCCACAAAAGACAGGGGCATTTGCAGGTAGTCGTCGTTGAAGACTTCAAAGCTGTAGTCGCCGTGGTAGCCCAGCGCGTCGAGCTTGAGCACCAATTCCACCAGCTGTTCGCTGTGCACCCCTTCGCCCGGAAACACGCGGAAGGTGCGGGCGGTGCTCATGCGCTCTTCAAAGGTTTTGGTCTCTTGCCACATGAAGTCCGCCAGCTGCACCAGAAATACCTTGTCGGCTTGCAGGTCGTCGATGGCGTCCAAGGGCGTCTGCGCCGCCAAGATGTGGAACGAGTCGATGCCAATGCCCAGATTGGGGCAGTCGGCGCGGTTGATCACGTCCCAAGCGGTGGTGAATTCGTTGATGGTGCGGCCCCAAGACAAGCCCTCAAAGGCGATGCGAATGCCGTAGGGCACCGCCAGCATGGCGAGCTTGCGCAGGTCTTTGGCGATCAGGTCCAGATCTGCGCTGGCGTGCTGCGAGGTGGAGGAACACGCCAGTAGCACTTGGCAACCCAGGGCGGCGCACATCTCCAGCATTTGTTTGGCGATGTCGACTTTGTACTGGTGCAGCTTGTGGGTGGCGGGGCCACTCAGGCCTTCGAAGTCGCGCAGCACCTGAAAACCCGTGCCGCGCAGGCCGCTGGCACGCACCGCCCGCACGGCCGCGCGCCAGCCCTGTGGGTGACCCACCAGGTCGTTGGCCTTGAGCATCACCTGGCCGAAGCCGGCCTCGGCCATGGCGTCGAGCTTGGCCTCCAGCGGGCCTGCCAGGCTGATGGTGTCCATGCCAAACGCCGCGATGGTGCGGCTGATGCCGGCGGGCGTTCTCATGGCCGGCCTCCGCTGCGCTCGCTGTGCACCAGTTCAAACACCACCGAGCCCAGATAGGTTTTGGTGATGGCGCCGCGCGGCTCGGTGTGGGCGGCTGGGGTCTCGACAAACTCCACGCCGAGTTCGCGCAGCGCCTGCACTGCGGCCAGCACGTCGGGCACACCCAGACCGATGCGCTGCAGCCGTTCGCTGGCGTCGTGCACCAAAGGCTCGGGCTCCACCAGCTGCAGCATGAAGCGTTCGCTGGGGCTCAAGGCCGGGGTGCGCAACAGCTTGCCCTTGGGCATGATGCCAAAACGCTCTTCGTCGGCGATCAGCTCGGTGCCCAACAGCGCTTGGTAAAACTCGATCCAGTCGTAGCTGCGCTCGGGGCCGATGTATTGCACGATGCCAAAAAAATGGATGCCAGCGGCCGCCGGTGGGTGCTGATCCACCGATGGGATGGGCACAAAGTCCACGTCGTAAATAGAGAACTCGCGCCAGCGGTCGACAAAATACAGACGGCTGCCACCGGCACCGTGGATGGCCGGAATGTGCAACTCCATCACCTCGGCCCGAGTGGGCACGGCCCAGCCACCGCGCTCCAGCACATAGGCGTAGGCGGCGCGCGCGTCGCGCACCCGCAAGGCGACGGCCGATATCACCGGCGTGTCGCGGCCATGGCTGGCTGCGCGCGCATCGTCGGGGTGGGCGTTGACCACGATGTTGATGTTGCCTTGCCGGTAGAGCATGACCTCGCGCGAGCGGTGGCGCGCCACCGGGCGAAAACCCATCATCTCCAGCACCTGGCCCAAAGCCTGGGGCTGGGTGGTGGCGTATTCGATGAACTCGATGCCGTTCAAGCCGATGGGGTTGCTGGCGTCGCTGAACGAGGGCTGCAGCGGCTCGCGTTCGGTGGGGGTTTTTAACAGCAGATCGCTCATGGGAATGCTCCTTGCACCGCATCAGCCCAGCGGGCGTGGCAGCAGCCACAGCCAGGCGTTCAGCGTAAAAAAAGAGATCACGGTGGTGCTCACCAAGGCGGTGGCACAAAAGCCGTCCAGTCCGTGGCGTTGCCCCAGCGCGGGGTAGACCGCCGGAATGGGCATGGCCGAGAAGGCCACTGCGGCGAATGCCAGCGGCGCCGACGTGATGGGCCACCACCACAGCAGGGCCAACACCAGCACCGGGTGCAGCAGCAACTTGCCCAAGGTGATGGCCGCCAAATCGGTGCGCAAGCCCTGCAAACGCTGTCCCACCAAAATGCCGCCGATCATGAACAGCGCCAAGGGTGCCGCAGCCGAGGCGATCAGCCCAGCGGTGCGGTCCAGCACCGGGGGCAGATGCCAGCCCACCGTGGCGCAGAACACCGCCAGCACAATGGCCACCAAAATCGGGTTGCGCACCACGCTGCCAGCCACCTGGCGCACGGTTTGCCGCCAGTCGGCGCCGGCGCGGCGGTCGGCCATCACCAGTGTGAGCGGGATCACCAGCAGGTTTTCCACCAGCAGGCACAGGGCCAGTGCCACGTCGGCCGCCGGACCAATGAGCTGCGACAAGATGGGGTAACCCACAAACACGCTGTTGGAGCAGGCCGCACCCATGCCCACGAACGCGGCTGTCGGCCCGCCATGGCCACGCAGCCGGCTGGCCCATTGCTGTGCCGAGCCCCAAGCCAGCAGCGACGCCAGGGCATACACCGCCAAATAGTCCAGTTGCAGAATCTCGCCGATCTCGTAGCGGCTGATGGTGCGAAACACCATCACCGGCAGAATGATCAGCACCAGCAGCCGCCCCATGAGCCGCATGTCCGTCTTCTGGAACAAGCCGAAGCGCACCGCGCCAAAGCCCAAGCCAATGATCAAGTAGATCGGCGCGGTGATCAGCAGGATGTCGAGCACAGCCATGGCTGTGAGGCTCAGTACGCCAGTTGGGCCACCGCGCGCAGCTCGTCGGCGCTGGCGCTGGGCAGGCCAAAAAACTCCAGATACGCCGGGATTTGCTCAAACAACATATCGGCGCCCACCTGCACCGCGCAGCCCCGCGCTTGGGCCGCGCTGAGGAAGGCGGTCATTTCGGTCTTCATCACCACCTCGCCCACGAAGGTGTCGGGCGAGAGCCGCTGCACATCGACCGGCAGCGGGTCGCCATCGTGCATGCCCATGGGCGTGGCGTTCACCACCAAACGGTGACCGGCGGGGTCTTTGTCGCCGGTGCGCACCTCGATCTGGGGGTATTCGCGCCGCAGGCGCTGGGCCAAGGCGTTGGCCGCGTCGGCGTTCACGTCGTACAAGCCAATGGCGGCGATGCCCGCGCCCGCCAACGACGCGGCAATCGCGCAGCCCACACCACCGCTGCCCACCACCAGCACCCGCTGGCCGCGCAGGTCCACCCCTTTGCGCTGCACGCCGCGCACAAAACCGGCGCCGTCGAACATATCGCCTTGCAACCGCCCGTCGGCGCTGCGCCGCACCGCGTTGCAGGCGCCCGCGACCTTGACCGTGGGCGTGACCTCATCGAGCAAGCCGACCGTGCTCACCTTGTGGGGCATGGTGATGAGCGCGCCCCTGATGTTGCTGAGCTGGAACATCGAGCGCAGCAGCGCGGGGTAGTGCTCGGCTTGGCAACCCATGGGCACCACCACCGCGTTCACGCCCGCCCGCTCGAAATACGGGTTGTAAATCATGGGCGACTTGAAGGTGTGCGTCGGGTAGCCGATGTGGGCGATCAGTTCGGTGTGGCCGTTGATGGTCATGGCGCGAAGGGAGAAACGTCAGGTGCGGCGAGCCAGGGCGTGCTGCACCGCGGTGCGCAGACCCAGCAGGTAGCTGTCGACCCCAAAACCCGCCACCTGGCCTTGGGCGATGTCGGCGATCACCGAATGGTGGCGAAAAGCCTCGCGGGCGTGGATGTTGGACATGTGCACCTCCACAATGGGGCACTTGAGGATGGCCAGCGCGTCGCGGATGCCGTAGCTGTAATGGGTCCAGGCGCCAGCGTTGATGACCACCGCGTCCACCTTGTCAAAGAAGGCTTGGTGGATCTTCTCGACCATGGCGCCTTCGAAATTGGTCTGGAAGCATTCCACCTCGGCGCCGAGTTCTTGGCCCAGGGCCTGCAGGCGCTGATTGATTTCGTCGAGCGTGGCGGTGCCGTATTGTTTGGGGTCGCGCTTGCCAAACATATTGAGGTTGATGCCGTGCAGGGTCAGGACTTTCATTGAGTTCTCCGTGGACAAAAAGGGCATTGGATCACGCCAGCGTCACCGTGCCACCGTTGCGCGCGGCTTGCACCACCGCCTCGGTGACCCGCAGATTGGCCAGGCCGTCGCGCACGCTCACCAGCGGCGCGCACTCGCCGCGCGCCACCGCCACAAAATGCGCCATCTGGCGCGCCACGGGGTCGGCGCGCTCCAGCGGCAGCTGGGTGGATTCGAACGCTTGCCACCACGAGCGCTCAGCACCGTCGGCGTAACGCTGCATGCGCATGCTGGGCACCGCCAAGCTGCCCTGGGTACCGGCAATCAGGTAGCAGTCTTGGTCGGGGTTGGTGGCGTAGGTCGGGTTTTCTTGGCTGGTCTGTTCCCAGCTGCGGGCGCAAGCGGCGGTGTCGCTGAGCACAAAGCTGGCGAGCGCGCCGCTGTCAAACCGCAAGCCAATGGCGACCGTGTCTTCCACCGCGTGGCCGCGCACCGCGTGGGACGCCAGGGCCTGCACCTGCACCACTTCACCGCAGAGCATGCGCAGGTTGTGCACCTCGTGGATCAGGTTGAGCAGGATCGGGCCGCCGCCGGGCTCGCGTCGCCACGGACCGTCGTCAAAGTAGTGGTCCGGTTTGTAAAACAGGGCGCTGCCTTGCACCGCCACCACGCGGCCCAGCTGCCCGCTGGCCAGCACCGCACAGGCCTGCGCCATGATGGCGCTGTGCGCCCGGTGGTGGCCCACCAGCACCCGCGCGGGTTGGCCGGTGTGTGCCTCTTGGGCCTGCACGGCGGCGAGCAGCCGCTCGCCGTCGGCCACCGTGGTGGCCACCGGTTTTTCCAGCAACACCGCCAGGCCCGCGTCCAGACACAAAAGGGTTTGCTCCACATGCAGGGCATTGGGCGTGGCCAGCACCACCGCGTCGATGTCGCCGCGCTGCAGCACCTCGTCCAGTGTCTGCAGGGACACAACACCCTGTTCTCGCGCCCATTCCTGTGATGGCGGCGCCGGATCGGCCACTGCCACCAAGTGGCAATCACTGCGGGCACGGATCGCCTGTGCGTGGCTGCGGCCCATCAGGCCCGCGCCCACCACCGCCATGCGAACCGCTGCCATGTGTGCGCTCCTTGCTTGCGCTTATTTGCGCACTTTGGCCAGCTCAGCCTGCAGGGCTTTGAGCGTGTCCTGGCCCACCACCACACCGTACTTGGCGGTCACAGGGCGCAGCTTGTCGCGCAGCTTGGACACTTCAGCAGCCGAGAACTCGGTCACTTGCATGCCGTTTTTCTTCATGTTGTCCAGTGCGCTGGCCACCTGGGCGCGGGCTTGGGCGCGCTGGTACTTGGCGGCCTCCAGGGCGGCGTCACCGACGATTTTTTTCTGCGCGGCGTCCAGGCCGTCCCAGAACTTCTTGCTGATCACCACCGACTGGGGGTTGTACTGGTGGTTGGACAGCACCACGTGTTTTTGCACTTCAAAGAACTTGTTGGCGTTGATCACGGTGACGGGGTTTTCCTGACCGTCGATCGCTTTTTGTTCCAGTGCGGCGTATACCTCGGGGAAGGGCAGCGGTGTAGGGTTGGCGCCCAGTGCGCGCACCCAGTCCACGTTGATGGGGTTGGGAATCACGCGCAGTTTGAGACCTTCAAGGTCTTCCACTTTGTTGACCGGGCGCTTGCTGTTGGTGATGTTGCGAAAGCCCAGCTCAAAGTAGGCCAGACCCACAATGCCTTTGTCTTCCAGCTTGTTGTGCAGATTTTTGCCGAACGCTCCGTCGACGATGAAGTCGGCTTCCTTCTCGTTTTGGAACATGAAGGGAAAGTCGTAGATGGCAAATTCTTTGACTTGGTTGGCAAAAATACCCGAGTTCATCGACGCCATTTCCAGCGTGCCGCCTTGAATGGCCGACACATTGGCCTGGTCGCTGCCCAGTGTTCCGCCGGGGAAGAGGTTGACTTTGATCTTGCCGCCGCTCTTGGCTTGCACGATCTCGGCAAACTTCTCCATGCCCATGACGATGGGGTGGCCCTTGGGGTTTTGGGTGGCGAACTTGATGACCTTGTCCTGCGCTTGGGCCACACCCAAGGCACCCAAGGCCAGCGCCGCCACCAAGGTTTTCAGCATCACTCGTTTCATGGAAATCTCCGTTGCTCGTTGGGTGGTACGCATGAGAAATGCCAAGCAGTGGCGGCGTACTCCACGCCACTCGGCAGAGAAACTTCAGTTCCCGATCAGCCAGCGCGCTGGCACCATCACGATCTCGGGAAACAGCACCATCAGGAACATCAAGGCGAACTGCACTAACATAAAGGGCCACACGCCCTTGGTCACATCGTCCATGCTGACCTTGCCCACGCCAGCCACGGTGTTGAGCACCGTGCCCACGGGCGGAGTAATCAGGCCGATGGCGTTGTTCTTGATGAAGAGCACGCCGAAATACACCGGATCGATACCGGCGGCTTTGACGATCGGCATCAGCACCGGGGTGAGGATCAGGATCGTGGGTGTCATGTCCATGGCAGTGCCCACCACAATCACCAGCGCCATGATGGCCAGCATCAGCAGGGTTGGGTTGTCGAGCAAGGGCTGCAGCGAGGTCACCAGCTGGTCGGGCAACTGGGCCACCGTGATCAGCCAAGCCGACACCATGGCCGCAGCCACCAAAAACATGATGACGGCGGTGGTCTTGGCCGCCGCTGCGAACAGGCCATAGAGCTGCGACAGCTTGAGTTCGCCGTACACCAACAGCGACACCAACAAGGCGTACACCGCCGCCACCACCGCCGCTTCGGTGGGCGTGAACACGCCAAATTTCAAGCCGATCACCACAATCACCGGCAAACCCAAGGCCCAAAACGCCTCTTTGAGAGCGGTCAGCACATCCGACGCCGGTCGTCGGGCGGGCGGTTGGGCCACTTCCTTGCGCGCCACCCACCACCAGGTCAAGCACAGCGCCAACCCCAGCAGCAAACCCGGAAAGATGCCGGCAAGGAACAGCTTGGAAATCGACACATTGGCCGCCACCCCAAAGATCACAAAACCGATTGAGGGCGGGATGATGGGCGCGATGATGGAGGCCGATGCCAGCAGGCCGGCCGAGCGGGCTTTGTCGTGCCCGGCGCGCACCATCATCGGCAGCAACAGCGCCGACAGGGCTGCTGCGTCGGCCACCGCTGAACCCGATAGCGCGGCCATGATCACCGCCGCCATGATGGCCACATAACCCAAACCACCGCGCACATGGCCCACCAGTGCCATGGCCAAGTTGACGATGCGCTTGGACAGCCCGCCGGCGTTCATGATCTCGCCCGCCAGCATGAAGAAGGGCACCGCCAGCAGGGGGAAGCTGTTGGCGCCTTCAATCAGGTTCTGCGCCAAGATTTGGGTGTCGAACATGTCCATGTGCCACATCAGGGCCACGCCACTGATGAGCAAAGCAAATGCGATGGGCACACCCACAGCCATGGCAGCGAGCAAGGCGCCGAGAAAAACCAGAATCGTCATCGTGGGGTCCTTGGTTTCGGCGTCAAGCGGGTTGGTGTGGCGCTGCGCTGTCTTCAGAGCCCTGCAGGCCTACCAGTTCGTGGTCGCCCACTTGGCCGCTGATCAGGCGCCAGAGCTGCCACAGCAGCAGCGGGGCCGACAGCAGCGCAAACACCATGCCGCTGGCGTACAAATACCCCACCGGCACCTCCATGACGGCGCTGGTGTTGCCCCAGTTGATTTGGGTTTGCACCCAAGAGCCTTTGAGCACCCACAGGCACACCATCAGCATCAGCGCATGGGTGAGGCCCCAGCACACCCGTTGGGCCCCACGCGGCAAGCGCGCGATCACGGTATCAGTGCCCAAGTGACCACGCTCCATCAGCGCCACGACCGCGCCCAGAAACGTCATCCACACAAACAGCCAGCGCGAGAGTTCTTCCGACAAGGTGATGCCGGAATTGAAGCCGTAGCGCATGACCACATTGCCAAACACCATCAACACCATGGCCACCAGGCAGGTCACCATCAGCGCGATCAGGGTGGCGGACAACATCTTCATCAATCGGTGCATGGGTGCAATCTCCTGAACCCATTTTGTACGAACTGGTTAGTTCTTGTTTAGGTAAAAACCCGCGCCTTGCCGCACAAGCAGCTATGCCGCTTCGGTATGGGGATTCAGGCCTTGACGTAGCGCACCAGCATGTCGGCAATGGCGGCGCGGCGCAGGGTGGAGACGGCGGGAGCGGTGAAGTCGCGCTTAAAAATCAGACCGAAGGTGTGTCTGTTGGAGACGTTAAAAAACGTCAGCGCCGAAATCGAGGCGTGCAGGTCCACCGGGTCGATACCGGGGCGGAACACACCCGCCTGCACCCCACGCTCGTAGAGTTTTTCGACCGACGCGATGGCCGGCACGTTGAGTTGCTGAATGGTCTTGCTTTGGGCCAAAAACTGGCCCCGGTTGGTGTTTTCCGCCATCACCAATCGAATGTGGTTCTCGTGCGCGGCGTGGTGATCGAAGGTGAACTCTACCAAGCGCCGCAGCCCGTCTTCTGGCTCCAGGTCGTCGAGCTTGAGCTGGTCTTCGATCTGGCGCATGCGCCGGTAGGCTTCCTCCAGCACCGCCAAGTACAGCCCTTCTTTGGAGCCGTAGTAGTAATAGATCATGCGCTTGCTGGTGTGGGTGGCTTGCGCGATTTCGTCGATGCGGGCGCCTGCCAAGCCTTTCTCGGCAAACTCGGCCATGGCCACTTCCATGATGTTGGCCATGGTGCGTTCCGGGTCGTTGGTGCGCCCGGTGCCTTCGCGGGTCTTCGCCCGTTCTTTGGTGTTTTGTACCGTTTGGTTCATTGGCGCAGTATACGGTTGAGACCGCCGCGCTGTCGATGATGTCAGGGCAGAGGTTCCAGGGGCGTGGGTTTGCGCAGCGGGTTGAATCCCGTCACCAGCGCCATGGCCAGTAGCACCAACAAGCCGCCGACAAAAATGCCGCCCGACAGTGGCTCGGCCAGAAACACATGGCCCCAGGTGACGCCAAACACCGGGATCAAAAACGCCGAACTGAGCGCCGCCACCGAGGACACATGCCGCATCATGCGCAGGTGCATCCAATAGCCCAGACCCGAGGTCACCACGCCCAGCACCGCCATGCAGGCCAGCGCGCCCGGGGTCCAGCGCGCCTCGGGCAAGGTCCACAGCCCGCCGGGCAGCATCACCAGCAGGGCGGCCAGGTGCAGCGCCGTGGCCAGTGCCAGAGGCTCCATGCGTGCCGTGTGGCGCTTGAGGAAAGGGCCAGAAACACCGTAACACGCGGCCGCCGCCACACAGGCCAAGGCCGCAGCGATGGTGCTGGCGGTGGGCTCCACCGGCCCCAGCCGCACGATCAGGCCTACCCCCACAAAGCCCAGCAGACAGCCGAGCACCTTGCTCGCGCTCAGGCGTTGTTCACCCACCGCCGCCGCCGCCAGGGTGCCAAACAGCACAGCGGTGGCGTTGAGCAGCGCGCTGTAGCCCGCTGGCAGGCGCAGCGCCGCCCAAGAAAACAACCAAAACGGCAGTGCCACGGTACTGATGCCGAGCCACAGCAGTGGCCACGCGTGCTCCCGACCCGGCCACGTTTGTTGGAGATGCCGCATCAGCCACAGCAGCACCACACAGGCCAGCGCCACGCGCCCAGTCGCCAACACCTGTGGCCCCAGCACAGGGCTGGCGATGCGCAGGAACAAAAACGACGCGCCCCACAGGGCCGACAGTGCGATCAGTTGCAGAAAGTGGCGCGATTTCACCGGGACATTGTCGGGGGCCGTCAGGTGTGTGTCCGCTGGCGCCTTGCGGCCGATGTCTCGCTGGCGTCAGGTATCACCCTGTCAGTTTTCATGGGGTGTTGAAATAATAATATCGGCAATATTGTCATTTTTAACCAAGGAGAAATGAAAATGCGCGCAAACCAATGGTGGGTGTTGGGTGGGGTGTTGTTGGCGGCGGCGGCCCAGGCGGCCGACATGCCCAAAGAGATGCATGGACGTTATGTGCAAGAGGGCGGCAATTGCGCCGACATGCAAAAAGCCTACAAAGAAACGGGCATGTGGGACGGCATGATCGTCGGCAAAAGTGGCGTGGGTTTCATCGAGTCGTCGTGCGACGCCACCAAGGTGAGCAAGGGTGCCGGTGGGTCGGTCAATGTGGGCTTCAAGTGCTCGGGTGAGGGCGAAGAGTGGACCTTCAACGCTGTCTACAAACTCGCTGGCGCAGTGCTCACCGTCAGCACCAAAGACGGCGCCGAGCGGTATAAACGCTGCGGCAAATAAACGCGATGCGAGGGGCTGTATGCGCTTGGAAGTGGTGGTGTTCGACGCCTATGGCACCTTGTTCGATGTGTATTCGGTCGGCCAACTCGCCGACACGCTCTACCCCGGCCAGGGGGAGGCGATTGCCGCGCTCTGGCGCGACAAGCAGCTGGAATACAGCCGCTTGGTGTCGCTGAGCGATCCATCGCCTGGCGGCAGCCGCCACTACCTGGATTTTTGGGACATCACCCAGCGCGCTTTGCGCTACGCCTTGGCGCGCGTGGGCGCAGCCCACAACGCCGCCCACGAAGCGGCGCTGATGGCGCAGTACCGGCACCTCACGCCTTTTCCTGAAAACGCTGTGGTCTTGCAGCGCTTGAAAGAGGCGGGTCGGTCCACCGCCATTTTGTCCAACGCCAACCGCGACATGCTGGAGGCTGCGGTGGCGGCCGCTGGGTACGACAAAGACTTGGACGCGGTGCTGTCGGTGGACGCCGTGCGGCACTTCAAAACCACGCCCTACAGTTACCAGCTGGTGATGGATCGCTTTGCGGTGCACCCGCAGTCGGTGCTGTTTGTGTCGAGCAACGGTTGGGACGTGATGGGTGCCACCTGGTTCGGTTTTCGCACGCTCTGGGTCAACCGCGCCGGCCTGCCGCCCGAGACCATCGGGCCCTTGCCCACGTTTGAAGGCCGCAGCCTCAGCGACGTGCTGCGGGTGTTGGGCGGCTGATTCAGTTCGCCGCCGCTTGACCGCGCTGGGCGGTGGCGGCGCAACCAGCAGCGGCCAGCATGGTCAGGCCAATCGCCAGCCATTGGGTGGCGCTCAAGCGTTCGTCGAGCAGCTGCAGCGCCAGCAAGGCGGCCACCGCCGGCTCCAGGCTGGTCATGATGCCAAAAGCCGATGGCGGCAGGCGTTTGAGGGCCACCATTTCCAGCGAGATGGGCACGGCGCTCGACACGGCCGCCACCACCATGCCGACCATCAGCACCTCGGGCTGCAGCAGTGCGCCGCCCGCTTGCCACACGCCGACTGGCACCACGGTGAGCGCGGCCACGCTCAGCCCCAGGGCCACCGAGTGTCCGGCGTGCAGATGCCCCAGCTGTTTGCCAAACACGATGTAAGCGCCCCAGCACACCGCCGCGCCCAAGGCATAGGCCACACCTGTGGGGTCCAGCGCGTCAACGCCACCGCCGGTTTGTCCAATGGGCAGGATCAGCGCCAGCCCCGCCACCGCCAAGCAAAACCAGACAAAGTCGATCCAACGCCGGGAAAACCACAGCGCTACCGCCAGTGGCCCAGAAAACTCAATCGCCACCGCAATGCCAAACGGCAGGGTCTGCAGCGATTGGTAAAACAGCAGGTTCATGCAGCCCAGCGCCACCCCATAGCGCAGCAAGGCTTTGCCGTCGCCGGGCTGCAGCGTCCAGCGCCAAGGCCGCCAGAGCGTCAGCAACAAGAGCGCTGAGAAGCCTAGGCGCAGCGCGCTGGTGCCCAGCGAGCCGACCTGAGGAAACAGGCTTTTGGCCAGCGATGTGCCCAGGCCCAAGGCAGTGACCGACCCGAGCACCGCCAGCAAGGGCAGAGCATGGGTCCATAGGCTGTGTGATCGGCTCTGCATGGCGCTCACAGCAGCGGCACCGTCAGCGCGCGGATCACCGCTGCGGTGTCGGGGCGCACACCGCGCCACCAGACAAAGGCCTCTGCCGCTTGCTCGACCAGCATGCCCACGCCATCGGCCAGCCGCTGCACCCCTGCGGCTTGCGCTTGCCGCAAAAACGGCGTCAGGCCTTTGCCATAGACCATCTCATACGCTAGGGTACCTGGCGCGAATACGCCATCGGGCAAGGGCAGGGCGTCTTGTCCTAAGCCGGTGGAGGTGGCGTTGATCACCACGTCAAAGCGCTCGCCGGACAGTTCGGCGTAGCCACCGGTTTGCAAGCGTAAGGCACCTAGGTGGCCTGCGAATTCACGCTCCAATTGGTGCGCTTTGTCCGCGCTGCGGTTGGCCACGGCCAGGCATGCCGGCGCTTGGGCCGCCAGCGGCAGGATGGCGCCCCGGGTGGCACCGCCCGCGCCGCACAGAAGCACACGTTTGCCAGTCAGCGCCATGCCCAAGTTGCGCGTGATGTCGTTCACCAGGCCCAAACCGTCGAAGTTCTCGGCCCAGATGCGCTCGCCGTCGAATTTCAGCGCATTGGCCGCGCCGGCCATGCGGGCACTCTCAGCCGCGTCGGTGGCCAGTTCAAATGCTTGTAATTTGAAGGGCAAGGTCACGTTCAGGCCGCGGCCACCGCTGGCGCGAAAAGCAAGCACCGTGTCGGCAAAACCGTCCAGGGGGGCGAGCACAGCGGTGTAGCTGATGTCTTGCCCGGTGGACCGGGCAAAAGCGCTGTGGATCTGCGGGGATTTGCTGTGGGCGATGGGGTTGCCCAGCACGGCGTAACGGTTGGTCATGGCAAAGAGTGGCGGTGAAAACCGTGAGATTGTGACTGAGAGGCGACAAGCACTCGCAAGACTTGTCATCTGCACTTAATTGGAATTGAGGTGTTATTGCAATAAGGGATAATCACGCCGATTGATTTCAATTGATTGGCTGTATCGTATTTTATAGTTAATTTAATTTATTTGTATTTATTTTGCGACATTTTTATAAAAAATGAATGAATTGGGCGCTCACAGATGAACTCTAAATGTTTCAAAAAGGTGTTTTCACGCCGCACGGGCATGTTGGTGGCGGTGGGCGAGCACACCCGGTCGGTCGCGGCTGGTGGTGCGAGTGGTCAGACCGCTGGACATCGGACCGCGATAACGCTGACATCGTACGTGGGTGTGTTGGGGCTGAGCGCGCTGTGTTGCCAGCTGGCGTGGGCGCAGGACTTGCCCAGTGGAGCGGCGGTGCAGCATGGTCAAGTGACGGTGGGACAGGCCAGCGCGACGCAGCTCAACATCGTGCAAGGCAGCGACAAGGCCATCGTCAACTGGCAGAGCTTCAACATTGGAGCGGGGGCGCGGGTGGACGTGCAACAGCCCTCGGCCACATCGGTGCTGCTCAACCGGGTGGTGGGTGGACAAGCCAGCGCGATTCTGGGGCAACTCAACGCCAATGGTCGGGTGGTGCTGGTCAATCCCAACGGGGTGTTCTTTGGCAAAGACGCCAGCGTGAGCGCCACGTCGTTCACGGCCAGCACGCTGGGGCTATCGGACGAGAGCTTTTTGTCAGGTGAGATGCGCTTTGAGGCCCAAGGCGCTGGTGGCGAGGTGCGCAACCAGGGCTTGATCAGTACCCGCGGGGGGTACGTGGCCTTGCTGGGGGCGACGGTCAACAACGAAGGGCGCATTGAGACCCAAGGTGGGGCGGCCTTGCTGGGGGCGGCGCAAGCGATACGGGTGCCGCTGGGTGGCAGCGGCCGCATCAAGCTGGAGTTGACAGCGGGGCAGCTCAACGCGCATGTGGCCAACAGCAAGACAGGCACGATCGTGACGCAGGGCGGTCAGGTGTACATGCAGGCGGCGGCCTTGCAAGACGCGGTGGCCAGCATTGTGCAGAGCGGGGGCATAGACACCACGGGGCAGCAAGGCGGGGCGGTGCATGTGCTGGCCGATGGGGG
>JBEIEH010000028.1:0-17904 GCA_040383055.1 Burkholderiaceae bacterium
GCAAATCAAGATGTACGCCAAATACACCCAGCTGCGCAGCGCGGTGGTGTTTGGTGGCATGGACATGAAGCCCCAGACCGCCGAGCTGAAAAAAGGCGTCGAGGTGTTGGTGGCTACACCCGGCCGTGTGGTTGATCACATCGAGGCCAAGAACTGTGTGCTCAACCAAGTGGAGTACGTGGTGCTCGACGAAGCCGACCGCATGCTCGACATTGGCTTTTTGCCCGACCTGCAGCGCATCCTGAGCCACCTGCCCAAGCAGCGCACCACCTTGTTGTTCTCGGCGACGTTCTCGCCCGAGATCAAGCGTTTGGCCAACAGCTACCTGCAAGATCCGGTGACGATTGAGGTGGCGCGCTCCAACGCCACGGCGTCTACGGTGGAGCAACGTTTTTACCGCGTGGAAGAAGACGACAAGCGCGCTGCATTGCGACACTTGGTCAAAGAGCGTGGTGTGACCCAGGCCTTTGTGTTTGTGAACAGCAAGCTGGGCTGCGCCCGGTTGGCCCGTGCGCTGGAGCGCGACGGCTTGCGCACCACCGCCTTGCACGGCGACAAAAGCCAAGACGAGCGCTTGAAGGCGCTGGATGCCTTTAAAAAGGGCGAAGTCGATTTGCTGGTGTGCACCGACGTGGCCGCACGGGGCCTCGATATCAAAGATGTGCCGGCGGTGTTCAACATCGACATCCCGTTCAACGCCGAGGACTATGTGCACCGCATTGGTCGTACCGGCCGAGCCGGCGCTTCGGGCTTGGCGGTGTCGTTTGTCACCGGTCGCGACGCGCGTTTGGTGAGCGACATTGAAAAGCTGATCGGCAAAAAGATTGAACAAGAAGCGGTGGAGTTGCAGACCGAGCGTCGCAGTGAGCGGCTGAACGATGGTCAGCGCCGCGGGCGTGTTGAGGCTCGCGACCGCGAGCGACCCGTGCGCGAGGCTGCGCCACGCCCCCGCTACGCACCTCGCACCGCTCCGGCGGACCCGTTTTTTGACAAGCCCTACGAGGAAAGCCAGCGTGAAGCGCCGCCCGATTGGGAGGCGGCGGCCAAGCCCACCACGCGTGGTTTGTCGCCCAACATCAAAACCCGCAAAAAGGTGCCCGCTTTGTTCAAGGTGGCGGGCTGAGCGGATTTCAGCCTGGCCGCTGGGCCTGCGGGCAAGGCACTTGCACGATGTCCACCACATGCGGATCGTCGCTCAACCGAGCGGTGGTGAGGTGACCGCCCCACACGCACCCGGTGTCGAGCGAGAGCAAGTCGCTGCGGTGCAACAGCCCCAAGGTGGACCAGTGCCCGAACGCCACCGGCTCACCGACGCTGGCTCGCTGCGGCACCTCAAACCACGGCATGTAGCCATTGGGCGCTTGGCCAGCGCTGTCTTTGGTGGCAAATTCCATCGTCCCTTGGGCGTCACAAAAGCGCAAACGGGTCAGGGCGTTGACGATCACCCGCCAGCGCTCCAAGTCCCGCAGGTCGGCTCGCCAGTGGTCAGGTGTGTTGCCATACATGTTGTGCAGCAGTACGCCATGGTCGGGGCCAGAGAGCACCGTTTGCACCTCAGTGGCCAACTCCATGGCTTGCGCGCAGGTCCAACTCGGCAGCAGACCCGCGTGCACCAAGGTCCAGGCGCCGGCGCGCAGGGCCAGGGGGCGTTGGCGCAGCCATGTGAGCAACTCCGCCGCATCGGGCGCGCTCATCACGCCGGCCAATGTGTCGTTGCGGTGCGGTGCACGTACCCCATGAGCCACCGCCAGCAGGTGAAGATCGTGGTTGCCCAGCAGCGCGTGGGCGCTGCCCTCGAGCGCTCGCAACCGACGCAGCACGCCCAAGGAATCGGGACCTCGGTTGACGAGATCGCCCAACAAGTACACGGTGTCGCGGCTGGGAGAAAAATCGATGGCGTTCAGCAGGCGCTCCAAGGCCCCATCGCAGCCTTGCACATCGCCGATCAGGTACATTGACATGCTTCGATTATGGATATCTTGCTGATTCTGTTTCTCACGGTGCTCAACGGCGCTTTTGCCATGTCCGAAATGGCTTTGGCCGCTAGCCGCAAAAGCCGCTTGCAAGCCATGGCCGATGATGGCGACAAAGGCTCTCAGGTCGCGCTGGAGCTGATGGAACATCCCACGCAGTTCTTGTCGTCTGTGCAGGTGGGCATCACCTCGATTGGCATGCTCAACGGCATTGTGGGCGAGGCGGCTTTTAGTGGTTCGCTGGCCGCGCTCCTGAGCGGCTGGGGCATGGGAGTCGAAGGTGCCGAGGTGTTGGCCACGGTCATTGTGGTGGTGGTCATCACCTTTGTGACCATTGTGTTTGGCGAACTGGTGCCCAAACGCGTGGGGCAGATGTACCCCGAGGCGGTGGCGCGCTGGGTGTCTCGGCCCATGAAGGTGGTGGCGCAAGCGGCCAAACCCTTTGTTGCGTTGCTCACTCTGACCACCCAGGCGGTCCTGCGCGCCTTGGGCATTCAAAGCCAGAACCAGCCTGCGGTGACCGAGGCCGAAATCAACGCCAGCTTAGAAGAGGGCGTGGACGCGGGTGTGATTGAGGCACAAGAGCACCGCATGGTCCGCAATGTGTTTGCGCTGGACGACCGGCAGCTGGCGTCCATCATGGTGCCGCGTTCGGACATCAAATGGCTGGACGCACAGGACACCATTGCCGAGGCGGTGACAAAAGCCTGGGCCTCGGGTCACTCTTGGTACCCCGTGTGTCGTGGTGGGCTCGACGATGTGCTGGGCGTGGTGCATCTGCCGGAATTGCTGGCGTGGCAGGCGCAGGGCCGCAACGACACCTTGGCGACGGTGGCCGAGCCAGCCGTGTTTCTGCCCGAGACCTTGAGTGGCATGGAGCTGCTGGAGCAGTTCCGTGCTCGCTCGCTGCGCATGACGTTTGTGGTCGATGAGTACGGGGTCGTGCAAGGGCTGCTCACGCCGCTGGACCTGCTCGAAGCCATCACCGGCGAACTGAAGCCCGAAGAGCAGGTGGACGCCTGGGCCACCCAGCGCGCTGATGGCAGCTGGGATGTGGACGGTGCCATGCCGGCGGCCGAACTCAAGGCTCGGCTGGACCTCGGCGATTTGCCCGACGAAGACAAAGGGCGCTACAACACTGTGGCTGGGCTGATGCACACGATCGCGGGCGACTTGCTGGCCGAGGGCGATGCGGTGGAGTGGAGCGGCTGGCGCATGGATGTTGTGGCCTGTGAGGGTCGTCGCATCGACAAGGTGTGGATTCACCGCACCGCACCCGTCGCTGCTCTTGAACACAAGCTTTGATTGTTGGAGTGTTTTTTCATGCCCATCACCCACGCTGCATTGAATTCGCCTCGTGCTTTGGAGCACTTGGTGACTGGCCGCGCCACATCAGATGGCGCTGGCGTCAAGCTCACCCGCCTGCTCACCGATGAGTGGCAGCAACGGCTTGATCCCTTTCTGATGTTGGACGCGTTTGGCAGCGACAAAGCCGACGACTACATCGCCGGCTTTCCCGACCATCCGCACCGGGGTTTTGAGACCATCACCTACATGATCGCTGGGCGCATGCGCCACCGCGACAGCGCGGGCAACGAAGGCCTGCTGCAAAACGGCGGTGTGCAGTGGATGACCGCAGGACGCGGCGTGATCCACTCCGAATTGCCCGAGCAGGAAGAGGGGCGCATGGAGGGCTTTCAGCTGTGGCTGAACCTGCCGGCCAAAGACAAGATGTGCGCGCCTTGGTACCGCGATTTCCAGGCCGACGACTTGCCGGCTTTTGAAACACCCGAGGGCGTGCAGGTGACTGTGATCGCCGGCCAGAGCCGTGGGGTGAGTGGCGGCGTGCAGCGCGACGCCACCGATGTCCTGTACTTGGTGTTGCACTGGCAGCGCGATGCCGTGTTTGAACAGCCGCTGCCAGCGACGCACAACGCTTTTGTGGTGGCCTACGAAGGCGATGTGCGGCTGGGCGACACGGCGTTGCCGGTCAAACACATGGCGGTGTTGGCGAACACCCCAGGCGCTGACGGCGTCCGCTTGCAAGGGCGCTCTGGCGCGTGCGCCATCTTGGTGGCGGGCAAGCCACTGGGCGAGCCGATCGTGCAGTATGGTCCGTTTGTGATGAACAGCCAAGCCGAGATCATCACCGCCATCAACGACTACCGCAGCGGCCGGCTGGCCTGACCCGCAGCAGGGAGGGGCGTTTTAGTCTTTGTAAAACGCCTCGACCGCGCCCTTGAGTTTGATCAGCAGCGGCTGGCCTTTGCGGTCCAGCGACTTGCCGGCGGGCACCTTGATCCAACCCTCGCTCACGCAATACTCGCTCACGTCAAAGCGTTCCTTGCCGTTGAATCGAATGCCGATGTCGTGCTCGAACACAGCGGCCACGTGGTGTGGGCTGCGCGGGTCGATGCTCAGGTGGTCGGGCAGGGCGGGGCGGGTGTCGGTCATGGTGTGAACAGAGAAATCAAGAGAAAGACAGCGATTGTCCACCTTCAGTAGTGTGGCGGCAGTTCGTCGCGCAGGCTGCGAAATGTGGGTTGCCCATCGCCCTCGCGTTGGCGGCGCAGTTGCACCACTTCGCGCAGCAGCAGATCGATCTGGTCTTGCTGCCGCGTCACCAGCGTGTTGAGGGTGTCGAGCAGATCCTCGGCGAAGCTGAGCTTGATTTCGAGCTGGGTGATGCGCTCGTGTGCATCGGGTGCTGTGTGGGGGGCTGTCATGCCCCCGTTTTTACCAGCTGGCTTCGCGGTCGGGCGTGGCGCTGATTTTGTGAATGCTCAGATCGGCGCCTTCAAATTCCTCTTCGGCGTCCAGCCGAATGCCCACGGTTGCCTTCAACACACCGTAAACCACCACGCCGCCCACCAGCGCCCACACCACGCCCAAGGCGGTGCCAAGCGCCTGCGCGGTGAACGATACGCCGCCCAAGCCACCCAGTGCGGTGCTGCCAAAGATGCCGGCCGCCAAGCCGCCCCAGGTGCCGCACAGCCCGTGCAGCGGCCAGACGCCCAAGACGTCGTCGATCTTCCAGCGGTTTTGTGTCAGGGTGAACATCTGGACAAACAGGGCGCCGGCGACAGCGCCCACCACCAGCGCGCCCAAGGGGTGCATCAGATCAGAACCCGCACAAACGGCGACCAGACCGGCCAGCGGGCCGTTGTGCACAAAGCCCGGATCGTTTTTACCCAGCACCAAGGCGGCCAGCGTGCCACCCACCATGGCCATCAGCGAGTTGACCGCCACCAGGCCCGACATCTTGTCCACCGTCTGGGCGCTCATCACGTTAAAGCCAAACCAGCCCACACACAGAATCCAGGCGCCCAGCGCCAGAAACGGGATGTTCGATGGCGGGTGGGCCGAGACCGCACCGTCTTTGCGGTAGCGGTTGCTGCGCGCGCCCAGCAGCACCACCGCCGGTAGGGCGATCCAGCCCCCCACAGCATGCACCACGATGGAGCCGGCAAAGTCGTGAAAGGCGGCGCCGGTGGTCGCTTCGATCCACGCTTGCACACCCAGGTTGCCGTTCCAGACGATGCCTTCAAAGAAGGGATAGACCACGCCCACGATCACCGCTGTGGCCATAAGCTGGGGCCAAAAGCGCGCGCGCTCGGCGATGCCGCCCGAGATGATGGCCGGAATGGCGGCTGCGAAGGTCAGCAAAAAGAAAAACTTCACCAGCTCGTAACCATTTTTCTGCGCCAGCACATCGGCGCCAACAAAAAACGTAGTGCCGTAGGCGACCGCATAGCCGAGCAGGAAATACACCACGGTGGACACCGAGAAGTCCACCAAAATTTTGACCAAGGCGTTGACCTGGTTCTTCTTGCGAACGGTGCCGACCTCAAGAAACGCGAAACCTGCGTGCATGGCCAACACCATGATCCCGCCCAGCAAAATAAAAAGGGCGTCTACGCCCTGAATTGGTGCCTGCATGCTCTGTCCTGGTTCATTGTTCGTACAAAAGCGGTGCATTCCCCTCGAATACACCGCTTCGCACCAGTAGGAAGCAAAACATGCGCCAGATCGGGGCGCCTGGCCAATCGGACTGGCGGAGCGCCGTGGCGGCTTACTTGCCGCCCAAGTATTCGGCCACCGCGGCCATTTCCAGTTCGGTCATTTTTTCCGCCACGACGTGCATCACCGCGTTGTCGTTGGTGCGGTCGCGTTTGTTGAACTGCTTGAGCTGGGTGTGGATATAGCCTGGGAATTGGCTGGCCAAACGAGGCAAGTTGGCCGCGCCCTCGCCGTTGGCGCCGTGGCAGCTGGCGCAGGCCGGTACACCGCTGAACTTGTTGCCTTGCTGGTAGATGTATTGCCCCATGCCAGCGAGCTGCGTGTCTTTGGCCGCTTCTTTGGGCGGGGTCATCTTCTCGTAGTACTTGCCCAAGGCCAGCATCTCGTC
Organism: Burkholderiaceae bacterium; assembly: GCA_040383055.1. Lineage (GTDB taxonomy): Bacteria > Pseudomonadota > Gammaproteobacteria > Burkholderiales > Burkholderiaceae_C > Hydrogenophaga. Next base: position 6,382 of record JBEIEH010000028.1, read on the forward strand.
AGGTGTGAGCTTGGCCACCATATCGGCCATGGCGGTGCTTTTGCGCTGGCCGGACTTGAAGGCGGCCAGCTGCTTGGCCACGTATTCGGCGTGCTGCCCGGCCAAGCGAGGAAAGATCTCGCTGGTCGATTCGCCGTTCATGCCGTGGCACAAAAAGCAGGAGCCGCCTGCGATTTTTTTGGCACGGGCTTCGTCGGCCTGTGCCCAAGCGCTGGCACCGGTGCCCAGCAACAGCGCACCCAACACGAGCGCACACGAAGAGCGGGAAAGATTCATTGCATCACCTCAAACGGATATTCGCGCGCAAAAAAGCCCCGGCCAAGGCCGGGGCTTATCACGCGGTTTAAGCCAGGGTATCGGCCCAAATGTTGCGGGCCCAAGCCAAGGCGTAGCGGCCTTCCAGCTCACTGGCCGCCACCGAGACACCACCCGAACCCGGCACGGTCAGCATGGTCTTTTTCTCGGCATCGTAACGGTGCACGCTGGCCACATGCACCACGTCTTCGTCGGTGACGAAGCTGTAGCAGGTGTTGGCGTAAATCGGCAACTGTGGCGGCTCTTTGCCCATCAGCAGGCTGACCACGGCGGCGGCGCAGGTCTTGCCGTGCTGGTTGGCCATGTGGCCCGATTTGGGCATGGCCGGCGCGATCTGGATCGCGTCGCCGAGCACGTGCACGTTCTTCACCGCTTTGGATTCAAAGGTCAGGAAGTCGACTTCACACCAGCGGCCGTTGGCGGTGGCCATGCCGGTCTTCACGGCGATGTCACCCGCGCGCATGTCGGGCACCACGTTCAGCACAGCTGCTTTGATGTCGTCGTTGAACTCGAATTTCAAGGTGTTGGTGGCGGCGTCCACATCGGCCAGCTTGTGCTTGGGGCGGTACTCGATGATGCCTTTGTAGTGCTCGTCCCACGCCTTCATGAACAAGCCCTTCTTCGACTGGATGTCGTCGTTGGCGTCCAGGATCAGCACCTTGCTCTTGGGTTTGGCCTTTTTGAAGTAGTTGGCCACCATACAAGCGCGCTCGTACGGCCCGGGCGGGCAGCGGTAGGGCGCCAGCGGAATGGTGAGCGCGTACACGCCACCATCGGGCATGGCTTCGAGCTGCTTGCGCAGAGCCACCGTCTGGGCGCCGGCTTTCCAAGCGTGCAGCACCTTGTCTTGCGCGCCGGGCTTGCTCATGCCCGGCAGGTTTTGCCACATGAAGTCGATGCCGGGCGACACGATCAGGCGGTCGTAGGGCAATTCACCGCCGCTGGCGAGCTTGACCACCCGTTTTTCGGGGTCGATGCTGGCGGCCATGTCGCGCACGATCTTCACGCCGTGGCGCTTGTCCAGATTGTCGTAAGGCGTGGTGATGTCGGCCATGGTCTTGCTGCCTTGCAGGACCAGGTTGGAAATCGGGCACGACACAAAAGCCGCGTTGGGTTCAACCAGCGTGACCTGCACGGCGCCGTCAGAGAACAGGCGCAGGTATTTGGCGGCGGTGGCGCCACCGTAACCACCACCAATCACCACCACCTTGGGGCCGTTGCCACCGGTGGTGGCGCAGCCGCTGATGGCGCCCAGACCCGCCAGCGCGGAGCCAGCACCCAGAGTTTGTACAAATTGTCGGCGTTGCATGGTGCGCGCTCCTTATTTCTTCAGGGCGGCGAAGTAGGCCGCGATTTGCTGGATCTGTTCGTCGCTGTAGCCTTTGGCGATCTGGTGCATCAGCGTGGCGGGTTTGCGGCCGCTCTTGAAGTCCAGCATCTTTTGGGCGATGTCGTCTTTGCCAGCGAGCGACTCCATGCCTGGCTGGGCACGACCATCGGTGCCGTGGCAGTTGGCGCACGCAGCGGCCCACACACGCACCTGGCTCACCTGTGCGTGGGCGGCCAGTGAAGCGCCGCACAGCAAGGCAGCGGCGATCCATTGGGGGGTTTTTTTCATGGGGAGTTCTCCTGTGAAGTGCCAAGACCGGCGATTTTCGCAACTTTGGGGCGCCGTGTGGCACGTCACCCAGCCGGCAGCGCGGTTGACCGCTGTGCATCAGTCATTACGCATATTGCGATGGCTGAATGGTAGCGCCGCTTGCCGGCGCCTCGGCAACGTGAAAACCCTAGGAAAAACAATCCTATATCGTCAGGAAAGGGTAAGGCAAGGTGGCGTCTCGACATGGGCTGCAAGCTTTGTGTCAGGAGGTGTTCGGGTCAAGGGTTTACACTAATCCGAATATCAGCAATCAATCATAGAGTTGGCGTATTGAGTCAAGTCAAGGAGACAGCGGCGTGCGGTACCCAGCGGAGGTGTACGAGTGTTCGTCGCGTTTTTTTTGGTTTGCTTGGTGAACCGGCGCGTCTGCGGCTGTTGGAAGCCTTGAGTCAAGGTGAGGGCAGCGTGGGTGATTTGCTGGATGCCACTGGCCTGTCGCAGGCCAATGGCTCTCGGCATCTGGTGTTGATGTATCAGGCGGGGTGGCTGACCCGGCGACGCGAAGGTTCTCAGGTGTTTTATCGCCTGTCCGACGCTTCGTCCGAGCTGTTGTTTCCCTTGTTGCATGAGCAGCTTCACCATGCAGCGGCTGAGTGGGCCCGCCGGGCATCGGTTTCCGTTTCAACCCCTTCGAAGGAAGAAGCAAGTGTCTAAAGACCTGAGTGACGTCATCGGGCGCGTGATCCCCGCCCCCGAAAACCATCTGAGCGCGGATCAGCTCGAAGTGGCCCGCAAAGCGCGCCGCAGCTTCATGGGCAAGGCGCTGGCCATGGGCGCGGGTGCGGTGGCAAGCACCACCGCCGCCACGCAGGCCCTGGCCGCTGAAGGCGAGGACGTGATCCTCAAGCTGCCCGAGCACAGCACGGGCTTGGGCATGCCTGTGGCCATGGATCCCGGCTATGGCAAGCCCAGCAAATGGGAAAGCAACCTGCGTCGTCGCCAAAGCCCGGGGCTGACCCGTGTGGACGCCGCTTCGGTGAGCTTCACCCCGCTGCAAGGTCTGTTTGGCATCATCACGCCCAGCGGCCTGCACTTTGAGCGCCATCACCAGGGTTGGTGGGACATCGACCCCTCTAAGCACCGTCTGATGATCAATGGTTTGGTCAAGCGCCAGCGCGTCTTCACCATGGACGATCTGATGCGCCTGCCCAGCGTGTCACGCATTCACTTTATCGAGTGCGGCGCCAACTCCGCCACCGAGTGGGGCAATGTCGCCGTGCCCACCGTGCAATACACCCACGGCATGGTCAGCTGCTCGGAGTTCACCGGTGTGCTGTTGTCTACCTTGTTGGAAATGTGCGGCTATGACAAGAAGAATGGCAAGTACATCCTGGCCGAAGGTGCCGATGGCTCGTCCATGACCCGCACCATCTCGATTGATCAGGCCATGGACGATTGCATCGTGGCCTGGGCCATGAACGGTGAAATGCTGCGGCCTGAGAACGGCTACCCGCTGCGCTTGGTGGTGCCAGGCGTGCAGGGCGTGAGCTGGGTGAAATACCTGCGCCGCATCGAAGTGGGCGATCAGAAATACGCCACCAAAGACGAAGCGGTGCACTACATCGACCACATGCCCGATGGCACTCACCGCCAATACACCGGTATCCAAGAATGCAAATCGGTGATCACCACCCCATCGGCGGGTCAGACCCTGCTCGACAAGGGCTACTACAACGTGACCGGGCTGGCTTGGTCGGGGCGCGGCGCGATCAAGCGCGTGGACGTGTCGGTGGACGGTGGCCGCAACTGGCGCACCGCCCGCCTCGAAGGGCCGGTGTTGCCCAAGGCCCTGACCCGTTTCAACATCGACTGGGTCTGGGACGGCAAGCCCGCGATTTTGCAGGCCCGCGCCATCGACAGCACTGGCTATGTGCAACCCAAGATCAATCAGCTGCGCGCTGTGCGTGGCACCAAGTCTGTGTATCACCAGAACGCCATCCAAAGCTGGCTGGTGCAGGAAAACGGTGAAGTCTCCAACGTGCAGGTGTACTGATGACATTCCTTACCAAGCTCTCTCGCCACACCGCCATTGCGGCGGCGCTCTCCGCACTGGCTTTGGGTGCGGCTCACGCACAAAACACCCCATGGCACAACATGGGCCGCGACGCCACGCCGGCCGAAGTCAAGGCCTGGGACATCGATGTGCGCCCCGACTTCAAGGGCCTGCCCAAAGGGGCTGGCTCTGTCAGTTTGGGTGAAACCGTGTGGGAGGCCAAATGCGCTTCCTGCCACGGGTCTTTTGGTGAGTCCAACGAGGTGTTCACACCGATCATCGGTGGCACCACCAAAAAAGACATTGAAACCGGTCGGGTGGCCGCCTTGGTGGAGGGCGCTCCCGCCACCGCGCCGCAAAAGACGACCATTATGAAGGTGGCCACACTGTCTACACTGTGGGATTACATCAACCGCGCTATGCCGTGGAACAATCCCAAGACGCTGACCGCAGATGAAGTGTTTGGCGTCACAGCCTATTTGTTGAGTCTGGCGGAGATTGTGCCGGCTGATTTTGTGCTGAGCGACCAGAACATCGCCGAGGTGCAAAAGCGCATGCCCAACCGCAATGGCATGGTGTTTTATGAGCCGATGTGGAAAGTCAACGGCAAAGGCGACGTGAAAAACGTGGCGTGCATGAAGGACTGTGCGGTCGATCCCAAGGTGCATTCCTTCCTGCCCGACTTTGCACGCGACGCCCACGGCAACATCCAGCAACAAAACCGTGTGATTGGTCCCGTGCGTGGAGCCGACACCACCAAGCCACCGCCGAAAAGCCTGAAGGACGCGGGCGCTTCTGCGGCGGGTGCGACGGTCGTGGCCCAGGCCGGTGGCGCTGGTGGCGATGTGAAAAATCTGCTGGCCTCTAACAGTTGCACGGCTTGTCATGGCCTGAAGAACAAAATCGTCGGCCCGGGCTTTAACGAGATCGCCGCCAAACACAAGGGCAAAGCCAATCTCGAGGCCTACCTGGTCGAGAAAATCCAGCAGGGTGGCTCGGGTGTGTGGGGCGCAGTCCCCATGCCGCCTCAGCCTCAGCTGAGCGCAGCAGACGCCAAATCCATGGCCCAATGGATCGCCGCTGGCGCGCAGTGAATCCAGCCAACGCTGATATGCTGATGTTCTGGTAATCCCCAACCGTTTTTTTCCCCGGAGACACTACGATCATGAAGATGAGTTTTGCACCCTTGGCCTTGGTGGCCGGCCTGCTGAGTGCGGGCAACGCGTTTGCCGTGGACGCCGCGGCGGCCAAGGCCCTCGCAGGTCAAAAAGCCTGCTTGGCCTGTCATGCTGCAGACAAAAAGCTGGTGGGCCCGTCGTATAAAGATGTGGCGGCCAAACACAAAGGCCAGGCCGATGCCCTGGAAAAGGTGGCGGCCCGCATCAAGTCGGGTGGTTCTGGCATGTATGGCCCGGTGCCGATGCCGCCTCAGCCCACGCTGAAGGACGACGAGCTCAAGCTGCTCGCCGCCTGGATTTTGGCCGGCGCCCCCGACAAGTGAACTTTTTTTGAAGCAAGGAGTTTGATATGAACGCCAATCGTCGCACCGCGATCAAAACCACTGGCGCCCTGGCCACGCTGGTGTCCCTGGGCATTGTGACCCCCGCTCAGGCCCAAGGCGCCGGCCGCGCCGGCTTTGAAGCCAAGAACATCGCCGACGCACTCAAGGCCGTGGGTGGCGCTGCCGCCGCCAACGACCAGGTCAGCATCGTGTCGCCTGACATCGCCGAAAACGGTGCTGTGGTGCCTGTGGGCGCCGTGAGCAAGCTGCCCAACACCACCGAAATCCACATCCTGGTGGAAAAGAACCCGACCCCGCTGGTGGCTTCGTTCACCGTGCCGGCCGGCACCACCCCCGACATTCAGACCCGTGTGCGCATGGGCCAGAGCACCAACGTGGTGGCCGTGGTCAAGGCCGACGGCAAGCTCTACTCGGCGACCAAAGAAACCAAGGTCACCCTCGGCGGCTGCGGCGGCTGATCGGCATCACTTGGATTTGATTTTTCTCTGAACCCCATTCAAGGAGTCCCAACATGGCAGACCCGATGCGTATCCGTGCCAACCTGGCCGGCGATGAAACCACCGTTCGCGTGCTGATGTCGCACGTCATGGAAACCGGCCAGCGCAAAGACGCCGCTGGCGCCACCGTGCCCGCACACTACATCACCGATGTGGAAGCCACCCACAACGGCAAGACCGTGCTCAAGGCCGCTTGGAGCACCGCCGTGTCGCAAAACCCTTTCCTCGCTTTCAAATTCAAGGGCGCGGCCAAGGGCGACAAAGTGGTCGTGAAGTGGACCGACAACAAAGGCGGTACCCGCACCGACGAAGCAGCGGTGGCTTGATCGCCGCTTGTGGAATGGACGGCCAGCCTCATACGCTGGCCGTTTTTTGATGGTGAATAACAAAAGGAGCAACCGATGAAGAAACATGTGTTGGCATCAGCCATCCTGGCGCTGGCGGCGTCCGCCGCCGTGCAGGCGCAAAGCACGGCCGACGGCATTGCCGAGTACCGCAAGATGCTCGAAGACGGCAACCCCGCCGAATTGTTCGAGATGAAGGGCGAGGAGCTCTGGAAACAAAAACGCGGCCCGAAAAACGCCACCCTTGAACAGTGCGATCTGGGCAAAGGCCCGGGCGTGCTCAAAGGCGCTTTTGTGGAGATGCCCCGTTTCTTCAAAGACACCGGCAAGGTCATGGATCTGGAAACCCGCCTGATCCACTGCATGGTGACGCTTCAGGGGTTCAGCGAGGCGGAGCTGTACAAAGCCGCGCCGAACATTGGCCGTGGCGAAGGCGCCAACTTGGTGGCGATCACCACGTATGTGGCCACACAATCCAAGGGTCTGCGGTTCAATTTGCCGGTGTCTCAGCCACAGGAAAAAGCCATGTATGAAGTGGGCAAGCGCCTGTTCTTCCAACGTGGTGGCCCACACGATTTTTCATGCGCGTCTTGCCACGGTGAAGACGGCAAGCGCATTCGCCTGCAAGACCTGCCCAACCTGACCAAGAACCCGGGTGACGGCATTGGTTTTGCGGCTTGGCCCGCCTACCGGGTGTCCAACGCCCAGATGTGGACCATGCAGAAGCGTTTGAACGACTGCTATCGCCAGCAGCGTTTCCCAGAGCCGAAATTCGGCAGCGACGCGACCATCGCCTTGGGCGTCTACATGGGCGTCAATGCCAAGGGTGCCGAGTCCATTGTTCCGGCCATCAAACGATAAGCGTTGAGGAGACACCGATGAAAGCATCATTTATCTGGGCACTGGCCCCTGTGGCCGCCGTGGTTCTGTCGGCGTGTGGCACGGGTCCGTCGTCGGCCGAGTTCGACAAAATGACCGCCGATGTGGTCAAGGCGTCTTTTCAGGACAACGGCATTGCCAAAGTCGACCGTCTGGTGCAAGACCAGGCGAATGCCGAGTGCGGTGTGGCCGATGTGTCAGGCAAGCCGCTGGACGAGAAGGTGGCGAAAGCCATCGAAGAAGCCAATATGAAGACCATCAAGTGGCCTTCGGATGGCAAGTTTCTGGGCGACTGGAAGCAGGGTGAAACCATTGCCCAAAGCGGCCGTGGCTTGACTTGGAGTGACGACGCCAAAGTGGTCAACGGAGGCAATTGCTACAACTGCCACCAGATCAGCAAAGAAGAAATTTCTTTTGGCACCCTGGGCCCCAGCCTGTACAACTACGGCAAGCTGCGTGGCGTGAGCGACCCCAACAGCGAGGCATCGAAGGCCATCGTGGAGTACACCTGGGGCAAGCTGTACAACTCACGCGCCTACAACGCGTGTTCACAAATGCCGCGTGCAGGCCACAAGGGCATCCTCAATGAGCAACAGCTCAAGCATGTGATGGCCTTGTTGCTTGATCCGAAGTCGCCGGTCAACCAGTGATGAGCACACCGGCCGCCGGTAGGCGGCCGGTCCGGCTCATTTTTTGGCCGGCAAATATCAGTATTCAATGAAGAAGGAATGTTATGAGTCTCAGTCGCCGTGAATTCATGCAAGTGCTGGCCATCGCAGGGGCCGGCGGGATGGCCTTGCACCACCAAGACGCCTTGGCCGCCAAGCCGGGCGCGGGTGAACGCCTGTACGACGTGCCCAAGTACGGCAACGTCAGCTTTTTGCATTTCACCGACTGCCACGCACAGCTGCAGCCGATTTATTTCCGCGAGCCCAATGTGAACCTGGGCGTGGCCGAAGCCGTGGGGCGACCGCCGCACATCGTGGGCGACAAGCTGCTCAAACATTTCGGCTTCAAGCCCAACACGGCTGCCGCACACGCCTTCACCTACCTGAACTTCAGCCAGGCCGCCAAGACCTACGGCAAGGTGGGCGGTTTTGCGCACCTGGCCACCTTGGTCAAACAGCTCAAGGCCAGCCGCCCGCACGCGCTGCTGCTCGACGGTGGCGACACCTGGCAGGGATCGGCCACCTCGCTCTGGACCAATGGCCAAGACATGGTCGACGCCTGCAAGCTGCTGGGCGTGAACATGATGTGCCCGCACTGGGAGTTCACCTTCGGCGCCAAGCGGGTGCAGGAAATCGTAGAGAAGGACTTCAAGGGCCACATCGAGTTCTTGGCGCAGAACGTCAAGACCACCGACTTCGAAGACCTGGTGTTCAAGCCCTACGCCACCCGCGAGATCAATGGCGTGAAGATCGCGGTGATCGGCCAGGCCTTTCCCTACACCCCGATTGCCAACCCGCGCCACATGGTGCCCGACTGGACCTTTGGCATCCAGGACGAGCACATGCAGAAGATGGTCGACCAGGCCCGCGCCGAAGGCTGCCAGGCGGTGGTGGTGCTGTCGCACAACGGCATGGATGTGGACATCAAGATGGCCTCGCGTGTGCGTGGCATCGACGCCATTCTGGGTGGCCACACCCACGACGGCATGCCCGCGCCGGTGATCGTCAAGAACGGTGGTGGCCAGACCCTGGTGACCAACGCCGGTTCGAACAGCAAGTTCTTGGGTGTGCTCGACTTTGATGTCCGTGGTGGCAAGGTGCAAGGCTTCCAGTACCGCCTGTTGCCGGTGTTTGCCAACCTGATCGATCCCGACAAGGAGATGCAGGCTTACATCGACAAAGTGCGCGCGCCCTACAAGGCCAAGCTCGACGAAAAGCTCGCGGTCACCGAAGAGCTGCTGTATCGCCGCGGCAACTTCAACGGTTCGTGGGACCAGATCATCTGCGACGCGCTGATGGAAGTGAAGGGCACCGACATGGCCTTCTCGCCCGGCGTGCGCTGGGGCACCTCGCTGCTGCCGGGCGACGCCATCACCTACGAGGCCATGATGGACCAGATGGCCATGACCTACCCGGCCACCACCGTCAACGAGTTCACCGGCGCCCAGATCAAGGAGATCATGGAAGACGTGTGCGACAACATCTTCAACCCCGACCCCTACTACCAGCAGGGCGGTGACATGGTGCGTGTGGGTGGCATGAGCTACAGCTGCACCCCCAACGCGCCGGCAGGCCAGCGCATCAACAACATGATGCTCAAAGGCAAGCCGATCGAAGCCGACAAAAAGTACAAGGTCGCTGGCTGGGCCTCGGTGCAAGAGGGTGTGCAGGGCGAGCCGATCTGGGACGTGGTCTCGGGTTACCTGCGCAACAAGAAAGTGATCAAGAACGTCAAGATCAACACCCCCACCATCGTGGGCATGGCGGGCAATCCCGGTATGGCGGCCTGATCCCTTCCGACCCAAGAAAAAGCCCCGCTTTGGCGGGGCTTTTTTCTTGGCCGTCTGGCCAGTGATTAAGCGGGCACACCCACTTGTGTCTCGGCCCACGTGGGCGGCTGGCAGCCCTGGCGACTGCAGTTGATGGCGGCCGCTACCATGGCGTGGCGCAGGGTGCTGGCGCAGCGTTCAGCCCCGCCATGCTCGAGTGCCCAGTCGGCCACACAGTTGCCCCAGAAGGTGTCGCCCGCGCCCACGGTGTCGACCACCCGCACGCGGGGTACATCGGCTTCGGCGCATTGGCTGTCCACATCGAGATACGCGCCGTCGCCACCAAAAGTCAGCGCCACGCGGGACAGCCGGCCCGCGCCTGCGCGCTGGCGCAGTTCACGCACCAGTGCGGTGGCGTTGGATCGGCGCACGCCTTCGAAACCCAGCGTCTCCAGGTCTTCGTCGCTGGCCTTGAGCCAGTCGGTGTGCGGCAGCACCGCCAGCACCGCCTGCACATAGGCGGCCAGGTCGGCGGCCAGCAAGGGGCGCAGGTTCACATCGACGCTGATGGTCCAGCCGCGCGTTCGCGCCCCAGCCAGTACCGCCAGGATTTTGTCGTGCTCAGGCGGCACCAGCAGCAGCGAGCCGGTGTGCAGCACACCGGGCTGCTGGCCGTCGAGCAAGGCCAGCAAGCCTTCGGCGCTGGTGTCGCGGTCGGCAATGCCTTCGCGGTAAAAGCCGTAGCTCGGTTGGCCGTTGGCGATTTGCACCACCGCCAGCGAGGTCGGTAGCCGGCTTGCGCCGCCCAGTGTGGCCACGCCGTCGGCCAACAATTGGGCGCCCAGCTGCTGGCCAAAGCGGTCGGTCGACAGGGGGTTGAGGTATGCCACCGAGGCGCCCCGGCGCGCCGCAGCGCGCGCCATGTTGTACGGGCTGCCACCCATGAGCGGCAGCAGTTGCCCGTTGTCTTGGGCCACACAGTCCATCAGGGCTTCGCCTAACACCATCACACGCATGTTCATCCTCAGGCTTATTTTTTCAGCAGGTGCTGGCGGCGCAGCACGTCGATCCACACCGCGATGATCACCACCGCGCCAATCGCCATCATCTGTTTGAACTGCGAAATCTCCAGCAGGTTCATGCCGTTGCGGATCATGGTGATGAGCACCGCACCCAGCAAGCTGCCCCAGATGCTGCCGCGGCCGCCGAACAGCGAGGTGCCGCCCAAAATCACCGCTGCAATCGCGTCGAGTTCGAAGTTCTGCGCCATTTTGCCGCTGGACGAATCCATGCGCGCCATCAGCACAATGGCCGCCAAGCCGCAGGCCAGGCCAGAGACCACATACACACCCAACTTGTACCAGCGGATATTGATACCCACTTGGCGCGCCCCCATTTCGTTGGAGCCAATGGCGTACACATAACGGCCGAGCTTGGTGCTGGACAACACAAAGGCCATCAGCACAAACACCAGCACCATGATGACGGTGGGCATGGGCACACCGAACACGGTGCCGTAGCCGATGAAGGGGAAGGGGTCGGGCAGGCCGGCGTTGTCAAAGCCGCCGGTGGCGTCGAACGCCAGGCCGCGCCACAGGGTCAGGCCACCAAGCGTCACGATGAACGATGGGATGCCCACAAAGGCGACCAAATAACCGTTGAAACCACCCACCGCCAGGCCAATGCCGAGCGCTGCCAGCATGGCCATGTACGGGTCCACGCCCATTTTGAGCATCAGATGGCCGGCGATGGCGCCGGCCAGCGCGGTCACCGCGCCCACCGCCAGGTCCACACCGGCGGTCAAAATCACAAAGGTTTGCCCACCCGCCAGCAAGGCGATCACCGAGGCTTGCACCAGCACATTGGACAGGTTGCC
>JBEIEH010000029.1:0-17901 GCA_040383055.1 Burkholderiaceae bacterium
CCGCCCCAAGGCCAATGTGTCGGAAGTCATGCACGTCATCGGCGACATCGACGGCCGCAACTGCGTGATCATGGACGACATGATCGACACCGCCGGCACCCTGGTCAAAGCCGCCGAGGTGCTCAAAGAGCGCGGCGCCAAAAACGTCTACGCCTACTGCACCCACCCGATTTTTTCGGGTCCGGCCATCGACCGCATCGCCAAGGGCAACGCCCTGGACGAGGTGGTGGTGACCAACACCATTCCGCTGTCGCAAGCCGCCCAGGCCTGCGGCAAGATCCGCCAGCTCTCCGTGGCGCCGCTGATGGCTGAGACCATTGCGCGCATCGCCTCGGGCGAGTCGGTCATGAGTTTGTTCGCCGACCAGGACAATCTGTTCTGAGGCGTCAAAAAGCCGGGTGCCTGCGGGCATCCTTTGTCAAACAGAGGCGCTCTGGTCGCGGAGCCCCTCAACTGGAGTATCACCATGCAATTCGTCGCTTTTGAGCGCAGCAAGCAGGGTACGGGTGCGAGCCGCCGCCTGCGCAACACCGGCCGGACCCCTGGCATCGTTTTTGGTGGCAGCGCCACCCCCACCGCGATCGAAATCGATCACAACGCGTTGTTCCACGCACTGCAGAAAGAGACGTTCCACGCCTCCCTGCTGGACATGGAAATCAACGGCAAGACCGAAAAAGTGCTGCTGCGCGATGTGCAGTACCACCCGTTCAAGCGCTTGGTCCTGCACGTGGACTTCCAGCGCGTGGACGAAAAGACCCGTCTGCACAAAAAAGTGCCTCTGCACTTTGTGGGCGCCGAGAACTCGCCGGCCGTCAAAGAAGACAAGTGTGTGGTCAACCACGTCATGACCGACATCGAAATCGAGTGCTTGGCCATCCAACTGCCTGAACACATCGAAGTCGACCTGTCCAAGGCCACCAAAGGCTCGTCGGTGCACGCTGGTGACATCGCGCTGCCCGCAGGCGTGAAGATCGTGACCCACGGCCGCAAAGACCTGACCGTGGCCACCATGGTCGAGCCGGTGGAAGAAGTCATCGTTGCCGCAGCAGCCGCTCCGGCCGACGACAAGAAGGGCAAAAAAGGCAAGAAGTGATTCTTGGCTTTCATGCCTCACAAAAGCCCGCCCTGTGCGGGCTTTTGTTTTTCCGATGCCTCGATAATTCCAGCATGATCAAACTCTTGGTGGGCTTGGGCAATCCTGGCCCGGAATACGAACACACGCGCCACAACGCCGGCTTTTGGTTCATTGACGAAGCCGCGCGCCGACTGGGCGCCACGCTGCAAATGGAGCGCGGCCACTTCGGCCTGATGGCACGCACCAGCGTGCGTGGGCAGGCCCTGTGGCTGTTGGAGCCTCAAACCTTCATGAACCGCTCGGGCCAATCGGTGGCCTCGCTGGCGCGGTTTTTTAAGATTTCGCCTGGCGAGGTGCTGGTGGTGCACGACGAGCTGGACCTACCTCCCGGCGAAGCCAAGCTCAAGCATGGCGGTGGCCATGCGGGCCACAACGGCTTGCGCGACATCCACGCCCAGTTGGGCAGCGCCGACTATTGGCGCCTGCGCATTGGCATTGGCCACCCGGGCAACAAAAACGAGGTAGCGAACTGGGTGCTCAAAAAACCGGCGCTCGACGACCGCATCGCCATCGACCAGACGATTGAGCGCAGCTTGAAGGCTCTGGACCACCTGATCGACGGCGACATGGTCAAGGCCACCGCGCTGATCCACACCAGCAAGCCGCCACGGCCCAAACCGCCCAAACCCACCGCCACCACAGAGGTCACAGCGGGCGATCAGCCAGCCGCCGACACCCCACCCGCCGGGGCCTGACGCCCGATCTTGGCGCGCTGCAGGCGTTCAAACTTCTGAAACAAGGTTTCGCGGCTCTCCACGTGCTCGGGGTTGCCTGGGATGCAGGCCACCGGGCAGATCGCCACACACTGGGGCTCGTCAAAATGGCCCACACATTCGGTGCAGCGGTGGGGGTCGATTTGGTAGAACTCCTCGCCCATCGAGATCGCATCGTTGGGGCACTCGGGCTCACACACATCGCAATTGATGCATTCGGCGGTGATCATCAAGGCCATGGCGTGTTCCCTCTCAAGCCTGTAAGGGCCGCCCACGCAAAGCTTGGGCCACGTCGGGATTGACCATGCCGTGGACGTCGCCGCCAAGCGCAGAAATCTCGCGCACCAGGGTGCTGGAGATGCACTGCAAGTCGGCCTGCGGCAGCAAGAACACGGTCTCGACCCCGGGGTGCAGCTTGCGGTTCATGGACGCCATCTGGGCTTCGTAGTCGAAATCGGTGATGTTGCGGATGCCGCGCACCACCGCCACCGCACCATGGGCGCGGCAGAAGTCCATCATCAGCCCGTCAAAGGGCAAGACCCGTATGCGGCCCGGTGACTGCAAGTCGGCAAAGGCCTGCACCATGGCCAGACGTTCGTCGAGAGAAAAGCGGGTTTTTTTGTGGTGGGCGCGCGCCACCGCCACGATCACACCGTCGAACAGCTGGGCCGCGCGCAAGGCCACGTCTTCGTGCCCCAGGGTCAAGGGGTCGAAGGTGCCGCTGTAGACCGCGATGCGCGGCGCTGTGGAGGGTGAACTCATGCGCGGATTATCCCAAAGCGCCAGCGGCGGGGCCAGTGACCCCGCTCGGGCTGGGGTGGGGCATCACACCGACAGCGGCCCGAGCAAGGCGTAACACACCATGCCAGCCTTGCCCTGCTTGTGCGACGCCAAGCCCAAGGGCGCCAACTCGTCAGCAGCCCAAACCCGGGGCGACTCCAGGTACACCAGACCTTGCGGCCCAATGGCTTGGGCGGCGGCGCGCAGGGCACTGGCAAACAGCGCTTCGTTGCCGTCGTCGCCAAACGGTGGGTCCAGAAACACCGCATCCAGCCCTTGACCGGCCAAGCTGCGCAACAGCGCCACGCCGTCGCCCCGGTGCACCTTGACCCCGCTGGCCTTGAGCTTGGTGCACATGGCTCCCAAGCCACTGGCCAAGGCGGCGTCCTGCTCGACCAGCCAGACCTGGGCCGCACCGCGCGAAGCGGCCTCCAGCCCCAAGGCGCCGCTGCCGGCAAAGGCGTCGCAACAGCGCCAGCCGCTCAAGTCTTGGCCCAACCAGTTGAACAAGGTTTCGCGCACCCGATTGGGTGTGGGGCGCAGGCCGGCTTTGGCCGGCACCGGCAGCGGCGTGCGCTTCCATTGGCCGCCGATGATGCGCACCAGCTGCGGGGCGTTGGCGGTGGATCGGACGGCGGGCGGGCGCGGGGTGGAGGCGCCGGGATGGGAAGAGCGTTGGGTGACCATGCCCCAAGCTTAATCGCTGCACCGACTGTGCCCCCATGGGCCATGTGGCAAGCGCCCCATGCCATACTGCGGCCCGCGTTCACCAAGAACGCATTGGCTAGGGGTGCCCTGCGGGGCTGAGAAACACCCTTTGAACCTGATCTGGGTCATACCAGCGTAGGGAAGCCGGCCCCACGTGTGCGGGCCCGACTCCGTGTGCGGCATGACCTGTCTTTTTTTCAAGAGGCATGCCGTGGACTCCAACCATTCCTTTTCTGTCGATACCGTCTGGTGCGACCTGTGCGCCGTGCGCGAACACACACCACTGGTGCACAGCGTCACCAACCTGGTGGTGACCGCCTTCAACGCCAATGCACTGCTGACGGCGGGCGCATCGCCCATCATGGCCCATGCGGTCGAGGAAGTGGCCGAGCTGGCGTGCCTGTCGGGCGCGGTGGTGGTCAACATCGGCACGCTCGACGCGCAATGGGTGCCAGCCATGCAACTCGCCCTGGACACCGCGCGCGCAGCGGGCAAGCCCAGCGTGCTCGACCCGGTGGGCGCGGGCGCAAGCGCCTACCGCCACACGGTACTCGCCGACCTGCTGGCGCGCCGCCCGACGCTGGTGCGCGGCAACGCCTCGGAAATCCTGAGCCTCGCGGGCCACAGCGGCCAGACCAAGGGCGTGGACAGCACCGACCCGGTGGAGCGGGCTGTGGACGCGGCACAGACCCTGGCGCAGCGCCAGGGCTGCGTGGTCTGTGTGTCGGGACCTGAGGACCATGTGATCGCACCCGACGGGCGGCATGCGGTGCTGCGCAACGGGCACCCGCTGATGACCCGGGTCACCGGCGTGGGCTGCTCGGCCAGTGCGCTGGTGGGCGCGTTTGCGGCGGTGCAGCCCGACGCCTGGCGCGCCTGCGCGAGCGCCATGGCCTTCTGGGGCGTGGCCGGCCAGCTGGCGGCCGAGCGCCTCGGCCCCGGTGCGGGCACTGGCAGTTATGCGGTGGCGCTGCTCGATGCCGCGAGCACTGTGGACCACCAGACCCTGGCGCGCACCCTGCGCGTGGAGCGGCGGGCATGAGCGCCCGCTGGACACCCGCTGCGCTGCGCGAGCGGCTGCGGCTGTACTGGGTCATCGACGGCAGCGATCTGGACAGCGAAGCCGGCCGCGCGCGTGTGCGCGACGCGCTGCAAAGCGGCGTGACCTGTGTGCAGCTGCGCGATAAATACAGCGGCACCCGCACCTTAATCGCACGCACAAAGACCTTGCTGGACATCGCGCGGCCGTGGCGGGTGCTGGTGATCGTCAACGACCGGGCCGAGGTGGCGCTGGCCGCAGGTGCAGACGGCGTGCACCTGGGCCAGAGCGACATGCCACTGGAGCAGGCCCGCGCCCTGCTGGGGCCACAGGCCATCGTGGGCCTCTCGCTCGAGCGCCCCGATCAGCTGCAGCGGCCCGACGCCCTGGCCGCCGACTACCTCGCGGTGAGCCCGCTGTTCGACACCCCCACCAAAACCGACACCGCACCGGCCTGGGGGCTGGCCGGTCTGCGGCAGGCGCGGCAAGCCACACGCACACCACTGATGGCGATTGGAGGTATCAACGCCGACAACTTGACCGAAGTCTGGGCCACCGGTGTGGACGGAGTGGCGGTGGTGCGCGCCATCTCGGCCGCACCAGACACCGGCGCGGCGGCGGCAGCGTTGCGCGCGCGCATGGCCGAGGCGCGGCCCTGGCGCGTGCCGCGCGTGCTCACCATCGCCGGCTCGGACTCGGGCGGCGGTGCCGGCATCCAGGCCGATCTCAAGACCATTGCCGCGCTCGGCGGCCATGGCATGAGCGCCATCACCGCACTCACCGCGCAGAACAGCATCGGTGTACAGGCCATCCACGCCGCGCCGCCCGCGTTTCTGGCGCAGCAGATCGCTGCGGTGCTCACCGACATCGGCGCCGACGCGATCAAGATCGGCATGCTGCACGACGAAGCGAC
Source organism: Burkholderiaceae bacterium (assembly GCA_040383055.1). Classification (GTDB taxonomy): domain Bacteria; phylum Pseudomonadota; class Gammaproteobacteria; order Burkholderiales; family Burkholderiaceae_C; genus Hydrogenophaga. The sequence goes on from JBEIEH010000029.1 coordinate 5,289, forward strand.
AGTAGCGGTGGTGGCCGAGGCGCTGCAGCGCCACCCCGGTCTGCCGGTGGTACTCGATCCGGTGATGGTGGCCACCAGCGGCGACGCCCTGATCACGCCGTCCACGGTGCAGCGGCTGCGCGAGCGCCTGTTCGGCCTGTGCACCGTGCTCACACCCAACCTCGACGAGCTTGGCCTGCTGGTGGGCGAGCGCATCACCACCCTCGACTCGGCGCTGCAGGCCGCGCAGACGCTGATGGACCAAGGCGCGCGCTCGGTGTTGGTCAAGGGCGGCCACCTGAGCGGGGACACCCTGACCGACACCCTGGTCGACGCCAGCGGCGTGCGCTGGCAGCGCAGCGCGCCCCGCCTGCACAGCCGAAACCTGCACGGTACTGGCTGCGGCCTGTCCTCGGCCATCGCCACCCACTTGGCGCGCGGCGCCGATCTGGTGGCGGCGGTGGACGCCGCGCACCACTGGGGGCGCCAAGCGCTGTTGGCCGGCATCGACCTGCGTCTGGGCGCCGGCCACGGGCCGCTCAACCACTTCCACCATCCCATGCCCCTTCTGAACCTGGAGAACACCCATGCTTAACCAACAACTCGTCCTGATCTCCGGCGCCAGCCGTGGCCTCGGCGCCGCGATCGCGCGCGCCGCCCACCGCGAAGGCGCGCGGGTGGTGATCAACTACCTCCAGAGCGCCGAAGCGGCGCAGGCGCTTGCGCGCGAACTCGGTGAGCGCGCGATCGCGCTCCAGGCCGATGTGCGCTCGGCCGACCAAGTGCAGGCCATGGTGCAGCGCGCCACCGCATGGGCCGGCCGCCCGGTGACCGGCTTGGTGCACAACGCGCTGGTGCAGTTTCAGTTCAATGGCGATGCGCGCCCCCGTCTCGACACCCTGGAGTGGCAACACATGCAGGACCAACTCGACGGCGCGCTGCGCGGGGCGCTCAACACCTTGCAAGCCTGCCACGCCGGCATGCAGGCCGCTGGTGGTGGTTCGGTGGTCCACATCGGCACCAATCTGTTCCAGCACCCGGTGGTGCCTTACCACGACTACACCGCCGCCAAGGGTGCGCTGCTCGCGCTCACCCGCACAGCGGCCAAGGAATGGGGGCCACAAGGCATCCGCGTCAACATGGTCTCGGGCGGCCTGCTGCGCAGCACCGACGCGAGCGCGGCCACGCCCGAAGCGGTGTTCGACCTGATCGCCGCCCAAACCCCGCTGCAGCGCGTCACCACGCCCGAAGAAATGGCCGATGCGGTGGTGATGCTGCTCAGCCCGCTGGCGCGCGGCGTGACCGGGCAAAACCTGGTGGTCGACGGTGGGCTGGTGATGGACTGAAGCGGCAGCGCCTCAACGACCACCCACCACCACCGTGGCCATGCGATCCGGCTGGATCACCCGCTGAAACGCGCGGCGGATGTCGGCGCTGCTCACTGCCTGCACCTGCCGGGTCCAGCTGTCGAGGTAATCGAGCGGCAGGCCGTGCCAGGCGATATTGGCCACGTTGTCCAGCAACTTGCGGTTGCTGTCGATGCGCAGCGCAAAGCCTTTCATCAGAAAATCTTTGGCGGCTTGCAATTCGGCCTCGGTCGGGCCTTGGGCCACAAAGTCGCGCAATACCTGCTGGGCCACGTCCAGCGCTTGCTGGGCTTGGTCGGGCCGGGTCGACAGGCCCATTTGAAAAGCGCCTGCGTGCAAGCCGGGCGCGAAATAGCTGTAGACGCTGTAACTCAGGCCCCGCTTTTCACGCACCTCGGTGGTCAGGCGCGACACAAAACCGCCGCCACCCAAGATGTAGTTGCCCACAAACAGCGGAAAGAAGTCCGGGTCGCGCCGGGCAATACCGGGCTGGCCCACCAGCACTTGGGCCTGAGCGCTGGCAAAGGGCAACGCCTGTTGCACGGCAGCGGGCAGTGGCGCCACCTCGGGCACGGCAGACAGCGGCTGGCAGGGCCGCTGGCCCATGGCCTGCAGCAGCGGCCGCACCATGGCCTGCGCACCCGCTTTGTCGACCGCGCCGACGATGGTCACGGTGGCGCGGCAGGCCAACACCGTGCGCTGGTGGTGGGCGCGCATGTCGTCTACCGAAATGGCATTCAGGGTGGCAGCACTGGCCTCGCGGCCGTAGGGGTGGTCGCGGTACACCGCTTGGGCGAACGCGCGGTTAGCGTGCGTTGTGGGGCGGTTCTCGGCCTCGCGCAGGGCGGCGATCTGGCGTTCGCGGTCGCGTTGCCACACCGCGTCGGGAAAGCTGGGGGCGGCGATTTGCTGCGCCAGCAAGGCGGTGGCGCGGGGCAGCCAGGCCGGGTCGGTCAGGCTGCGCAGGCCAATGGTGAAGCGCTCAGCGCTGGCGCTCACTCCCGCTTGGGCGCCGGTGTCGAGCCAGGCCTCGGCCAAGGCGTTTTCGTCGCGCGCGGGCTGGCCTTGCCAGGCGGCCACGCCTGCCGACATCAGGCTGGCGGTGGCGCTGGCCAAGCCGGCTTGGGCGGCCGGGTCGCGCCGGCTGCCGCCATCGAAGTCGATCTGCAGATCAACCATGGGAATGGCTGGGCTCTGCACCAGATAGACGCGGGCGCCCGAGGGCTCGGTCCAGTGTTCGATGGCGATGCCAGCGCGCGCGGGGGCGCCCATCGCCCACACAGCGATGGCTAGAGCGGCGGCAAAACGAAAGGGCAACAAACGCATGTCGGTCGGTCCAAAAAATAGGGTCTCAGTGGCGCAGCGGCACCGTCGGTGTGGCGGGCGCTTGGGCGCGTGCGGCCTGGGCTGCGGCGCGTTTGGCGGCGTCGGGCAACAGCACACCGGTGGTCAGCTGTTCATCGCCAAAATAGCGCTGCGCCACCGACTGCACCTGCGCTGGCGTAATGGCCCGCAAACGCGCCATCAGCCCCGCTTGGCCGTCCAGCCCCCAACCGAGCAACCACTGCTGGCCCAGCTCGCGCGCTTGGTTGAACACGCTGTCGAGCTTGTAGACCTCGGAGGCGGTCCACTGGGTTTTCACACGCTGCAGCTCGGTCTCGGTCACGCCCTCGCGCGCCACACGCTGCACCTCGGCCTTGAGCGCGGCGGTGACCATCTCTGGCGTGACGCCTTGGGCTGGCACCGCGAGCAAGGTGAATTGCTGTGGCCCGCGGCCCACCAGGCCGTGGCTGGCGCTCACGCTGTCGGCGATGCGTTGGCCGCCCATGCCCGAGCCTTGCACCAAGGCGCGGCCCAAGCGCGCGCCGTCGTAGCCGTCGAGCACAGCGGCCAACAGGGTCAGGGCCAGCGCATCGGTGCTGGTCGCATCGTCCACCGCTGGGTCGAGCAGATGCGGCACTTTGTAGCCCAACACCACCATGGCCTGGTCCACAGCCGCGCGGTATTCGAAGCGGCGTGGCCCCTGCTGGGGCGGCTCGTCGCGCGGCTTGCGCGGCGGCACAGCACGCGCAGGAATGGCGCCGTAGATGCGCTCGGCCAGCGTGCGCACCTGGGCCACGTCCACGTCGCCGGCGATCACCACCGCAGCGTTGGCCGGGCTGTACCACTGACGGTAGAAGGCGCGCGCGTCTTCAGGCACCATGGCTTGCAGATCGCTCATCCAACCCACAATCGGCCGGCGGTAGGGATGGGTGGTCCAACTCTGGGCGTTGAACTGCTCAAAAAACAGCGCGCGCGGCGAATCGTCTGTGCGCTGGCGGCGCTCTTCTTTGACGACTTCAATCTCGCGGCGAAATTCGTCGTCCGGCCACTGGTTGTTGGCAAAACGGTCGGCTTCGAGCCGCATCACCGCTTCCAGCTGGTCTGCAGGCACCTGCTGGTGGTAGGCGGTGGCGTCGCGGCTGGTGAAGGCGTTGTCGCGCCCGCCGAGCGCCGCCACCCGACGCGAAAACTCGCCCGGCGGCACGGTGGGCGTGCCTTTGAACAGCATGTGCTCCAGCACATGGGCCACGCCCGAGGTGCCGTCCACCTCGTCCATCGCCCCCACCCGCACCCACAGCATGTGGGCCACCGTGGGGGCGCGGCGGTCGGGCTTGACGATCACCGTCATGCCATTGGCCAGGGTGAAGGACTGGGCGGCGCTGGCCGCTGGCGCCTGCGCCCAGGCCGGCACCGCCCAGCCCAGACACAGCGCCAAAGCAGCGCAACAGGAGCGGAAAAGGCGTTTCATAGAATGTGGAAGATACAAGGTTGCCGCATATGTTCTCGTTCTTCCGCAAAAAAACACCCACACCCGACGCGCCAGCACCCGACGCAGCCCCAGTCGCCAGCCCAGCGCCCGCAGCGGCAGAGCCGGCCGCCGCGCCCCGCCAAGGCTGGCTCTCGCGCCTGACCGCCGGCCTGCGCAAAACCGGCAGCAGCATCGCCACCGTCTTCACCGGCACCAAGATCGACGACGCGCTCTATGAAGAGCTGGAAGCCGCGCTGCTGATGGCCGACACCGGCGTCAAGGCCACCGAACACCTGCTCGCCGATCTGAAAAAGCGCGTCAAGGACCACAAAGCCACCGACCCGGCCGCCGTCAAAGGCCTACTGGCCGAGGCCATGGCCGATCTGCTGCGCCCACTGGAAAAGCCGCTGGTGATTGGCGAACACAAACCCACGGTCATCATGGTGGCGGGCGTCAACGGCGCGGGCAAAACCACCTCCATCGGCAAACTCACCCGCCACCTGTCGGATTCGGGCGCCAGCGTGCTGCTGGCGGCGGCCGACACCTTCCGCGCCGCCGCGCGTGAGCAGTTGGCCGTCTGGGCCACCCGCAACACGGTGGACATCGTCACCCAAGAAGGCGGCGACCCGGCCGCCGTGAGCTTTGACGCGGTGGCCGCCGGCAAGGCGCGGGGCAAAGACGTGGTGCTGGTCGACACCGCCGGCCGCCTGCCAACCCAGCTGCACCTGATGGAAGAGTTGAAAAAGATCAAACGCGTGGTGCAAAAAGCCGACGCCGCCAGCCCGCACGAAGTGCTGCTGGTGATCGACGGCAACACCGGGCAAAACGCGCTCAACCAGGTCAAAGCCTTTGACGACGCGCTGGGCCTGACCGGCCTGATCATCACCAAGCTCGACGGCACCGCCAAAGGCGGGGTGATCTGCGCCATCGCCCGCGAGCGACCGGTGCCGGTGTATTTCATCGGCGTGGGCGAAAAGCTGGAAGACCTGGAAACGTTCAGCGCGCGGGAGTTTGCGCAGGCACTGCTCAGTTAGGGATAAGGTTGCGGAATGGGTTACCTGCCGGTAACCCGAGTGGAACAAGAATCGGGCGGCGACCCATCCTTCGGTGTCGTTCACTGTTCCACTTTCCATAAGGTGCACCACCATGCCTACACAAACCCGACTTCCAGTGCTGGCTTCCATGGCCGCTGCGGCGCTGTCGCTTGCCGCTCCCGCTGTCGCCCAAGACCGGCCTGGCTTGTACATCAGCGCTTATGGTGGTGCCAGTTCGCTGGCGTCCACGTCGGTCACTGAGTCTCGTCCTTCTCAAGCCACCATCACCGGCGCAACAAGCTTTGGCAGCGGCACCGGTGCGGGTGGAGCCGTGGGCTATCGCTACGGTAATGGATGGGCTGCGGAATTGGCCTGGGACTACCGCAGTCACAAGCTGCAGCGCATTGGTGATACGCCCGTGACCGGAGAGTTCGCGTCAACAGTGGCCTTTGTCAATGGCTACTATCGCTTTGCCAAACTGGGTGGTGTACGCCCCTTCATCGGCGCAGGCTTGGGCTATGTGACGGAAGTCGATATGGACCTGGGCCGCAACGGATCGGATCAGGAGTATTCAGGCCGCGGCGGCCTAGCCACTCAGGTGATGGTGGGCGGAGAAGTCGACCTATCGGATAGATGGAGTCTCAGCGCCGATCTTCGCTGGAGCCAAATGGGCAAACGAAGGCTGAGCTCCACCCAAGGCGGCTCAACGCTACAAGACCGGCCGACATACCAACCCACATCTCTGAATGTGGGTCTGACTTACCGCTTCTGAGTCCCAACACGATGCCCCGTGTCCTGCTCGTCGAAGACCACCCGCGCATGGCGCAAGCGGTGGTCACAGCACTTCAGGCACAGGGCATCGTCTGCGATGTGGTGAACACGTGCACCCATGCGGCTGCCTATTTGGACACAGCGTCCTACGATGCTGTGATTCTGGACCGAGGACTGCCCGACGGAGATGGTCTGAGCTTGCTGACCCAATTGCGGGCCCTGCGCCTGTCCACTCCCTGCTTGGTTCTGACTGCGCGAGATGCTTTGGGAGACCGCATTCATGGCCTGGAGTCCGGCGCAGACGATTACCTCACCAAACCTTTTGAGATGGCTGAACTGGTAGCCCGCACCAAAGCGCTGCTGCGACGTCATGCCACATGGCAGCCGGAGCAATGCTGTTTTGCGGACCTCACCGTCTCGCCCGAACTGTCTACCCTGTTGGTTGGTTCAAGCTCCATCACTTTGTCGTCCAGTGAGTTACAAGTACTCTGGGTACTGATGCGCGGGGCTGGCCAGGTTGCCCGTCGCAGTGCTTTGGAATCGGCCGCCTGGGGAGCGTTTTCGGACATCACGCCCAAAGCTCTGGACGTGGCGATCCATCGTCTCAGAGGCAAGCTGGCAGCGCTGCAGTCCAAAGTAACCATCGTCAACATCAAAGGTGTGGGTTATGCATTGGTGGCCGCCGACACGCCCTAGCCTAGCGCTGCGCCTTGCCTGGGTGTTTGCTCTGACCATCGCCATCGTGGCGGTTTTGTATGTGGCTGTGCAAACAACCATCGCCCACCGGTTTGGTGATGCCATCACAAAACAGAGCCTGCTCGGTCAAACACACGATATAGCAGACGCCATCAAGATCGACACCAATGGGCAACTCGCCGTGCACCTGCAAGGCCAGGACGCTCAAAGCTTTGACGCCTTCTTCGCCAACCTGAAGTACCGGGTATTGGACGGTCACGGCCAAGTGCTGGCATCTTCGGATGCCGACTTCAACAGCTTGATGCCGGGTCTACCGGTGAGCCAACAGGATGGGGTCTATCTGCGCACCGACGTAGGCGGCACACCATTTCATGTCGCCACGGTGCGACACCCTGTCCAAGGGCGCGACCATTGGGTGCAAGTAGGACGCAGTGACCGCTTTGCCCAGCTGGCCCAAGAAGCCATCGTGCCAGCCATCACCGAAGCTGTGACCGTCATGGCAGCGCTGTCGATGGGTGTTCTGGCGGTGCTGAGCTATTGGGGTGTGCGCAGCGTGCTCAGACCCATTCGGGTTGTGAGCCTCGCCGCACGCACTGTAGGGCAAGACAATCTGTCAGCTCGATTACCCCTGGACCAACTGCCAACCGAAATCCGCCCCTTGGTACTGGCGTTCAATGAAGCGCTAGAGAGACTTGAGACGGCGTTCTCTGCGCAGCAGCGGTTTTTTGCTGACGCAGCCCACGAGCTGAAAACCCCCATCGCCTTGCTGCGCGGGCAGTTGGAGGCACTGGGAGACCACATCCCACCAGACACACTGCGCGATATCGATGCACTGGGCCGCACCGTCAACCAATTGCTGCATGTGGCCGAAGTGGCAGGCGGAAAGCCACTGAACAAACAGTCTGTTTGTCTGGCGGAGATGGTTCAACAGGTCACCGGCTTCCTGTCCTGGCGCGCTGAACGGGCCGGTGTCGGAGTGCAGACGATCCAAGACGCTGTGGATCTGCGCATCGAGGCGGATGCAGGCGAACTTTTTGTCTTGTTAAAAAACCTGATCGAAAACGCCATCGATCACTCACCCGCTGGGGGTATCGTTCGTATTCGACTGGGCTTGCAGAGCTTGGGCATAGAGGACCAGGGACCAGGGGTCGCTGCACAGCATCGCACACTGGTGTTTGAGCGGTTTTGGCGAGCGCCAGGCAATCAAAAACCGGGATCCGGACTTGGCTTGGCAATCGCCATGGAGGTCGCAAAAGCACATGGATGGCCATTGCTGTGTTTGCCGTCAGACATGGGGGGCGCCTTGTTTCAATTGCGCTTTGGCGCCGATACCCGCATGCCATCGGGTGTGAGTACAGCACTGAACGCTCAACCCCCATCCGCCTCGTCGTCGGCGTAGCCGCGCCACTGCTTCATCGCGTTGCGCATGGTCAGCACCTGGCGCTCAAAGCGCGGGCAGGCCTTGCACATGGCCATGTGCACGCGCAGCGCGGCGCGCTCGGCCCAGGGCAGATCGCGGTCTTCTCGGGCGATGACCAAGGCGGTCACTTCCTTGCAGTTGCGCATGAGCGGCAATTGACGCATGAATCGGTTCATGGTTGGCTCGCAAACCAGTGGAGCTCCAGGCACTCGCGCAAGCGCAAGCGGGCCCGGTGCAACTGGACATACAGGTTGGTCGAGGTCAGCTGCAGTTCCTTACAGATCTCCTCGCTCGACATCTCCAGCCACTCACGCATCAAAAACAGTCGGCCCTGCACCGCCGGCAATTTGTCGGTGCACGCCTCTAACACCGCCATGAACTGGCGGCTTTGCAGGTCTTGCTGGGGGTTGCCCCAATCGGCGGGGCGCTCCTGAAAATGGCCGTCGGGCTTAAAAGCCATGTCGTCCAAGGGATCGGCGTTGTCGTCGTCCGAATCGCCCACCGTCACCTCGCGCTGGTGGCTGCGCAGCGCGTCCACCACCTTGTTTTTGAGGAGGCCCACCAGCCAGGTGCGCAGCTGGGAACGCCCGCCAAAGGCCTGGGGTTTGGCCAATGCGGCCACCATGGTTTCAGACACCACGTCTTCGGCCCAGGTCTCGTTGCGCAATTGCAGGCGAGCGAACTTCAACAAATAGCCGTGTGCGTCCGCCACCTGCTGGGCAAAGTCGTCGGGCGCGGCGGGGGTGTCGCTCATAAATGAATTCAAAAGTTGTCGGCATTGTACGAATGCTCAGTAGTAAACCTGGACGCCAGTCACCCGCCGTACCCTCGAAACCGCTGGTCTGGCGTGGTCAACGTTTCCCGTGGATCGCGTCTGTTGCGGCCACATCCACGAACGGGCCCAACGCCTCTTGCACCTGCGCACGAAACCAGGCCAGTCCGGCATCGCCTTCCAAGCGCCTGGCCCAATACATCGCATGACCAATCGGCTCGATAGGAAACGGGGTGGGCAGTTCCACCAAGCCCCAATGCGTCAGCGAGCCATGCATCACGGCGCGGGGCAAGGTGGCGATCAGGTTTGAATTGGCCAGCGCAGGAGCCACGGCGCTGAACAGCGGCACGCGGCTTTGCACATGGCGGGTGCAGCCTGCTTCCCGTGCGGCAATGGCCACGGTGCTGCGGGCGGCGTCGCTCACACCCACCATGAGGTGCGGCCAATGCGACCAAGCGTCTTGACCCCACTGAGCCAATGCGGGGTGATCGCTGCGTGCAAAACAGCTCCATTGCAGGCCGCCACAGGCTTGCATGGCAATGCCCGCCGGCATGTTGGCCAATGGCGTAGGGCCGATGAAGACATCCAAGTCTCCCGCCAGCAAAGCGACAAACACATCGTCAGGCACCAACAGCCATTCCAGCTGTGCCTGTGGCGCACGTGCTTGCATCAGATGCAAAAGGTCTGGAAACAAACCCGCCAAAAAATCCCGCATGGCCAAGGTGAAGCGCCGTTGCGTGCTGCTGGGCACAAAGTCCTCTGGCGGGGCCAGCGACTGCGCCAACTGCTTGAGCAGGGGCTGCAACTGAGCGTGCAGGCGCAGGGCGAACGGACTGGGCACCATCTCGCCACCTTGGCGAACCAACAGCGGCTCGTTCAGTTGCTGACGCAAGCGCTCCAGCGCGTGGCTGATGGCCGACTGGGTGCGGCTGAGTTGTTGAGCCGCCTGAGACACGCTGCGTGTGCCCATCAAGGTGTCAAAAACCACCAGGAGGTTCAGGTCCACTCTCTGCAAATCAATTTCATTCATGGTTTATGAAGATTATTCGTTTGATTCATTATTAACGACTCTCAACAATCCTTCTCACGCCACTGTTTGGTGCATCGAAGGAGTTACGCGTGCAAGCCCTCACCCTGAACCGTTTCAAGAAAAAAAGCGTCGAGGGGATCGCGCTGCAAACGCAGGTTGTTTCCCAACCACAGGCACACCAATTGCTGGTGCGCATGAGGGCGAACAGATTCAAGCCTTGGGTTACGTGCTGCGCGTCGCTGAAACCTTCGTGTCGACCGAAGCGAATCGGCCTTTGAGCACTGTGCGAGTGGCAAGGTCTTGGTGGTGATGTGAACGACTTTCAACCGGTGTTTGTAGAAAAGGAGTATCTGCAATGACTGTTCTTCCGACTCAAGGATTCACCGCTGTTCCACGCCGAGTTTTTTTACAACGCGGTGCCACTTTGGCTGCAGCTGGCCTGGGCTCGGGCCTGCTCGGCGCATGCGCCAATGGTCCCGGTCAGCATGGCGGACGCTGGGCGCTCAAGAATGCGGACGACTTTGTGCCGAATCTGGTCAACGCCAGTGCCGCCATCTTCAAAGAGCGCAGCGCGGTGCTGGTTGAGCTCACGCCCGAGGCGCAAAAAGCCTTGCTCGCGGGCACGGGGGTGGGTAATGGTCCGAGCTTCATCATGCCTCCGGTACAACTGGCCAATGGTGTGATCGAGGTCGATCTGGCCGCCCGCATCAACGGCAAGGGCGCACCCGATGTGCGCGGTTTTGTGGGCATCGCGTTTCACATCGACGACAAGGCCGAGACCTTTGAGGCGGTGTACCTGCGCATGACCAACGGCAGCAAAAACAACCCACCCCCACCCGCGCCGCGCAATGTGTTTGCGGTCCAGTACATCAGCTACCCCGACCGTTACTGGCGCAAGCTGCGGCAAGAGCATCCCAATGTGTATGAAAAGGCCGCGCCAGTGGCAATTGAAAGCTGGCACAAGCTGCGCCTCGACATCGCGGGCAGCACCGTGTCAGCCTTTGTCGATGGCGAGAAAGTGCTTACCGTGAACGACTTGCGTTTTCCCAACCGCAAGGGCCGGATTGGCTTGTGGGTGGACGATGGCACGGCGGGTTACTTCAGCGATCTGAGGGTGAAGACCGCTGATTGATCTGCCACGGGTGCGCGCAGCGCTCCGTCTGATTCTCTTCTGATTTTGACCACAGGAGTTATTCGTGTCCTTCTTTTCCGCTGCACTCACCCGTCGCTTTTTCGGCGCCCTGTTGGCCGCAGGCGCGGCTCTAGCGATGGCGGGCACTGCCCTGGCCCAAGGGCGCGACGCCACGCCCAGTGGCTTCACTGGCAAGGTTTTTGTCAACGAAGGCGGCGGTGTGCGCATCCACACCTACATGGCAGACCCCAAGGGAGCCATGGTCACCACCCACATCATCGAGGGCCAAAGCGGTCTCATCATGGTGGATGCGCAGTTTGCAGCCGACTCGGCCAGAGAAGTGCGCCGTTACGTGGACAGTCTGGGCAAACCGGTCGAGCGCCTCTACATCAGCCATGAGCACCCGGACCACTGGTTTGGCCTGCACCACTTTGGCCACATGCCCGTGCACACCGGGCCGTTGACCGCCAAGTTCCTCAACGAACGCGCCGCACAGATGATTGCCAGGAATAAGGCCGACAGCTCGCCACCACAGGTGGGTGGTGTGGTGACCGAGGGTCCCCATGTGGTGGCAGGCGTCACGCTGAACATCAGCATGATTCGAGATGCCGAAGCCGCAGAAGAACTGATCATCGAAGTGCCTGCGGTGGGTGCGATCATCGTGCAAGATTTTGTCTACAACAATCTCCACGCTTTTGTGACGCGCCATCTGGATAACTGGATTCAGGCTTTGGATGGGCTTGAAAGGCGAACTGATAACAAAACCATTGTGCTGGCTGGGCATGGCGAGCCCACAGGTCATGCGGCATTTGGCGAAATGAAGGTGTATTTGCAAGCAGTCAAGCCCCTGCTCTTGACCAATATCGGAAAGCCCGAGCAAGCCGATGCCATCGCTAAGGAAATAGCAGATAAGTTCCCTAACCGACGCATGCCATACCTGTTGAAGTGGGGTTTGTCATTTGCGCTGCCCAACTGAGGTCTGTGACTACAGCCGCAGTCATACCAACAAGGGCCTGGTCATGCGCTCCGTCCAATTCTTGCTGGTAGCAGTGGTCAGTGCCTTGCTCGGCGCTTGCGCCAGCGTTCCCAACGAGCCCTATTACCAAGCTTCTGCCGCGCAGCCTCTTGATTACACGCAGCAGGCGACGTTTGCCGATTACGTCGCGCACAGCCGCGCGCAGTTGCTGGCGCACCGGGTGCTTTTTCAACCATCGCAATCTGCGCAGGAGTTGGAGCAAGTTGCCCCGCGTATCTACCCCTTGCCGGCACCCTGCGGCAAGCCTCGGCAAGGCGTGCTCTTGGTGCATGGCCTTTTGGACACCGCCTACGCCCTGGACGACATGGGGCAGGTGCTGGCGCAGCGCTGCCTGCACGTTTTCAGCCTGCTGCTGCCCGGCCATGGCACCCGGCCTGCCGACCTGATCCACACCACGCGCCACGAGTGGCTTGCCGCCGTGCGCTTCGGTGTGCGCGCGCTGGCGCAAGAGGTGGACGATGTCACGGTGATAGGGTACTCGCTGGGCGGCCTGTTGGTCACCCAGGTGGCGACGGAAACCCAGGGCCAAGGACGGTCGATCCGGCGTCTGGTCTTGCTCGCCCCAGCACTGGAAGTGGCCTACCC
>JBEIEH010000030.1:0-17874 GCA_040383055.1 Burkholderiaceae bacterium
CCACATCGGTGCGCCGATCCGAGCCCACAATCTGGGCCTTGAATTCCCGCCGATCGGGCAAAGTGACCATCAGCTCATCGGCGCCGTCGACCACATGGGCATTGGTCATGATCAATCCATCGGCCGTCAACACAAAACCAGAGCCAACGCCTCGGGGCACAGCCTCACCGCTGGGCGGCGCCTGACGAGGCGCTCGTGGGGCAGCGCCAGGTGGCAGTGGAATACCAAAACGGCGGAAAAACTCCAACATCTGCTCGTCGGGCGTGTTGGACTCGCTGGCCTCGCCACTCACCTTGGCCAACACCCGGATATTGACCACAGATGGACCCACAGCGTCCACCAGAGCGGTGAAGTCCGGTAGACCCTGCACCAAACTTCCCGATTGAGCCGCCGCCACTGCGGGTGCGGTGGCCGATGCCAGGACCATGAAGCCAAAGCCTGCGGCCACGGTCCAACGCCGCCAAGTCGTCAACAGTCTCATCCCTCGATCCTCTCTGAAACAAGCACACAGAAACATGCCATGACCAACACAACTCACTTCAAACGTTCAAGAGCATTGGCAAAAGCCTCTAAAGTGGCCACAGGGACTTCGCCCATGGCGGTGAGCCAATGGGCGCCTATTTGCCGGGTCAGCACGTGTGTGGCGCCCGACGAGGAACTCATCTCGGCGCCATGACGCTTGCTGTCAAACGCTTCCAAGAACAGCGACACCGAAGCCAGTCCATCGGAAAACACCCACTGCATCGGCTTGTTGTCCTTGGCCTGGGCTGATGGGGTGTGACAGGAAAGCTCAACAAAGCCAGGGATGGCCTGCTTGAGACGCCAGCCTTGTGCCTGCGCACTGGTTTTTTGCTGTTTCGCAGACTCCACTAGGTAGCCATCGGTGCTGCTCATCTGCGCCTTGAGCCGTTCCATGCTCACCGGCGCATCAAGCTGCAATTCGGTGAACGCCACCTGCTCTTTCACCTGTCGTTTGTCGTCCAGCGTTTGCAGCTTGAGCAGGAGTCCGGTTTTCTTCTCAGCCCAGACCCTGTAGCCGAAACGCAGCGCATCCTTAGGCTCTATGTCCAGCACATCCGCCGCGTAACCAGCGACACGATCAGCCCCCACCATCGACAAGCGGTAATGGTCTGCGATACGTCCTTCGTGGGTCCGCAAAAGCTCAGGCATGACCCCTAAGGAGTCACGTGTTTCTTTGCGGGCCACGCGGGTGTCGGCCACAAAAGTGATCACCTCGTTGTTGCGGCGAACGATGGTGCGGGGCGCGCCAGTCAACACCTCAACCTTTTCAAATTGTTGTACGCCGTCACAAGCGTGCCAAATACGCGACGTCCCGAGTTGTCCACCCGCGGACACCACCAGGGTACCAGTGAAGCTGCGCTGGCGGGTGGCATCGTGCACACGGCTGAGCCACTCGGACAAACTGCGGGCATCGGTTGACGCGGAGGAGCCGGGGGTCTGCGCCCAGCCAGACAGCCCAAACAAGCCCAACCCAATAAAGACAGCGGCGATGCGCGCAAGTGATCGGCACAACCCCATGGTGATCGAGGTATCAGCGTTTGGCAGGAACTTCATAGGTCGCATTGCGCAAGAAACCGGACGACACCTGCACCACCGACAAACCCGCGTGCTGGCGGTGCTCGGCCAACAAAGCCTCCAGTTCGGGGTTGCGGATCATGTGGCTCTCAGCCAACTCGCTGGTGCGAGACGTGGTACCCAAAAGTCCCCAAGCGATCGATGCCACGGCCACCGTGGCCAAGAGACCAGCGGCCACCTTCCAGCGCCACACCGGGTCATTCGCTGCGCGCCAGTGAGGCGTCTGCCCGTGCTCGACAGGCGACTCTTGCGGCTCGAAACTCGAACGCTCCCGCGCCGCCGCCATGATGCTGTGCACTTGCGCACTGTCGGGCGCCAACTGCGTGTCGCCCTGGCACACCTGTGAGATGGCTGCGTAGGTGCGCCATCGGTCGCGATGCTCGGCGCTGAGGGCAAACGCCGCCACCGCAAGCTCCACTTGCTGCGCATCCGCCTGGTTGTCCCAGACGGCCGACAGTGCCTCTGCGTCCGAAAGGGTTGGGTCTGTGGGGCTGCTCATTGCGTGTGCACTCCATCCATGCGCTTTACCAGCGTTTCCCACTTTGCCGATCGAGCATGGGCTTGATGCGGTTGGAAATCGCTTCACGGGCCCGGAAAATCCGGGATCTGACAGTTCCTATTGGGCAATCGAGCGCTTGTGCGATCGCCTCGTAACTCATCCCTTCGATCTCCCTGAGCGTGACAGCCAATCTCAACTCCTCGGGCAGCGCGTCCATCGCTTCATTGACCGCACGGGCGATCTCCTTGCTGGCCAGCACCGCATCGGGTGTTTCCGAATCGGTAGCGCCCATGCTTAGAGCTCGGTCTGACGAGGAAGTTTCATCCTCGTCATCGCGCTCCAGCGACGACTGCAAGACCAGCGGGTCGTTTTTCATCGACAACAGCTGCTTTTTGGCGGTATTGACAGCGATCCGATAGAGCCATGTGTAGAACTGAGCGTCGCCTCGAAACTGCGCCAGCGCTCGGTAGGCCCGAATAAAGGTCTCTTGGGTGATATCCGGCACCAGATCGACATCGCGCACCATCCGCGCCACCAAGCGCTCTACCCGCCGCTGGTATTTGATCACCAGCATCTCAAACGCGCGCGTGTCGCCGTTGACAGCACGCTCGACCAACAAGGCGTCGCTGTCTGGGGAGGCGGGAGCGGTAGGCGGGGTACTGACCATGGGACGCGGGACTATACCCGAGGGGTCAGACGCCGATCGGCGCTGTGGAGCAAAGCCCTGCGCAGCGCCAGCCACTGCGACGGGTCGGCGCTGCGCAACGCCCAGACCCAAGCCGCTTGACCACCGCCCAACTCCAAGCGCAACCAGAGACTGGCGCCCAGATCCAGCACCACCCGTGGTTGCACCACACGCGATCGCCCAGCACACATCCAAGACCAGTCTGGCTGCGATGGCTCACCGGCCCACAGCAATTCGCCACTCGGGGTGGCCGCCTCGGCGCGCGGGATCCAGCGCCACCACAACAGCCCCACCAATATGGCCACTGCCGTCAGCCACCACGTTGCCCCATCCACCGCGGCGCCTTCGCGCACACGCCACAGACGCTCAGCGACCCAGCCCAAACACACCAAGACAAGCCCGACCCAGGCCCATCGGGCCAAACGGCTTTCCCAAACAAAACGCCCCACCGGGTACTCGACCGATGGGGCGTTTTGCATGGCTCATGCCTCCAGCGTCAAACGCGCTTGAACACCAAGGTGCCGTTGGTGCCGCCAAAACCAAAATTGTTTTTCACCGCCACATCGATCTTCATGTCGCGTGCGGTGTTGGCACAGTAGTCCAGATCACACTCGGGATCTTGGTTGAAGATGTTGATGGTCGGTGGGCTCTTCTGGTGGTGCACCGCCAGGGCGGTGAACACACTCTCAATGCCACCGGCGCCACCCAACAGGTGACCGGTCATGGACTTGGTGGAGTTCACCACCACCTTGTGCGCATGGTCGCCCAGCGCCGCCTTGATGGCGTTGCTCTCGTTGACATCGCCCAAGGGGGTGGATGTGCCGTGCGCGTTCACATAGTCGACCGCATCGGCGTTCAGTCCGGCGTTGCGCAAGGCCATGACCATGGCGCGGCGCGGACCGTCCATACTGGGGGCCGTCATGTGGCCCGCGTCGGCGCTCATGCCATAGCCCGCCAACTCGGCGTAGATGCGCGCGCCACGGGCTTTGGCATGTTCGTAGTCTTCGAGCACCATCACACCCGCGCCCTCACCCAGCACAAAACCGTCGCGGTCCTTGTCCCAAGGACGAGACGCGGTGGCCGGATCGTCGTTGCGGGTCGAGAGGGCGCGCATGGCGGTAAAGCCACCCACACCCAAAGGCGAAACGGTGCCTTCAGCGCCTCCGGCCACGATCACATCGGCGTCGCCGTATTCGATCTTGCGGGCGGCTTCGCCAATGCAATGCAGGCCTGTGGTGCAGGCGGTGACCACCGCCAGATTCGGGCCTTTGAAACCGAAGCGCATCGATACGTGGCCCGAAATCATGTTGATGATCGAGGCCGGCACAAAAAACGGCGAAATGCGGCGCGGGCCGCGCGCGGTCAGCTCGCCATGGGTGTCTTCGATCAGCGGCAAACCGCCAATGCCAGACCCAATGATCACGCCAATGCGGGTGGCCAACTCGTCATCCAGCGCATCGCCAGTGGGCAGACCGGCGTCGACCACCGCTTGGTGGGCGGCGGCAATGCCGTAATGGATGAAGGTGTCCATGGTCCGCGCCTCTTTGGCGCTGATGTAGGACTCAAGGTCGAAGTTCTTGACTTCACCGGCGATTTTGCAAGCGAAGGCCGTGGTATCAAACTTGGTAATCAAGCCGATTCCAGACTGACCTGCCAGCAATTGGGCCCAGGCCGATTCCACCGTGTTGCCCACGGGCGAAATGCAACCCAAGCCTGTGACGACAACGCGGCGTCGGCTCATGGACGGTTCATCCTAAAGGGAATTGGGGTGTCACCGCTGCACGACCGGCAGGGCGCCGGTCGGTGCGGGCAGCGGCGGACGCAAAGGCGATCAGCCTTTTTGGTGGGCCATCGCGTAGTCGATGGCGTTTTGCACAGTGGTGATCTTCTCGGCGTCTTCATCGGGAATTTCGATGCCGAATTCGTCTTCGAGGGCCATCACCAGTTCCACGGTGTCGAGCGAGTCAGCGCCCAGATCGGCCACAAAGGCTTTCTCGTTGGTCACTTGACCTTCTTCCACGCCGAGTTGTTCGGCAATGATTTTCTTCACACGTGCTTCGATATCGCTCATAAGTCCCTCTGAGGGTGGTTGGAATACGAACCGGCATTTTAGCCGGCGAGAAGGCTTTGCCGACAAAAAGCGCGCCGCCTATCGATCGGCGCGCTTCTGTCTTCATCACGCCATGAACATGCCGCCATTGACGTGCAATTCCTGCCCGGTCACATAGGCGGCTTGGGCACTGGCCAAATAAGCCACTGCGTGGGCGATGTCCGCCGGCTTGCCCAGCTGGCCCAGCGGGATCTGTCCGAGCAGGGCTTTGTGCTGCTCTTCGGGCAGCGCTGCGGTCATATCGGTCTCGATAAAACCCGGCGCCACACAGTTGACGGTGATGCCTCGGCTGCCAAGCTCACGCGCGAGCGCCCGGGTCATACCAGCCACACCGGCTTTGGCGGCGGCGTAATTGGCCTGACCCGGATTGCCCGAGGCGCCGACCACGCTGGTGATGTTGACGATGCGGCCGTAGCGCTGCTTCATCATGGGGCGAATCACCGCCCGGCTGCAGCGGAACACCGCCTTGAGGTTGGTGTCGAGCACCGCATCCCAATCGTCGTCTTTCATGCGCATGGCCAGGGTGTCGCGGGTGATGCCAGCGTTGTTCACCAGCACCTGCAGGCCGCCGTGGGCTTTGACGATCTCGTCGACCAAGGCTTCCACCGCTGGGCTATCGTTGACGTCCAGGCGCGCACCCCGGCTGCCGGCTCGCGCACCCGCTGCGCTCAAGGCCTGGGAGATGCGCGCCGCGCCGTCATCGGTGGTGGCGGTGCCGACCACCAGGCAGCCACGCGCGCACAATTCTTGAGCAATGGCAGCGCCAATGCCGCGCGAAGCACCGGTGACCAGAGCCACTTGGGGTTTGGTGGGTTCAGACATAAAGTTCCTCCTGTGTTAGCGGGTGAGTCCCTCAGCTCAGCTGCGTCTTGACCTCGGCCAAGGTCGCGGGGTCGTACAGCGCCAAACCGCTCATGTCGGCATCGATGCGCTTGGTCATGCCCGCCAGCACCTTGCCCGGACCACATTCGACCACGGTGTTCAGGCCGCGCGCTTTGATCGCTTGCACACACTCCACCCAGCGCACAGGGCCAAAGGCTTGGCGGTACAGCGCGTCGCGGATGCGGTCGGCATCACTTTCCACCGCCACGTCGATGTTGTTGATGACCGGGATCTGCGGCGCCGCCAGCACAGTCTCGGCCAGCTGGGCGCGCAGGCGCTCGGCGGCCGGCTTCATCAAGCTGGAGTGGAACGGCGCCGACACCGGCAGCGGCAAGGCGCGCTTGGCGCCGTTGGCTTTGAGCACTTCGCAGGCTTTTTCCACCGCCGCTTTGCTGCCGGCGATCACAGTTTGCATCGGGTCGTTGAAATTCACCGCCTCCACCACCTCGGCGCTGCCCGCGCCAAAACTGGCTTGTGCCTCGGCGCAACCGGCGCGCACTTGTTCAGCGGCCATGCCCAAAATCGCGGCCATGGCGCCCGTGCCCACCGGCACCGCTTCTTGCATGGCTGCAGCGCGAAACCGCACCAAAGGCGCCGCATGCGCCAGCGTCAGCACACCCGAAGCCACCAGCGCGGAATACTCGCCCAGCGAATGCCCGGCCAGCGCTGCGGGCAAGGCGCCACCTTCGGCGCGCCAGACCCGCCACGCCGCCACCGCCGCCACCAGCATCACCGGTTGGGTGTTGGTGGTCAGGGCCAGCGCCTCTTTCGGGCCTTCATGAATCAGTTGGACCAGGTCTTCATGCAGCGCGTCGGACGCCTCTTGCAGGGTCTGCGCCACCACGGGGTGGTCGCCCCAGGCGTCGAGCATGCCCACCGATTGCGAGCCTTGGCCGGGAAATACAAATGCGAATGCTGTCATGGTGAGTCAACCAGAATCAGAAATTGAGGAGCACCGCGCCCCAGGTAAAGCCGCCACCCACGCCTTCGAGCATCAGGGTCTGCCCAGGCTGGATTTGGCCGGCGCGCACCGCATGGTCCAAAGCCAGCGGAATGGACGCGGCCGAGGTGTTGCCGTGCTGGTCCACCGTCACCACCACCTTGTCCATCGGCAGCTTGAGCTTGCGCGCGGTGCCGGCCATGATGCGGATGTTGGCTTGATGGGGAATGAGCCAGTCGATGTCGGCTTCGGTCTTGCCGGCCTTGGCCAGCGCGGCTTTGGCGGCCTGCTCCAGCACACCCACGGCAAGCTTAAAGACCGCCTGCCCGTCCATTTTGAGCACCGGATCGCCCAACACTTGGCCACCACTGACATGGCCGGGCACACACAAAATGCCCACATGCTGGCCATCAGCATGCAGGTCGCTGGCCAAGATGCCGGGCGTGTCCGACGCCCCTAATACCACCGCGCCCGCGCCGTCGCCAAACAACACACAGGTGGTGCGGTCGTTGAAATCCAGCAGGCGGGAAAACACCTCTGAGCCGATCACCAGTGCCTTGCTCGCATTGCCCGCGCGGATCATCGCGTCGGCCACCGTCAAGGCATACACAAAGCCACTGCACACCGCCTGCACATCAAACACCGGGCAACCGGCGATGCCGAGCTTGTGCTGAATGATCGCCGCAGTGGACGGAAACACCATGTCCGGCGTGGAGGTGGCCACAATGATCAGGTCGATCTGGTCGGCGGCCACACCCGATGCCTGCAGCGCGCGGCGCGCGGCCTCGGTGCCCAAGTCGCTGGCGTACACCCCCTCGTCCACAAAATGGCGCGCCCGAATGCCGGTTCGCTCCACGATCCACTCATCACTGGTCTCGATGTCGCGCTGTGCCAACATCGACACCATGTCGGTGTTGGTCAGTCGGCGGGGGGGCAGGCAACTGCCTGTGCCAAGAATGCGGGAGTAAAGGCTCATACAACGAACTCGCGGATCGGGACTGCGAAAGCGGGGTGCCAAAAGCCGTCAAGCGTCGATCGGCGCCTCGGCGACCGCCATCAGCGGCGCAGCGCGGGCGATGCGGTCTCGCACCCCGTCGAGCAGCTGGTGGGCTGCCGCATCATAAGCCCGGTGCATGGCCTGCTCGAACGCAAAGGCATCGGCCGAACCGTGGCTCTTGAATACCAGACCGCGCAAGCCCAACAGCGCCGCACCGTTGTAGCGCCGATGATCCACACGTTTTTTGAACGCCGATAACACCGGATAAGCGACGATGGCCGCTGTTTTTTGCAAAATGCCACGTGAAAACTCTTCTTTGATCATGGCACCGATCATCGACGCCAGGCCCTCACTGGCCTTGAGCGCCACATTGCCGACAAAGCCGTCGCACACCACGATGTCGGTGGTGCCCTTAAAAATATCGTTGCCTTCGACATTGCCAACGAAATTCAAATCGCCGCTGTTGGCGGCAGATCGCAACAAAACGCCAGCTTTTTTGATGGTTTCGTTGCCTTTGATCACCTCTTCGCCGATGTTGAGCAGGCCCACAGTTGGCTGATCGCGACCGCTGGCCGCCACCAAGGCGCTGCCCATCACCGCAAACTGCAGCAGGTGTTCAGCCGTGCAGTCCACATTGGCGCCCAAGTCGAGGACGGTGGTGGCGCCGCCCTTGGCATTGGGCATTTGGGTCGCAATGGCCGGCCGGTCGATGCCATCCAGCGTTTTGAGTACATAGCGGGCGATCGCCATCAAGGCACCAGTGTTACCGGCCGACACCGCAGCTTGCGCCGCACCGTCTTTGACCTGGGCAATCGCCACCCGCATGGACGAGTCCTTTTTCTTGCGCAAAGCCACTTCCACCGGATCGTCCATGGCCACGACCTCGCGGGCGGTCATCACCCGGCAGCGCGGGTGCATGGCCAGTGCGTGAGCACTGAGCGCGGCGGGCAAACCAACCAACAGCAAGCTCGCATCGGGTCGCTGCCGCAGAAACGCCTCACAGGCCGGCAGGGTAACCCCCGCTCCCACGTCCCCCCCCATGCAATCGATCGCCAGGGTGATCATGCATCTCTCCAATGTATGTGTGGTCTGTCGCCAACAAAAAGGCCCGCATGGGTTGCACGCGGGCCTTGGTATTGTGCCTTGCCGGTGGGCTCCGGCTGGCCACAGACGCCCGAAACGGGACGCCCGTGACGCCGATCAGGCTTCGGATTTGTTCTTCAGCACCTGACGGCCACGGTAGAAGCCATTGGGGCTGATGTGGTGACGCAGATGGGTTTCGCCGGTGGTCGGCTCCACGGCAATGCCGGGCACTGTCAGGGCGTTGTGCGAACGGTGCATGCCGCGCTTGGAAGGCGACTTTTTGTTTTGTTGAACGGCCATGTTGGGCTCCTGAAATCGGTAGGGACAAACGGATCGGCCAAATGGCCACGTTGCGCCGCCGCAAAGAGCCTGATGTTCGAAACACCAGCCGGCGCAAAACCCGAGATTATAGAACAAATGGACTGCTGCGCCGATCAGCTCCCGCGTTTGAGCACCTGCAACACCTCAAACGGGTTTTTCTTGACCGGCACGTCGTCCGGATCGGCGGCGGCGGGACCGCCCGGAGCCGCCATCGGCTCCGGGCACTGGTCGTGCATCACCATCAGCGGCAGCTCCATGAGCAACTCGTCTTCGATCAAGTCGAGCACACTGGGTTTAGGCTCCAGCGCCAACACATCTTCTTCGCAGTCCTCGTCCTCGATCTCAGCGGTGGCCTCGTCGGCCGCAAAGCGGAACCAACGATCGACCTGCAGGTCGGCCGGTACCGGGCCTAAGCAGCGTTGGCAACGCAAAGGCAAAGCAAGCTTGGCCGCCACATGCAGCCACACCTGCGGCTCTGCGCCTGCGGGTGCTGGTCGACATTCACCCCGGATCGCCCAAGCCAGCGGCAGGCCCTGCACCGCCTCATCATCCAAGCCATGGGCCTCGGCCAACAAACGCGGCCATTGGCCCAGGGTGGAGCTTTGCTGCAGCTGCGCTTCGGCCTGCGCAAACGCACGCGCGTCAAAACGGGCGGGGTTCCATTGAACGGGAGATCGGCTTTTCATGCGGGCAGTGTAGCGTGACGGACAATACGGCCCATGCTTGAACGCCACATCTCCCGCCCCCTGATCTTGGGTTCCACATCGCGCTACCGCGCCGAATTGCTGGGCCGCTTGCGCATCCCCTTCGAGGTTGTCGCTCCCGACGTCGACGAAACCCCTGAGCCCGGCGAATCGCCGCTGGCACTGGCCCAGCGGCTGGCGCTGGCCAAAGCGCGCGCGGTGGCGCGACAACACCCAGCAGCGGTGGTGATTGGCAGCGACCAAGTCGCCAATTTGCACGGCGACCCGCTGGGCAAACCCGGCACACACGAGCGGGCCGTGGCCCAGCTGCAGCGCATGAGCGGGCACACCGTGGTGTTTCACACCGCGGTGGCGGTGGTGTGTCAGGCGTCTGGCTTTGAAGCGCTGGACTTCGCCGACGTGCGGGTGGTGTTTCGCACGCTAGCGGACGAAGACATTGAACGCTACCTACGCTTGGAGCAGCCCTACGACTGCGCCGGCAGCGCCAAGAGCGAAGGCCTGGGCATCGCGCTGTTGGAGCGCATCGACAACGACGACCCGTCCGCGCTGGTGGGCCTGCCGCTGATTCGCACCTGCCAGATGATCCGCCGCGCTGGCGTTGATGTGCTGGGGGTGGCGTGAGTGCGCCGCGCCTCGGCACCCTGTTCTTGGTGCCCACCCCACTCGACTTTGGCTGTGAGCCGGCCGATGGACCGCTGACCCAATGGCTGTCGGATCAGGCCCTGCGCCAAGCGGCTGGTCTGCGACACTGGATCACCGAAAACGCCAAAAGCACGCGGGGCTTTCTCAAACGGGTGCAGGCCATCCACCCGCTGTGTGCACCGCTGCAAGAGATGCAGATCCGAGAGTTGCCTCGCGCTGTGCACAAGAAAGGCGATCATCTGCCCGACGCAGCCACCGAGGCTGCCGCTCGCGCCCTGCTGCAACCCGCACTGCAAGGCCATGCGATGGGGCTGGTGAGCGAAGCCGGCATGCCGGCGGTGGCCGACCCGGGCAGCGCGGTGGTGCGCGCGGCGCATGCGCTGGGGGTGCGGGTGGTGCCGCTGGTCGGGCCCAACGCTTTGCTGCTGGCCTTGGCGGCCAGTGGGCTCAACGGCCAGCACTTCTCTTTTGTGGGCTATCTGCCGCAAGACGCGGCAGCGCGGGCGCAGACCATCCGCACACTGGAACAAGCCACGCACCGCCAAGGCCTGACCCATTTGATGATCGAAACGCCCTACCGCAACGCAGCCCTGCTCAAAGCCTTGCTGCAGCACCTGCAACCACACACCCGCTTGTGTGTGGCCAGTGCACTGAGTCTGGCCAACGAGTCGATCCGCACAGACACCGTCCAAGGCTGGCGGGCATCGGGCCTGCAAGCACCGAGCGGGCCTTGCATATTTTTGTTCGGCGCTTGAGGCGAGCTCAGGACGGCCTTTGCGCGAGCTGGTGGGGCTCCAACGGCACCTTGACTTGGCGGTTCATCAGCTCAATGAGCACCATCACCCGCCGCTCACCGTCGCTTTCCTGATAGATCGCCTCAAGGCCAGCAAAGGGGCCATCGACGATCAGCACATCATCGCCTGGCGAGAAGGCCCGCTCGGGCGCCTGCGCCAACTCGTCCTGTTGCAGCCGAATGCCGTCGATCAGGGCCGGTGGCACTTTCGCGGGTTCTTTGCCAAAAGTGACCAAGCGGGTCACGCCCCGGGTCGAGCGGATGGGCGTCCAGCTCAGGCTCTGCAGAGAGCTCTCCAGCCAAATAAAGAGATAGCGGGGAAACAGTGGCTCATCCACCAGCTTGAGCTTGCCTCGCGCCACCTTTTCGCGCCGCATCATGGGCAGGTAACACTGGTAGCCTTGGCGCTCTAGGTTTTCCAGCGCCACCGACTCCTGCCGCGGCTTGGTGTGGATGAGGTACCAGTGCCCAGACACGGTCATTCGCCGGCGATCACCGCCTCGTCGGACACACCGTCGCCCAAAGCCACGCGGCGGGCTTGCTCGCGCAACAGGCGTTTCTCATGCTCGTTGAGGCTGCGGTGGATGGCCATCTTGGTGCGACGGAGCAACTCCCGGTCCAGCTCAGGCGGCACTCCCCTCAGCGCGGGCAGCTCCTCGCGCAGCCAATCTTGCTCATCCAAGGGCAGGCCCGACCACCATTCGTTGACCACCGCTTGCAGCACATCTTCGTGAACGGTCTGCTGCCCCGCTTGGGCGCCAGCGCTCAAAGCGTGGGCCAAGTCTTGGGCCTGCACCACCAGCCGGCGGTCGGCCTCTCGCAACAGACGCGCCCATTCTGGGTCGTGTTGCTGCAGACGTGGCATGGCCTTGGCTCGCTCGTCGGCCAGCAAGCAAACCTTGATGCCTTGGAGTTTGAGCACATCGATGGTGTGGATCAGGCGCTGGTCGTCGCTGGCAATCACGATCAGGTCGGGCCTTGCGCCCTGAGCCACCGCCATCAAGTCGGCCGACATTTGCCGCACCATGGCCAGCTCACCGTCGGTGTCGGCCTGGGGCAGCAGGCGCAGCGTCTGGTCGTCAAAGGTGGCTTTGTCGTCGTGGTCGGCGTAGCAGTAGCTGCGCAGCAGCTGGGCGTTCAGGTTGGCTTGATCCAATGCGTTGAGCACAACAGCATTGACCTGGGCGCGCGATACCGGCGCCGCATCGCGCCCGTCCAACCCGCAGAGCCAACGCAGGTAGCGCATGTCGACAAACGCGACCGCCTGGGATTGGCCACTGCCGCTGTAAAAAGATTTTCTGCGAGGGGTCAAAGTATGCATGTTCATGAGGGAAAACCTGTAGGTGCGCTAGGGTAGGAAAGCGTTCTAGTTTAACGAAGGGTCCTGTCGCCGCTCCGTACAATGCTCAGCCATGACGAACCCACCGCTGCGAATCCTGTTGTTGGGCATGAACGGCCAAGTGGGCTGGGAGCTGCAACGCAGTCTGAGCCCACTGGGCGAACTGATCGCCTTGGACCACGATGGCAACCCACAGCATCCGGGCCTGGTGGGCAGCTTCACCGACCTCGACGGTTTGGCGCGCACGGTGCAAACGGTGCGCCCGGACGTGATCGTCAACGCCGCCGCCCACACCGCGGTGGACAAGGCCGAGAGCGAGCCCGATTTGTGCCGCACGCTGAATGCCGAAGCCCCCGCCGTGCTGGCGCGCTGTGCGGCCGCCAGTGGTTCGCTGCTGGTGCACTACAGCACCGACTATGTGTTTGATGGCAGCGGCAACGGTGCGCGCTCAGAGGCCGACGCCATCGGCCCGCTGAATGTGTACGGTCAAACCAAGCTCGAAGGTGAGCGAGCCATCGCGGCAAGCGGCTGCCGGCATCTGGTGTTTCGCACCAGCTGGGTGTATGGCGCGCGCGGTGGTAACTTTGCCAAAACCATGCTGCGCTTGGCCCAAGAGCGCGATCGGCTGACGGTAATCGACGACCAAATCGGTGCGCCCACGGGGGCCGATTTGCTGGCCGACGTGACAGCCCATGCCATTCGCACCACTTGGCAAAACCCAGACCATGATGGTCTGTACCACCTAGTGGCCAGTGGTGAAACCAGCTGGCACGGCTACGCCCGCTTTGTACTGCAGCAGGCACAAGCCTTAGGTGCTGCCCTGAAAGCCGGTCCCGACGATGTGGCACCAGTGCCCACCAGCGCCTTTCCAACGCCGGCACAACGGCCACTCAATTCCCGCCTGTCCACCCACAAGCTGCAAACCGCTTTTGGACTGAACTTGCCGCACTGGCACACCGGTGTGGCGCGCATGTTGCGCGAGCACCTTCAACCCATTTAACCGAGGAGCCCTCTGTGCTGAACCGCAAAGGCATCATCCTCGCCGGTGGCTCCGGCACCCGGCTCTACCCCGTGACCCAGGCGGTGAGCAAACAGCTCATGCCGGTGTACGACAAGCCCATGGTCTATTACCCGCTGAGCACGCTGATGCTTGCGGGCATTCGCGAGGTACTGCTCATCAGCACCCCACAAGACACACCGCGCTTTGCCGAGCTGCTGGGCGATGGCAGCCAATGGGGCATGAACATCCAATACGCGGTGCAACCCAGCCCGGATGGCCTGGCACAGGCCTTCATCATCGGGCGCGAGTTTGTAGCGGGCCAGCCCAGCGCGCTGGTGCTGGGCGACAACATCTTCTACGGCCACGATTTGGTCAAACAGCTGCACAGCGCCAATGCGCGCACAGGTGGTGCCAGTGTGTTCGCCTACCACGTACACGACCCCGAACGTTATGGCGTGGTGGCGTTTGACGATCAACAACGCGCCATCAGCATTGAAGAAAAGCCGCTCAAGCCGCAGAGCAACTACGCCGTGACGGGCCTGTACTTTTACGATGAGCAGGTGTGCGACATCGCAGCGAGCCTGAAGCCTTCGCCCAGAGGCGAGCTGGAGATCACCGACGTCAACAAGCGCTACCTCGAACAAGGCCAACTCAGTGTGGAGATCATGGGCCGGGGCTACGCCTGGCTCGACACTGGCACCCACGACAGCTTGTTGGAGGCGGCCAGCTTCATTGCCACGCTGCAAAAACGCCAAGGTTTGCAAGTGGCTTGCCCGGAAGAGATTGCGTACCGACAGGGATGGATTGGCGCAGAGGTGCTGCGCCAGCAAGCTGAGGCTCTGCGCAAGAACGGCTACGGTCAGTATCTGCTGAGGGTACTGGGCGAATCGGTGCCACGGGTGAGGTGATGCAGCATCAGCGCTTGGCCATTTCCGACATTGTGCTGTTCACGCCCAAGGTGTTCGGTGACGATCGTGGCTTTTTTTTCGAGAGCTTCAACGAACGGGTGTTCGCCGAAGTCACGGGTTGCACCCAGCGCTTCGTGCAAGACAACCACAGCCGCTCGGTCAAGGGAGTTTTGCGTGGCTTGCACGCTCAAAAGCCGCCCAACGCACAAGGCAAGCTGGTGCGTGTAACCCAAGGGGCGGTGTTTGATGTCGCGGTCGACGCCCGCCGCGACTCACCCACCTTTGGCCAATGGGTAGGAGTGGAGCTGAGTGCCGACAACCGACAGCAGCTGTGGATTCCACCAGGCTGCTTGCACGGTTTCCTGACACTGAGCGACAGCGCAGATTTCCTGTACAAAACAACCAACTTCTACGCGCCCGCCTCTGAAGTCTGTGTGGCTTGGGACGACAAGGACTTGGCCATCGAATGGCCTCTGGACCGCACTGGCCCGCCCCAACTTTCGCCCAAAGACCAGCAGGGGTTAAGCTGGTCAACCACACGCCTCGTGGACTGACAGCCGCACTCAGCGAAGTGCCACGCCCGACACGGCAGCGGCTTTGTACAAGCCCTCACCCACGCTAGCACCGAACTGCCGGGCCAAACGCATGCCAACATTTTCCCTGTAGGTGTAGTCGATGATTTCCTCGGCTTTGACGACTTCTCGTGCGACGAAATCGGCATTGCCCAAGGCATCGGCGAGCCCGAGATTCACAGCCTGCTGGCCGCTCCAGACCAGCCCACTGAAAGTATCGGGCGTGATCTTGAGTCGATCGCCGCGCCCTTTTTTGACCACATCGATGAACTGCCCGTGGATCTCGTCGAGCATGGCTTGCAGGTACAGCTTGTCTTGCTCTTTGAGGGGACTGAAGGGGTCGAGCAAGGCCTTGTTCGACCCAGCCGTCATGAGGCGCCGCTCAACGCCCAACTTGTCCATCAGGCCTGTAAACCCAAAGCCGTCCATCAACACACCAATGCTGCCCACCACGCTGGCCTTGTCGACATAAATCTCATCGGCAGCCGCGGCGATGTAGTAAGCCGCCGAAGCACAGGTTTCCTCTACCACCGCATAGACTTTTTTGTTGTGCAGTGCCTTGAGACGCACAATTTCGTCATGAACAATGCCGGCCTGCACGGGGCTGCCGCCCGGAGAGTCGATCAACAACACGATGCCTTGGGCGCTGGGCTCCTCAAAAGCCGAGCGCAGCGACGACACCATGTTTTCAGCACTGGCCTCGGACGCGCCGTCGATGGCCCCACGAATTTGCACCATGGCGGTGTGCGACACGCTGGGTCCGGTGCTGTGTGGCCCGCCAGACATGTAAAGCCACACGGCAGCGGCGGCAAGCGCCAACCATGCCAAGCGAAAAAACACCTTCCACCGTCGCGCAGCGGCTTGCTCACGCACCTGGGCCAAGAGCAGCTTTTCGATCGTGGCACGCTCCCAACCTGCCGCAGGGGAAACGCCGGGGGATATCGGACCATCGGTCTGAGGCTCGTTCACACTCATACGTTCTTTCAGAATTCGATTCGCTCAAAAGGGGGCTCAGCCCGCCAGTACACCACACCGTCGCGCTCGGTCAGTGGAACAGCCACCAAACCACCACGGCAAGGCCCTCCGACGCACTCGCCGGTATCAGGCGCATACGCCGCGCCGTGTGACGCGCAAAGCAACCATTGTCCCGTGTCATCAAAGAACCGGTCGGGCTGCCAGTCCATTTCCATGGCGACATGGGTACAACGGTTCAAATAGGCGTACACCCGTCCCGCATGACGCACCGCAAAAGCGCGCACCGGCTGGTGGTCATACAGCACATCAAAAGGCACGGCTTGCCGTCCATCCAACAACTCCTCGCTGCGACACACACGCTGCAAAGCCATGGACTCAGGCCTCCTCCAACAACCAGCCATGCAAATCCGCCACCGAATGCACCACCGCCTTGGGTTGATACGGGGCAAAAGCGCTGTCGGCATGTGCGCCATAGCTCACACCGACGCTGTCGCACCCTGCCGCTTGGGCCATCTGCAAATCGTGGGTGGTGTCGCCAATCATTAGGGTGCGTTCAGGTTCCGCACCAAACTCACGCATCAATTCGCACAGCATCAAAGGGTGTGGTTTGCCGGCGGTCTCATCGGCGGTGCGCGATCCATCGAACACGCCAGCCAACGCCACATCGGTCAAAACTTCGTCCAAACCGCGTCGGCTCTTGCCGGTGGCCACCACCAGCCAGTGGTGCCGGCGCTTGAGGTCGGCCAACATCGGCAACACGCCATCAAACCGGGTCAACTCGTTGGCCAAACGCCGGTAGTGGTGCTGGTAACGGGCCGACAATTCCGGATAACGGCTGGGGGGTACGTCCGGTGCGGCGTGTGCCAAGGCCTGGGCAAGACCCAAGCCAATGACATAACTGGCGGAGGCTCGGGAAGGCACCGTCCCCCCCACACACCCACCGCAGACTGAATGGCCTGTGTGATGGCGGCAGTGGAGTCGTACAAAGTGCCGTCCCAATCAAAAGCGATCAAATCGTAGCGGCGAGGTCTCATGATGGAGGAACAAAAGAAAAAGGCGTCACAAGGACGCCTTTGTAACAGCAGCTGAGGCTTTCAGATGCGGAAGTCTTCGATATTCTTGCCTTGCGCCATGGCGTTGCGCACCCACTCGGGCTTGCGACCAGGACCGCCAGCCCACAACTCGCCGTTGGGGCCCCGGTATTTGGCAACAGCCGTGGATTTGGTCTTACCGGGTTTGCGACCAGGAGCACCGCCCAGATCGGCCACAGTGATGCCGTACTGCTTCATTTTGGCTTTGATATCGGCAATCACCGAAGCCAATTCGTTCTTGCGGGCCTGCTCAGCTTGTGCCATCAGGGCTTGTGCCTGAGCCATCAGTTCAGAATAAGAGGTCATTGCTTGTCCTTCAGGGATAAAAATCTTTTAATTAACCGGGTGGGCATCCCAACGATGCGTCTTCATTGTACACCTAGGCGCGTCAATTCTGTCAAGCGCAAATTCAAAGGCAATTTTGCCTCTAATTGTATCGGCTGCTTTGTCATGGGGTGATCTATTCGCAAGCGCCACGCATGCAAAAACATGCGACGAAAGCCTTCTTTTGCGACGTCACGATTCAGATCAAAGTCGCCATATTTGTCATCCCCAACAATCGGGTATCCCGCATGCGACAGATGGACGCGAATCTGATGGGTTCTACCAGTTTTGATGGTGACAGCCAAAAGGCTAAAACCATTGGCACCGAACGATTGGCCCGACACCGTCGGCAAAACAGCCAGGCGACGCACAAAACTCAAAGAGGCTTGGGCTTGGGGGTGATCGGCGCTGAC
>JBEIEH010000031.1:0-17614 GCA_040383055.1 Burkholderiaceae bacterium
GCGGGGTGCTGCTGGGCTTCAAGCTGATCGGCGCGGCGGTGCTGTCGCTGGTGCAAATGGTGGTGTTTGTGGGCGTGGCGTGGCTGTTTGGGGTGGAGCTGGCGTGGAGCGCCTTGCCCGCTTTGTTGCTGGCCATGACGCTGGCCGCGCTCATGCTGGCCTCCTTGGGTTTGGTGTTGTCGGTGCACGTGCGCCAGTTGGAGAACTTTGCAGGCACCATGAACTTTGTGATCTTTCCCATGTTCTTCATCAGCTCGGCGCTCTACCCGCTGTGGAAGCTCGAAGAGTCGGGGGCGTGGTGGATCCACCAGCTGGCGCAGGTCAACCCATTCACCCACGCGGTGGAAGCGATGCGTTTTGCTTCGGTGGGCCAATGGCACAGTGGCTCGACCACGGTGGTGCTGGGCTGCATGGCGGTGTTTTTTGTGTTGGCCCTCTGGGGCTACGACCCCCAGCGCGGCTGGATGAAACAAAAAGGGGCGGCGTGATGGAACACGGCAAATGGTCTCGCCGGCACTGGCTGGCGGCGGTGTCGGCTCTCGGGCTGGCGCGCGGCGCGCAAGCGCAGGACGATCCCACTGGTGGCGACCCGCTGGGCTCGATGCAGTGGCCCGGTATTCGCCAATCGGTGGCGGGCCAAGCGCCGGTGCGACTGGCGCCCGAGGTGCTGGTGCGTGGCCCGATCTTTGCGGACGACGCGATGAACGTGCCGGTGCTGATCGACGCGCGGGCCTTGGCAAATGTGGGCGGTGGCATTGACCACCTGCTGGTGCTGGCCGACCGCAACCCAGTGCGCGACATCCTGCGCTTTGAACCCCTGCGCAGCTTGCCGGTGTTGGCCTTTCGCTTCAAGCTGGAACAGGCCTCGCCGCTGCGCGTGTTTGTGCGCACCCGCGATGGCGCTTGGCACTTGGGCCAGACGTGGATTCAGGCCTCGGGCGGCGGCTGCACCGTGCCGGGTGCCACACGGGCCGATGGCTCTTGGAGCCGCACCCTCAACCAGGTGCAGGCGCGGGTGTTCAACAACGTGATCGACGGCAGCCGCCGCTTGCGCCTGCGCATCATGCACCCGATGGACACCGGTCTGGTGGCGGGCATACCGGCCTTCTACATTGAGCGCTTGGAGCTGCGCGACAGCGCCGATCAGTCTCTGTGGCGCATGGATGTGCACGAGCCAGTGTCCGAGAACCCGCTGCTCACCTTTGAATTGCCCACCCAGTCTGGTCCGGTGTGGCGCCTCACTGGCCGCGACAACAACGGCAACCCTATCGACAGCGAGGTGCGGGCATGAACGCTCCCGACGAGCACAAGAAGGCCCCCAGCGCTTTGCGCTTGGCGCTGTGGCTCAGCGGTGCGGCTGTGGCGGCAGGTGTGCTGTTGGGCGATGCTGTGGCGCAGACCTTGGGTGTGGCGCACCGCCCCAAGCCGGACATGGCCCGCTTGCATTACGACCTGCAGCCCCGTGCGCTGGGGCCGGGCGTCTGGGTGATCGAAGGCGCGGTGGACGATTTCAGCCGTGCCAATGGCTGCAACATCATCAACACCGGTTTTATCGCCACCGGCGCGGGGGTGGTGGTGGTCAACACAGGACCATCGCGCCTATACGGCGAGCAGCAGCGCCGCGCGATTGCGCAGGTCACGGCCGAACCGGTGGTGCAAGTGCTCAACCTGAACCTGCACCCGGATTATTTTTTTGGCAATCAGGCCTGGGCGGGTGTGCCGGTGCAGGCGCTGGCCGGCAGCGTGGCCGGTATGCGGGCCGAAGGCGGTGCCTACGCCGACAACCTGTACCGCCTGTGTGGCGACTGGATGAAAGGCACCGAATCCACTCCAGCTGCCGAGGCTGTGGAGCCCCGACGCTGGCGCATGGGGGGGCGTGATTTGGAGCTGCGCCGGATGGATGGCCACACCAGCGACGATCTGGTGCTGATCGACCACAGCAGCGGGGTCTTGTTCGCTGGTGGCTTGGTGTTTGCGGACCGCGCGCCCACCACCCCCCACGCCGACTTTGTGCGCTGGCAAACCGCGCTCGACACCTTGGGCCAATGGCACGCGCGCGGCGATTTCCGCACGGTGGTGCCCAGCCACGGTCCGGTGCACGCAGACCTGTACGGCATCGACCAAACCCGGCGCTGGCTGCGCTGGGCCGTACAGACCATGCGGCGCCAAGCCGAGCAAGGGCTGGACCTCAATGAAGCGCTGCACCAACCCATGGACATCGCCTTTGCCGCTTGGGCCGCCAATCCGGCCGAGTGGCACCGCACCTTGACGCAGTGGTTTCCCGTGTTCGAACGCCAAGTGCTCTCGGCGCCCGCCAGTCGCTGAACCGAGAGTGTCACACCCACTGCACCATTTTTGAACAGTGTTGCGTCACGCCAGTGGTGACGGAACACAAACCCCACCTCACCCGGGCCTGCGTGCCCGGGTTTTTGTTTGGCATGGAAGTTGCGCCGGCCCTGTCAGCCAACACCGGAGGTGGAGGCGAACGCCCATTCCCACAAACCTGAGCACAACAGGAGACCCCACGTGAAACGCAAACTACTGAGCCTGATGGTCATGATGGCAGCCGCGCAAGCCGGCGCCCAAGTGACCGACGCGATGATCGAGAACGACGCCAAGAGCACCAACGACGTGCTCATTTCAGGTATGGGACCGGAGGCGCAGCGCCATTCGCCCCTGAAGGACATCAACGCCAAGACCGTCAACCGTCTGGTGCCGGTCTGGTCCATGTCGTTTGGCGGCGAAAAACAGCGTGGTCAGCAAAGCCAGCCGCTGGTGCACAACGGCAAAATGTTTGTCACGGGTTCGTATTCGCGCATCTACGCGCTGGACGTGAAAACAGGCAAGAAACTCTGGAAATACGAACACCGTCTGCCCGAAGGCATCATGCCTTGCTGCGACGTGATCAACCGTGGCGCCGCTCTCTACGACAACTTGGTCATTTTCGGCACGCTGGACGCCCAGCTGGTCGCCTTGGACCAGAACACCGGCCGTGTGGTGTGGCGCGAGAAGATCGACGACTACTCTGCGGGCTACAGCTACACCGCCGCACCGCTGATCGCCCAAGGCTTGCTCCTGACCGGCGTGTCGGGTGGTGAGTTTGGTGTGTTGGGCCGTGTGGAAGCCCGCGATCCCAAGACCGGCAAGATGGTCTGGACCCGTCCCGTGGTGGAAGGCCACATGGGCTACAAGGACGGCAAAGAAAACGGCATCAGCGGCACCACCAACGCCACTTGGCCGGGCGAAATGTGGAAAACCGGTGGCGCAGCCACTTGGTTGGGCGGCACCTACGACCCCCGCACGGGCTTGGCCTATTTCGGCACCGGCAACCCCGGTCCGTGGAACAGTCACCTGCGCAAAGGCGACAACTTGTACTCGGCATCGACCGTCGCGATTGACGTCAAGTCGGGTCAGATCAAGTGGCATTACCAAACCACCCCGAACGACGGCTGGGACTTCGACGGTGTGAATGAGTTCGTCACCTTCGACATGGACGGCAAGCGCATGGGCGGCAAGGCCGACCGCAACGGTTACTTCTATGTGATCGACGCGGCCAACGGCAAACTGCAGAACGCCTTCCCCTTTGTCACCAAGACCACTTGGGCCAACGGTATCGACCTCAAGACTGGCCGCCCCAACTTTGTGCCCGAGAACCGTCCTGGCGATCCGACCGCTGCGGGTGGCGACGGCGCCAAGGGCAAATCGGTGTTTGCCGCACCGAGCTTCTTGGGTGGCAAGAACCAGATGCCCATGGCGTACAGCCCCAAGACGGGTCTGTTCTATGTGCCGTCCAACGAGTGGGGCATGGAGATCTGGAACGAGCCGGTGACCTACAAGAAGGGCGCCGCTTATCTGGGCGCGGGCTTCACCATTAAGCCGCTGTACGACGACTACATCGGTTCCTTGCGTGCGGTGAACCCCAAGACCGGCAAGATCGAGTGGGAAGTCAAGAACGAGGCCCCGCTGTGGGGTGGCGTGCTGACCACGGATGACCTGGTGTTCTGGGGCACGCCCGAGGGTTACCTCAAGGCAGCCGACGCCAAGACCGGCAAGGTGGTTTGGCAGTTCCAGACCGGTTCGGGCATCGTGGCTCCTCCCATCACCTGGAAGCAAGACGGCGAGCAATACGTCTCGGTGGTGTCTGGCTGGGGTGGTGCGGTCCCGCTGTGGGGCGGTGAAGTGGCCAAGAAGGTCAACTTCCTGGAGCAGGGCGGTTCGGTCTGGACCTTCAAGCTCATGAAGTGACGCATCGTTTTTTGATGCGGTTCTGAACTGACCGCTCCAACCACGCCATGCGGCGCCACTGGAGCGGTCTTTTTTTGTCTGGAGTTTGAAACCATGAAACACTTCTTCACATGCACCGCTTTGGCTGTTGTCGCCTGCAGCGCATCGGCCACCGACATCGCCGACCTTGCCAAAGCCTCGGGTTGCTACTCTTGCCACGCCAACGGCGAAAAAGTGGTGGGCCCCGCGTTTGCGTCGGTGGCTGAGAAATACAAGGACGACAAAGACGCCGCAGCCAGTCTGGCCCAGTCGATTCAGAATGGTTCGCGGGGCAAGTGGGGCCGTGTGCCCATGCCACCCCACGCCAGCTTGAGTCCCGCCGACCTCAAGGCCCTGGCCCAATGGGTCTTGACCATCAAGCCCTGAGCGGGTGTTGCCCACGCCTGTTATCCAAATTGCGAAAGAGTTTTTAACGTCACAACTGTTATTTTTGGTATAGAGTTCACCAGCTGCGACTCAATTAATGCATTCAATATCAGAAATGATTAAAGAATGGATTAAATATGCCAAAAATGATTAATTATCAGTTTGTTGTATTGGGCGTCTTGTCTGGTGTGTTGTGCGCGCCCGTGCGTGTGCAGGCGGTTGAGCAAGGCAGCACGGTGTGGGTGGTGGACGAGGCCACCCCGTTTCGGCAGCCGCTGGGGGTGGAGGTCACGGGCACCGCCATCTTGAATCCGTCGAGCAAAAACGCCTTGCCGGTGCAAGTGTTGGAGCGCAAGGACATTGAGCGCTTGGGTGTGCACACGGCGGTGGCTTTGCTGCAGCGCTTGTCGGTCATGGTGAATTCCGGTGACTTGGGTCTGAGCATGTTGCGCCCAGGGCCCGAGACCGCGGCCATTCACGGTTACGAAGCGGGCACGCTGGTGCTGCTCAACGGCCGGCGTCTGGGCATTTATCCGATGCAAATGGTCAGCGCCAACGCTGACCTGATGGTGCCCGACTTGGGCAAAGTGCCGTTGCGCGCCATCGAGCGGGTGGAAATCCTGACCGATGGGGCGTCCACGCGTTACGGCAGCGATGCGATTGCCGGTGTCCTCAACATCATCACACGCAAGCCCTTTGACGGTTGGGAAATAGGGGCTGCGGTGCAGCAGCCCCAAGGGGCCGGTGGCACCGAGCGTTCGGGTGGTTTGAGCTGGGGGCGAGGTGGCAAAAAGGGCGATACCTGGGGCGTGCAGTGGCACTTGAGCTGGCGCCAGCGCGACGCGGTGGTGGCGTCCCAACGAGGCCTGACCACCGCTGATCGCCGGCAGATGGGCACCACGGCCGACGGTGAGCCGGTGTACGCCCCCCCCTCTGCCGCATTGACCCCATACGGCGCACCCGCGCAGCCGGTGACGCTTGGCGCGCCCCCTGGCCTGTGTGCAGACGGCTATGGTTATGTGGCCGAGTACGGTGCCTGTTTGCAGGACAACGGGGCGCGGCTGATGGTGTATCCGAGCGAGCGCCAAGTCAGCCTCTTTGGCGCGTGGGAGCACGAGGTCAGACCGGAGTTGCACCTGTTTGCCGATGTGTTGCTCAACGATTACAGCAAGACGCTGATCCGCGATGTCCCCGCTGGTGTGGTGTTCGCGACCGATACCGGGCAGCCTCACCTGCTGATGGCAGAGCCCTTGGGTTTGTCCCACGTCACCGACCGCACCCTGAGCCGGGTGCTCACGGGTGGCGCCCGTGGTGTGCTGGACAAGGTGGATTACAAACTCACCCTGTCGCATGCGCACCACCTTGGCAGCGCGGTGCTCAGCGGTGGTGGCTCTTCGGACTGGTACCGCAACATCAGCCTGACGGCCGCCGAGTTGCGGCAGTCGCCCGCAGATTACAGCGCACAAACCTTGGCCGAGTTTGCGCGTTGGCAAGCGGACGACGTTGACCTCATCACCGCAGAGGCCCAAAGCTACCAGGCCGAAGCCCTGCTGTCTGGCAAATGGGACGCCAGCGATGGGCTTGAGCGGCGCTGGGCGGCGGGCGCGGGCTTTCTGGAAGACAGCATCAACAGCCGACCCGGGGCAGGATCGCCCAATGCTCCGACGTATCTGAAGCGCCAGTCTTCGGCGCTGTTCGGTGAGCTGGAGGCCGATCTTTCAGAACGCTTGCTCACCGGCGTGTCGTGGCGTCTCGACCACTACAGTGATGTCGGCAACGCCACCACGGGCAAATTCAAAGCCAAGTGGCGCTTCAACAGCCAGGGGTTTGTCCGCATGAGTTGGGGCACTGGCTTTCGAGCGCCGTCCATGCGCCAGATGGATGCGCAGGCGGTCAGGTCGCTGTCGATGCGGGTGGACCCGGCGGCCACGGGTTGCGACTTCAGTCGGGGGTTCGCTGGGCGTGATCAAGCGATTGCCTGCGCGGGCAGCGAGATTTACAACGTGGGCAACACCGACTTGCGGCCAGAGCGGGCGCGCAACTTCAACCTGGGGGTGCGGCATGAGCCCAGCGCCGCATGGTCGTGGGGCATGGATTACTGGTCACTGCAGGTCAAAGACATCTTTGGGTCTCTCAACTACAACGACATCCTCTCCGACCCCACGCTCTACTCTGTCTACGCCACTTTGCCGGCGCCGGGCACGCCCGAGCGCATCAACTTGGTGGCACAAAACCTCGGTCGCTTGGATCGTCGGGGCATTGACTACGACATCCATTTTCGCCAGACCACCGATTGGGGACGGTTTCGAGCGTCGCTCGGTGGCACCTACTACCTGCGATCCAAACGCGCCTTTTTGCCGGGTGCGCCCTCGGTCAATGAATTGGGCCAATACATCTACCAAACCGAGCGTTATGTGCCACGCAACAAGGTGCGTCTGTTGCTGCAGCTGGATCGGTCGTCGTGGAGCTACACGGCCATTTTGGATGCGATCTCGGGCAATTCAGAGCGGGTGGAGGGTGTGACAGCAGCGGGTCAATCGGTAACCTTGAACCGCCGTGTGCCCATGCACTGGACCTTGGGCCTGATGGCCAAGCACACCCCCAACCGCGGTGTCGAGTTGTACGCCGGCATCGACAACCTGTTCGACCGTTTGCCGCCGTCGCGCTACGCCAGCCCGGCCTCACAAGGGTATGTGCCTGGGCTCGACACCCGTTACGGCAGCTACTGGGGCCGCACCTTCAAGTTGGGCCTGAACCTCAAGTTCTGAGGCGACACAGGGGCGTGTCCCATCATGGGCGCCATTGCGCGGTCAAGACGCCGCCCACCAAAAAACCTTTGGGCACCCGCTCTTCGCGCTCCAGCCGCACCAGCCCCACCCCTTGGCAATACCATTCGCGGCTGATGAGCGGCACATTGTTGAAGCCGTTCACCGGGTCTGTGTACAGGTTGAGTTGTGCTGTGCCCACGGCCTTGAGACAAGGCGACAGGGTTTTGCCACCGACCTGCAGCGTCTCATTCACCGACTCGATGCGCCACGTCATGGTGGCGCGGTGGCTGTTTTTGAGCTCACGCGGGTATTCGTTGCGCCGCGCCAGCAGGTGCGGCACGGTGGGGGTGCTCCACTCAGTGCCCACCACAAATGGCGCTTTAAGCACCCACACCGGCGCCTCGTCCGGCACCGGTTCGGTGTCCAGTTCGGTCTGGTGGGCCAGCCGGCGAATGCCTTGTTCGTCGCTCAGCAAAAAATAGCGCACACCGGCCGAATGCCAACGGGTGAACACCGTCTGGCCATTCCACTCGCGCGGGCCTTCGTTGCGCAGCGTCCATGTGGTGTCGGCCATGGGCTCATCGCCTTCGAAACGCATGTCGTAGATCAGGGTGTGACCGGCCTGCAGCGGCATCCAATCTTGGCGCTGCTCGGCCGAGCAGGCCAGCAAGGCGGCGCAGGCCAGTGCGGTGGCGGCCCAGTGCCCAAGGCGGCGGTGTGTGTCCATGCTCACTTCTCCGGCAATTGGGCACGCGGAATATCGCTCAGCTTGATCTCCACCGGGCTGTCGTTGCCTGGGCGCAGCCAGGGCAGACCGCTGCCGCCGCGGCGCGGCTCGGTGGTGCCGATCTGGGTGTTGCCATCGCGCGCTTTTTTGATGCCGTCGCCCAAAATGCGGCGCAGGTCGGGCTCATACGGCAGCTGGTGCACCCGGGGCATGGACAAGGGTTGGTTGTCTTCAATCGGGTTGACCCAAATGAAGATGGCACCTTTGTGGCCACGGGTTGGGCTGGGCTCGTCGAACACGGCTGAGAGCAGCACAAAACGGCGCGGCAGCTCGTCGGTGGTGGGCCAGCCCGAGACCAACCAAAAGCTGTGTTGACCGACAAAGTAAAAACCGGTCACCAACAGCACCATCAGCGCCTTGACCCACCAACGCCATGGTGTGGCCAAGCACAGCACCAGCAGGGCAAAACCCAGCAGCAGGTACACCACGATCAGGGGCGTGAGGGCAGAGGCGGGTGCGATGGGCATGGGCATGGGCATGGATCCTTAGAGGCCAGAGCGCTGCACGATGGTCTGAGGCCGGGTGCTGACCTGGGTGACGGTACCGTTGGCGTCGAGGGTGAATCGCACCAAAGTGCGCTCGTCGCCCTTGCGCGGGATTTGCTGGGTGCCGGTGAACACCACCTCGGCTTGCGGATTGATCTTGATGACGGTCACGGTCACGTCCACCGGCTGCTGGTCGCGGCTGTCGTAGTAATGGGCGTTGACCACGTATTCGCCTGGTACCAGGCCGCGCACGGTGGCGATTTCTTGGCGTGCGGCGCTGGTGAAGGTCTGACCCTCCACCACCACGGTGTTGTTGCGCTCGCCGCGGTCGTCGCGGTCCAGGTGCAGCATGCCGGCGTCGCGCTGGCGAAACCACAGTGTTTTGCCGCCCGGCTCGGTGATCCAGGTGTCCACATCGTTGGGGTTGCCATCTGGCCAGCTCACCGTGATCATCATCTCGGCCTTGGCCGGCACATCGCCGGCTTTGCGCGCCTGCGGGTTGAAGGCCACCAGCGCCAGCACCAGGCAGAACACAAACGCGATCAACATGTTGAACAACATGTCGTAGAAGGGATCGGTTTCTGTGTCGCGCACCCGCCGGCCGATGGCCATGCTTCAACTCTCCTCAGGTGGCGCCAGCGAGCGCGCCAGGGTTTGCGCCACCAGCTGGTCGGCAAAACGGTCGAGCCGCATCAGTTGCAGGCCCAGCAAAATATTGGCGCTCAAGCCGGTCAGCGTGGTCAGCAGCGCCACGCCTAGGCCTCCGGTCAGGCTGCGCAGCAGATCGGCCGATTGGCTGGGTTCAAAGCTGGCTTGCCCCAGTTCAAAGGCCAGCAGAGAAAAGCCGATCACCTTGCCCAGCAGGCCCAGCTTGAGCTGGATGCCATTGACCCACCAGGCCATTTCGTGGGGGCCGTGGGTGTGTTCGGTCAACAGCGCTTGCGCCACCGCTTGGTGCTCGCCAGCGGCCTGGGTGCGCCGCACATAGTCGTGTGCCCAGCCAGCGGGCTGACCCGCGTCCAGCGCTTGCTGTTGCAGACCCAAGGCCCAAGCGCGCTGGCCGCACCACAGGGTGCTGGCGCTGAAGATGGCCACGATCAGCAGGGTCAAACCCGTGGGGTCGGCGGTCAGCAAGCGTTGCCAACCCCCCACTTGCCACAGCCAGGCGGCACCAAACACCAGCACACCGGCCAGCGCCAGCCAGAGCAAAAACAGGCCTTGGGGCTGCTGCTCAATCGCCGCGCTGGGGCGTCCTGTGCCGGGCAAGCAGGACACCAGTCGGGCGCCCAACATAC
The DNA here is from genome assembly GCA_040383055.1 of Burkholderiaceae bacterium. Taxonomy (GTDB): domain Bacteria; phylum Pseudomonadota; class Gammaproteobacteria; order Burkholderiales; family Burkholderiaceae_C; genus Hydrogenophaga. Next base: position 9,986 of record JBEIEH010000031.1, read on the forward strand.
GCTGGGTAGATGCAACAACTTGGTGATTCATGCACACCCTTGTAAACGCTTGTGTCTGTGTGGTCAATCACACGCAGGCTTGTTCAATGGCGTCGAGCATGCTCCACAGCACATCGAGTTTGAATTGCAGGATACGGAGGGCGTGGTCCTGCTCATCTCGGCTTTTGAAGTGATTCAGCGTCACCGACAGCGCGTGCTCGGCACGTTCAGAGGACAGTTGCATGTCCGCTCGGAAGCAAGTCAAGGCTTGCTGCTCGATCCATGGGTAATGGTGTGGCCAGGTCACGATGCGTTCTTTTTGCATCTGGCCCACAAACATCTCGCTGAGTGTGGCGCACACCGCCTCTTGCCATACAGCCCGGCTCGCGAACTGGATGTAAGCGTCACAGGCGAAACGGACGGCAGGCGCAACGCCCTCCTGCGACCACAGGTAGTTTCTGTCGATGCCAGCGGCCTCGGCCAGGTGCGTCCAGGCTTCAAGCATTCCGGGTTGTTCTGGTGACCCGGGCACTCCGTCCTGATCCAAGATGCGTTGGAGCCATATCTGGCGCTGAGACCGGTCGGACACATGGGCCAGAATCGCCGCGTCCTTGCGCGGCAAGCAGCTTTGGTAGTAAAAATGGTTGATGATCCAGCAGCGGATTTCGTCCGGTGTGCAGCCGCCACTGGTCAATCGAACGTGGAACGGATGATGGCTGTAATAGCCACGGCTCTTGGCCCGCAATTGGCTTTCAAACTCCTGCCGTCCCCAGGCTTGGCGTGAGCTCGCCTCGATGTGTTTGTGTTCTGTGGCACCCATAGGCGCACATCATGCAAACTCCGTGCCTCAGTGCGGTGGGGGCATTTGCTGGTGTTTGCCTGATTGAGGAACAGAAAACATGCCGATTCACCCAAGGGTTTTGCAGCGTTTGTGGCGCGGTGTTCCATTTTGGAGTGGTCGCAGTGGCAGTCTGGTGCTGGGCCGCGGGTGCTTGTTGCTGTTGTGTGTGTGGATGGTGGCGTGCACGCCTCTGGTCGCAACACAAACAACGCCACCTTGCGACAGCACGGAGGCCAAGGGGTGGCGCACCCTGGCGCCGGGTGTGCATGTGTGGGAACCCGCGCCCGATCAAGAACCCGGGCTCGCCAACGCCGGCCACGTCATGCCAACCTCGGTGCTGGTGCATGGCACGCGTGCGTGGATCATCGACCCCGGCCCGAATCGACGCCAGACGCAAGCATTGATCGAGCGCGTGCGCTGCGCCTGGGGCGCACAGGTCGAGCGGGTCTTCAACACCCACGCCCACGCCGAGAACGTGTTGGGCAACACGGCGCTGGCCAGTGCCCAAGCCCAAGGCCGTGTGCACATCATGGCCACAGCCACCACCGCAACCACCATGGCGCAACGGTGTCCGGGTTGCCTAGACGACCTGACCGCACGGGTGGGGGTGGGCGCCATGGCGCAGACCACCATCGTCTTGCCCGACACCGTGCTGCGCCCTGGCGAGGCGCTGGTATTGGGCCCCCACCGGTTGGTGGTGCACGAGATGCGTGATGCCCATACGCACAGCGATTTGGTGTTGTGGCACCAGACACTTCGCATCGCCTGGGTGGGTGGTTTGGTGTACGGGCAGCGCCTGCCGGAACTGGCGCAGGGCAGCCTGCTGGGGTGGCGATCTGCCTTGGCCGAACTGCGTTCCTTGCAGCCGCAGTGGGTGGTGGGCGCCACAATCGCCGGCCCGTCGGGCGCAGGCGCCTCGGCGCAAGACGCGCTGGCGGCCACCGACGCTTATCTGGCCCATGTGCAGCAGGTGGTGCTGCGAGGTATGGAGGACGGATTGCAGGTGAGCGAGCTGCCACTGCAGGCAGCAGCGCCTTTTGATGGCTGGGCCGGACACGCGCGCCACGGCTTTAACCTGCAGCGCGCTTGGCGCGAGCTGGAGCCCGCTTGGATGGATGGGCTGCTGCGGCCCTGATGGGCGGTTGTTCAGCCCCAGACGTCGGGCGGGAGCTGGTCTTTTTTGCGGTAAATGGTGTTGCGCGACACGCCCAGCGCTTTGGCCGCTGCCGACACATTGCCCCGGTGTTGGCGCAGCACCTGGGCCATGGTGTTGAGCGCCACATCGTGCAGGCTGCCACCGTCGCCGGTGTCGGGTAGGAAGTGCGCCACCGCATGGATGTGTTGCATTTGTTCGGCGTCCATTTGGGTTGGCATGGGCAGGTGCACCGCGCGCGGTGGCACCGGTGCCACCTGGGCCACCTCTTCCAGAAAGTCATCGGGCAGGTGTTCCACCTCAATCGCACCTTCGCAACCCACCATCACCACCGCTGTGCGCAGCAGGTTGTGCAGCTGGCGGAAGTTGCCTGGCCAAGCGTATTGGCGAAACAGCTGCATCACCCGCGGCGAAATGGTGACCTGCTCGGCGTTGTCGCACAGCGAGGCCAAGATCTTGCGCGACACCACGTCGAAATCGGTGCGCTCGCGCAGCGCGGGCAAGCGCACCACCAAACCGTTGAGGCGGTAATACAGGTCTTCACGAAACTCGCCTTTGGCGATCATGTCCTTGAGGTTTTTGTGGGTAGCGCACACCACCGCGATGTCGACCTCCACCTCTTTGCCCGCACCCAGCGGGCTGACGCGGCGCTCTTGCAGCACCCGCAGCAGCCGGGCCTGCAGTTGTTTGGGCATGTCGCCGATCTCGTCCAAAAACAGCGTGCCGCCGTGCGCCTGCTGGATTTTGCCAGGAGCGCCTTTTTTGCGCGCGCCGGTGAAAGCGCCTTCCTCATAACCGAACAGCTCAGACTCGATCAGTGTCTCGGGGATGGAGGCGCAGTTGACCGACACAAAGGGCCCGTTGCGCCGGTCCGAATCGCCGTGAATCGCCTGGGCCAGCAGGTCTTTGCCGGTACCGGTTTCTCCCAAGATCATGATTGGGATGTCGCGCCCGCGCACACGCTGCACTTTTTGAATGACCGCTGTGACTTGCGCGTCACCGGTGTCGAGGTAGCGCAGCGTAGACAAGGCGCCTTTGTTGATGGGCGTGACCACGGTGGCGGCCTCGGCGGCGGCCGCACGGCCAGACGCGGCGCGCGGCGCGCTCGGGGTGTTGCCAGACGCCTCGCCAGCGGATGCGCCACCGGGCACGCTCCAGCTGGGGGTGGTCTTGAACTTGGCACGGCACCACACCGTCACGCCGTTGTGCAGACACAGCTGTTTGGGCGCTCGCTGACCACCGGCAAACACCTCGTTCAGGCTGGACACAGGCAAACCAAACAGCGACGAAAACGTGTGCGCCCGCAGCGCGTTGATGGACAAGCCGATCTGGAATTGGGCGCTGCGGTTGGCCGACAAAAAACGCCCCTCTGGCGAGAACACCACAATGCCCTCGACCAGCGTGCCCAAAAACTCGGAGCGGGTGTGAAAGTGGATGCGGATTGCCTTGGCAAACACATCGGCGAACATGTGGTTCTCGATCATCTGCGCCGACATGCGCACCAGCGCGAGCGTGTGCTGATGAAAGGACCGGTGGTCACCCGTGACGTCCAGTGCGCCAATCACTTGACCGTAAGGGTCGAAGATGGGGGCGGCTGAGCACGCCAAGAACTTGTTGGCGTCCATGTAGTGCTGGCCACCCAGCACGGTGAGCGCTTCCTCCTCAGCCAAAGCGGTGCCTATCGCGTTGGTGCCTTTGCTGCGTTCCGACCAGTCCATGCCTGGCGTCAGCGCGACTTGAGAGGCTTTCTCCAAAAAGTCGTTGTCGCCCAGCGAATGCAGGATCATGCCTTTGGACGAGGTCAACACCACCATGCTGTGGGTGTTGATGATCTGGTCGTACAGCGTCTCCATGACCGGCGCCGCGTGCTGGAACAAAAAGCGGTTTTCTTCCAGCGCGCCATTGAGTTCGTTGCGCAGTGGGCTGCTGAAATCGGGCTGGCTGCGCTCGTCCACGCCGAACGATTGCGAACGCTGACGAGACAGGTCGATCACCTCGGCAAAAGCGTTGCCCAGGGTGTGAGCGTCGGTCTCAGCGTGAGGACGCTGCCCGACCGGCGAGGAAAAGGCGGCCATGGTGTTCCCTCCTGGCTCAGGGGCGATACCGTGCCACGGCGTCGTGTGCCAAGCGGGCTCGGCGCTGTGTGCGGGCGGTACCGTGTCTCCGGTTTCAACAACTTTTTTATTCATGAGATTGTTTGCATATCTGTGGGGGCTTTCGCCCAGGGGAAAACCCTGAGAGCACAAAGGCCTTTGCGTCAATATGCAAGTCTCGAACCCAGCGCTGCTGCGGCGAGGCATGCAACAGCGGGTGTGGCTATTGAATGGCGCAGCGCTGACGGCCAGCTGTCTGTTTCTCCGGTGTGTCACTGTGTTGTCCCAATTTGGAACAGCGGTGGCGCAGCCGAGGTAACGGGTGTTCGGCTGCGGTTGCAAATGCCCGTGGCCCGCATATTGCTAACTTGGTGCCATCCTTTTTTGAAACTGTGTGCGGAGACCACCATGACACGATCCCCTCTTTCTTTGTTTGCTCTGGCCGCAGCGCTGGTGCTCAGCGCGTCGCAGGCCTGGGCCCATGGCGATGTGGTGCCTCAGGCGGTGGACACCAGCTCCCTGCCACAGCTGGGCACCAAATGGCTGGACGCCAACCCCTACAGCACCGGCCCGGCGCACAAAGAGGCGCTGCGCATTGGCACCTCTGCCTACAACCAAAACTGCGCCCGCTGCCATGGCTTGGATGCGATTTCGGGTGGCATCTCGCCCGACCTGCGCAAGTTCGACGACGATTGCAAGGGTTTGGCCGATCCCGTGAAGAAGCAGGCGTGCTTCAAAGAGATGGACGACTTTTTCTTGGCCACGGTGCGCCGTGGTCGCACCCGCGATGGTCGCGTCTACATGCCGCCGTTTGAGGGCACGTTGACGCAGGAAGCCATTTGGTCAATCCGCACGTACATTGAAACCCGTCGCGAACCCTGAACCCCGGAGTTGTCCATGTCCCTGTCGCGCCGACACAGTTTGCACCTCCTGCTGGGCGCTGCCGCCAGCGTGGCCACGCCCGTTTGGGCGCAGGCCGATGAAGAAGGGGAGCAGTTCGACAAAATCAAGGCTTCGGGTTCGCTCAAGATCGCCTTGTATAAAGACAATGCACCGTTTTCCAGTGAAGTCAAAGGCGAACTGGTGGGCTTGGATGTGGACATCGGGCGAGCCCTGGCGCAACAGATGGGCCTGGGCGCCAGCTTTTTGCCGTTTTTGGCTGGTGAAAACATGGACGCCGATTTGCGCTGGATGGTCGAGCGTGGCCACTACTTGGGCTTTGGTCCTGCCGATCTGATGATGCGTGTGCCCGTGGACAAACACCTGATGTTCGCCAACCGCAAGGTCTTCATCTTTGGCGCCTATATGTCGGAGCGTCCTGTCTTGCTGCGCGACAGCCGTCGGCTCGACGAGGTGCGCCGCCCAGAGGACTTGGTGGACCAGCCCTTGGCCGCCGAGGCCGGCGCCGGACTGACCAGTGTGCTGGTGGGCCACGGGGGTGGCCTGCTGCGTTCGCAAGTCAAGCTCTATCCCGACTCCATCGCCGCCGCACAAGCTGTGGTGCGGGGTGAAGCCGCCGCCGCTTATGTGACCCGTGCGCACGCCGAGGTGGCGCTGAGCCAAGCCACCGGGCCGGTGGGCCATTTGCGTTTGGACGATCTCGCCTTGGGTCACCAAGCTGCCAAGGGCTGGCCAGTGGGCGTGGCGATCAAGGCGTCCAACCGGCACCTGCGCGTGGCGGTGGAAGAGGCGATGGCCAAGCTGCAGTCGTCCGGACAGTTGCTGGCGATTTTCCAGGCGCACCGCCTCACCCTCACGCAGCCCTGAGCGGCGCCGCACCAGCGCTCAGCGCCGGCCCAACTTGCGGTAGACGGTGGCGCGACTGATGCCCAAGGCGCGCGCCGCCGCCACCACGTTGCCTTGTGCGTCGTCCACCGCTTTGCGTATCAAAGCGCTTTCCATGTCGCGCAGCGGCAGGCGGTGGGTACTGCCCTCGCGCGCCGCATGCGACAGTTGTGCCTGCACCTGCAGCCGCAACCCGGACCACAAGGGCAGCTCCATCGGTGCACGGCTGGCGCGCGCCGCGTCCCACAAGGCGCCCAGTGGCACCGCAAACAAAGATTCGGCGTGGGTCGTGCTATCGCTGCCCGCCAAGTCCAGCATGTCCGCGGCCACGCGGTGGTGCCCGTCACCCGACCATCGGCGTCAAGGCACAGCAGGCCGGTGGATTCTTCGCCCATCCAGCGTCCGGGCCATTGCAGCCGCAGCAGCAGCGCGTGCGGTTGCGCCAAGGTCAGAGCGTTTTCAATGCTGCGCGCCGACTGCGCCACCAGGTGCTTGAGGGCGGGGCGCTCGGGCACCTCCACGCCCGTGAGGTCGAGCATGCCCACACACTGCCCGTCTGGGCCAAACACCGGTGCGCCCGCACAACTGAACACCGTGGTGTCGGCAAAAAAGTGTTCTCCTCGGTGCAACCACACCGGCTGCAGGTCGGTCAAGGTCGCCCCAATGGCGGTGGTGCCCACCGCGTCTTCGGACAAATCCACCCCCACCCGGGCGATGGCGCTGGCGTGGGGGTTGTGTCGATCCACCGGGCCGTGCACGTCGATCACGATGCCCTTGGCGTCGGTCAGGATGGCGAAATAGCGTGTGTCGGCCATCGCGCGTGCCAGCGAGCGGATCACCGGCGCGGCGGCTTGCAGCAGCGGCCGGTTGCCATCGACCGCGCGGCGCATGGCCTCTGCGCTCACGGGCTCAAAACACACCGTTTGTCCAGGGGTCTGCCCCCGCGCCAAACAGCGCCGCCACGAGCGCTCCACCCATTCGGGCAGGCCGGCGGCGTGGGCGTCGTGTTCGTGCAGGACGCTGTGGCGAGCCTGCTCAATGGCAGGCAAGCGGTTGTTGGGGGCGGGGTGAACGTTCATGGGTCGATCGGATGGCGGACTTGTGTTGGGCCATGCACAAGCCATGCCTGGCGCCAGTGTCTCATTTTGGGAAATTCGGCCCAGTCGCCCATGTGTTCAGGGATAACCCTAGCGCCGAAAGGGTGGCGTGCGCCAACAATGCGATGCACAAACTTTCATAAGTCCGGCTGTTCATACGTTCGGCCGCTTTCTTCAACACAGGAGACCTTCCATGCAGAAAGTTCTGCACATCAACCCGGACAAATGCACCGGCTGCCTGCAGTGTGAAATGGCGTGTTCCTTCGAAAACTACGGCACCTACGCCACGTCCAAGTCGCGCATCAAGGTGTTCGACTTCCACCACACCGGCAAAAAAGTGCCCTACACCTGCACCCAGTGCGACGAGGCGTGGTGCCTGCACGCCTGCCCGGTCGAGGCCATCACGGTCGACAAAGCCACCGGCGCCAAGGTGGTGAACGAAACCACCTGTGTGGGCTGCAAGGTCTGCACCATCAGCTGCCCGTTTGGCACCATCAACTACGTGCAGGAAACCGGCAAGGTGCAAAAGTGCGACCTGTGCGGTGGCGACCCGGCTTGCGCCGACGCCTGCCCGACTGGCGCCATCACCTTCATCGACGCCAACTGGACCGGCATCGACAAAATGAAACAGTGGGCCGACAAGCTGGGCAACCAGCCTTCCGCCGCCTGATCAGCCAACAC
>JBEIEH010000032.1:0-17242 GCA_040383055.1 Burkholderiaceae bacterium
GCCGAGCACCTCAATGAGCTGATGATCGTTGGCCCCATCACCGTGCGCAGCGCGTGCAGCCACCACTTTTGCCCGGTGATCGGCAAGATCTGGATCGGCGTGCTGCCCAATGAGCACACCAATGTGATTGGCCTGTCCAAATACGCCCGCTTGGCGGAGTGGATCATGGGCCGCCCCCAGATCCAGGAAGAGGCGGTGGTGCAGCTGGCCGACCTGATCCAGGAAAAAACCCAGCCCGACGGCTTGGCCATCGTGATGGAGGCCAGCCACTACTGCATGGCCTGGCGCGGTGTGAAAGACATGGACAGCAAGATGATCAACTCGGTCATGCGCGGTGTGTTCTTGAAAGACCCGAACCTGCGCCGCGAATTTTTGTCGCTCATTCCCCGCTAACCCTGATTGCCGCCCACCATGCTGGTTCGCCTTCTTTACGTCAGCCGTGCCGTCGACAACAACAGCGGCCCTGCCATCGAGTCCATTCTGGAAGCCTCGCGCGCGCACAACCTGCACAACGGCATCACCGGTGTGCTGTGTTACGGCGGGGGTATCTTTTTGCAGGCCATTGAGGGCGGCCGCACGGCGGTCAACAACCTCTACAACCACATCGTGGCCGACCCCCGCCACAAAGACGTGGTGCTGCTGCATTACCAAGAAATCGAAGAGCGCCGCTTCGGTGGCTGGACCATGGGCCAGGTCAACTTGTCGGCGCTCAACAAGTCCATTGTGCTCAAGTACTCTGAAAAGCCAGAGTTCGATCCTTACAGCGTGTCGGGCCGGGTGTCGCTGGCCCTGCTGGAAGAGTTGATGGCCACGGCGAGCATCATTGGCCGCGCGTGAACATAGCACCCCCACGCTCCGCCGCTGCGCGGGTCGCTGCCCCCCAAGGGGGAGCGCATCCAGCTTGGGGCGGCCCGGCGCTGAATGCTGATCCCCTACTTTCTGCCGCTGCCCCTGCGACGTGATGCTGCTTCTGGGGTGTGATTTCACCAGCGCGCCGAGCCGGCGCAAGCCGATCACCTTGGCGCTGGGGCGACGGCAAGGTTCGGCGGTGTTGCTCGGCGATGTGCTGACCTTCGACACCCATGCCGCTTGGTGCGATTGGTTGGCCCAGCCCGCCAGCGCACACGGGGCCGAGGCTTGGGTGGGCGGGTTTGATTTGCCCTTTGGCCTGCCGCGTGAGCTGGTCGAAACCTTGGGTTGGCCGACCGATTGGCTCACGTGTATGCGGCATTACGCCGACCTCAGCCGCGACCACATCCGCGACACCTTTGCCGCCTTTTGTGCCCAGCGCCCAGTGGGCGGTAAGTTCGCCCACCGCGCCACCGATGGCCCCGCCGGCTCCAGCCCGAGCATGAAATGGGTCAACCCGCCAGTGGCCTTTATGTTGCACTCTGGTGTGCCCGCCCTGCTGGACGCGGGTGTGAGCTTGGCAGGCCTGCACCCAGCGGACCTCCAACGCGTGGCGCTGGAGGCGTATCCCGGTTACCTGGCCCGCAGCGTCGTGGGGTCGCGCTCTTACAAAAGCGACGACAAGGCCAAGCAAACGCCCGAGCGGCTGATCGCCCGCAAAGACCTGGTGGAGGCGCTGGAACAGGGCAGGGCGCCGCTGCTGCAAGCGGCGGGCTTGCGCCTGCGCTTGACCCATGCCCAGCGCGACGCCTTGGTGGCCGACGCCAGTGGCGACCGACTGGACGCGGTACTGTGTTTGCTGCAAGCCGCGTGGGGCCACCACCAGCAGGCCCAAGGCCATCCCCAATGGGGTTTGCCGGCCTTCGACCCGCTGGAGGGTTGGATTGTGGGTGTTGATGAGTTCTTTGTAATTAAGAAAAGCAGGTGAACCTCGGTTTTCGGTGCCGATAGCGATGGCCGGGGCTTTTTTTTCCAGAAAACGCTCAAGTTTCCCTGTGGGAGACCGATCCTGAACCCGACAAGGCCTTAAAGCGTGGCGCTTTGCGATCCACCAACACGGCCCAGAAAGGATCTCATCATGAGCAACAACATCTCGTCTGTGCCCGCCGCACCCGTGGCCGCGCCTGCACCCGCTGCGCCCAAGGTGGCGCCTGCGGAGCCCAAAGCCGAGGCTGTTCAGGCGAATCTGCCTGGCGCCAAAGCGGCGCCCGTGCCCGACCTTAAGCCAGCGTTTGACGCCAAAGAAGCGCAAGACCGCTTGAACGAGGCGGTCGAGCGCATGAACGAGCACATGCGCAAGAACGCCTACAACCTCGCGTTCAGCGTGGACAAAGAAGCCGACAAAGTGGTGGTCAAGGTCAAAAACCTCGAAACCGGCGATGTGGTGCGCCAGATTCCGAACGAAACAGCCCTGCGCATTGCCCACAACATCGAGGACATGCGTGGTCTGCTGCAAGACCAAAAGATCTGATCAAAAAAAATCGATTTCGGCCTAAAGCTCACCGCCCCAGCGCCGATTCACATCACAACAGGCAATCGAAATTTCGAATCCTGTGAATGACCCGGCAGGTCCTACTCCCTGAAAAGGTTCCTGCCAAACCAAAGTGAAATTTCTCTCTTGAAGGAGTAAGACCATGTCCGTGATCAACACCAACGTCAAGTCGCTGACGGCGCAAAACGCTCTGTCGGTCAACAACCGCAGCATCAGCAAAGCCATGGAGCAGCTGTCCACCGGCAAGCGCATCAACACCGCCGCCGATGACGCCGCTGGCCTGGCCATCAGCAACAAGATGACCTCGCAGATTCGCGGTCTGAACCAGGCTGTGCGCAACGCCAACGACGGCATCTCCATGATCCAAACGGCTGAAGGCGCCACCCAGGAAATCACCAACATGCTGCAGCGCATGCGTGAGCTGGCCGTGCAGTCTGCCAACGACACCAACACCGAAACAGATCGCGGCTCTCTGGACGCGGAATTCAAGCAGCTGTCTGAAGAGATCAACCGCATCGCTGAGAACACCCAGTTCAACACGAAAGACGTGCTCAAGGGCGGTTCGGGCGGCTCGGCTCAGACGATGGTGTTCCATGTGGGCGCCAACGCCAGCCAGACCATTTCGGTCGAGTTCAAGAACATGACCACCGCATCTGGCGCCACCTTGTCGAGCGTGGCATGGGCCAGCGGCTCTTCGGGCTTCAACATTTCCAGCCAAGCCAGCGCCAACTCGGCTCTGAGCACCATCGACACCGCTATCGCGGCGGTGGACGAGTTCCGTGCCGACCTCGGTGCCAAGGTCAACCGCATGACCTACGCCATCGACAACTTGACCAACGTGTCGCAGAACGCCTCGGCCTCGCGCAGCCGGATTCTGGATGCCGATTACGCCCAAGCCACCACCGAACTGGCGCGCACGCAGATCATTCAGCAGGCCGCGACCGCCATGTTGGCCCAGGCCAACCAGCAACCCCAGTCGGTGCTGTCCCTGCTGCGCTGATCGAAGAAACCGCCGGTGGCAACAGCCACCGGCTTTTTTGAGAGGACACCACCATGACCGCCCAAGCCCAACGCACCGTGTTGACGTACGGCACTTTTGACCTGTTTCACCCGGGTCATGTGCAGTTGCTCAAGCGCGCGCGTGAGCTGGGCACCCGCTTGGTGGTGGGGCTGTCCACCGATGAGTTCAATGCCCTCAAAGGCAAGACGTCTGTCATGAGCTTTGAGGACCGCAAGGCCGTGCTTGAGGCCTGCCGTTATGTGGACGAGGTGTTTGCTGAAGAAGATTGGGACCAAAAAGCCGCCGATGCGATCCGCTTGGGGGCCGATGTGTTTGTGATGGGCGACGACTGGGCGGGCAAGTTCGACTTCATGGCTGAGCACTGCCGCGTGGTCTACCTGGCCCGCACGCCGGATGTGTCGTCCACCGAGATCAAGCGGCGCATGCGCACCGACACCGGGGCCGCTTTGCACGCGTAAGCTGTTAGACCGCCCAACAAAAACCCGCCCTGTGGCGGGTTTTTTACTTGGCCTGAACCTTGCTTGAAGTGCCTGTGTCGGGTATCCGACGCCGCCTCAATCTTTTTCAGGACCACGATCATGAGCAGTCGGTCAAGCGCATGGCAAGCCGCGTCGTCTTCGCAGGCGGGCAGCCCGCCGATCACGGTGACCCAGCCGCATCTGCCGCCGCTGGAGGAGTTTTTGCCCTACCTGGAGCAGATCTGGGCGTCCAAGATCCTGACCAACGGTGGGCCGTTTCACCGCCAGTTGGAAGCGGCGTTGGCGGCTTTTCTGGGTGTGCCTTACGTGTGTTTGTTTGCCAACGCCACGGTGGCGCTGGTGACGTCGCTGCAGGCCCTGCGCATCGCTGGCGAGGTGATCACCACCCCATATTCGTTTGTGGCCACGGCGCATTCGCTGCTGTGGAACGGCATCAAACCGGTGTTTGTGGACATCGACCCGCACACCTACAACCTTGATCCGGACAAGATTGAGGCGGCCATCACACCCCACACCACCGCCATCATGCCGGTGCATTGTTACGGGCAACCGTGCGACACCGAAGCCATTCAGCGCATCGCCGACAACTACAACCTCAAGGTGATTTACGACGCCGCCCACGCCTTTGGTGTGCAGCGCCAGGGCAGCAGCGTGTTGAATGCGGGCGATCTGTCGATTTTGAGCTTTCACGCCACCAAGGTGTTCAACACCTTTGAGGGGGGCGCCATCATTTGCCAAGACCTGCGCACCAAGCAGCACATCGACCACTTGAAGAACTTCGGTTTTGTCAACGAAGTGACGGTGGTGGCCGCTGGCATCAACGGCAAGATGAGCGAATTTAACGCCGCACTGGGCTTGTTGCAGCTCAAACACATGCCGGCGGTGCTGGAGCGCCGTGCGCGGATCGATGCGTTGTACCGCGAACGGCTGGCCGCTGTCGACGGCATCGAAACGCCGGCCTGGCCGGATCAAGACCAGGTGAATTGGTCGTATTTCCCGATCCGCGTCAAACCGGGGTTTGCGCTGGGGCGCGACGCCTTGTACGAGGCGCTCAAACAGCAAGGCATCGCTGGGCGACGCTACTTCTACCCGCTGATCAGCGAATTTCCCATGTACCGCGGACTGCCATCGGCCCAGGCGGCCTTGTTGCCCCACGCGACCGAGGCCTCGCGCGAGGTGATTTGTTTGCCCCAATACCCAGGCCTGAGCGACGACGATGTGCATCGGGTCTGTGACGTCATCGAATCCGCCGCTGTTGCGGCCAAGGTGTTGCCGCTCGCGGCCTGATGGCAACACGCATATCGGAGTGTCTATGCCACGTCACGCTTTGGTCACCGGATCGGCAGGCGCCATTGGCTCGGCCATGGTCGAGACGTTTCAGCGAGCAGGCTATGTGGTCTGCGGCTTGGATCGGGTCGCAGCCTCGCCTGTGCGGCCAGAGCACCACATCAGCGTCGACCTGTATCACCTGGTGCACGACGCGCCCACACAGCAAGCGGTGCTGCGCGAGATCATGGACTGGTTGGGTGAGCACCCTCTGGACGTGCTGGTGAACAACGCGGCGTATCAATATGTGAGCGCAAGCCACCCGATCCCGGTGGACGAGTGGACGCGATCTCACAGCGTCAACGTGTTGGCGCCTTATGTGCTGACCACCGCATTGGCCGAGCGCATGGCGCCCGGTCTGGGCAGCGTGGTCAACATCGGCAGCGTGCACAGCCGGCTGACCAAGCCGGGCTTTGTGGCCTACGCGACCTCAAAAGCCGCGCTGGCCGCTTTGACCCGGGGTTTGGCCCTGGACTATGGGGACCGCTTGCGCATCAATTGCATTGAGCCGGCGTCGGTGGAGACGCCCATGTTGCTCGATGGATTCAAGGCCTTCCCAGAGAAAAAAGCCGCGCTCGAAGCGCACCACCCCCAGCAACGAATTGGCACGCCGCACGAAATCGCTGCCATGGCTTTGGCCTTGTCGTCGGGCGAGGTGCGCTTTCTGCATGGTGCCTGCATCGACATGAGCGGTGGCATCGCCAGTCGCCTGCACGATCCGGTGTGACCCACCGTCCCCAACAGATCTCCACCGCCATGACCACCGCCACCGCTGACGAGTTGAAGACCGAGCTCTGGTGCCGGCCGCTCTGTGCTGTGGGCGCCGATTTGGGCGAAGGCTTGCTGTGGGACGCTCAGCGCCAGCGCCTGTTGATGACCGACATCTTGAAAGGCCAGCTCTTGGAGCTGGACATCGATGCGGCGAGCGTTCGGCGTTGGAGTCTGGATGAGCCCCTGGGCTGGGTGTTGATGACCCGACGCCTAGGCGTCTATGCGCTGGGCCTGCGCTCAGGCATCGCCTTGTGGGATGTGGCGCGACCGTCGTCGTGGCAATGGGTCAACCGCGACTTTCCCGGACCGCCGCCGCTGCGGCTCAACGACGCCTGTGTCGACGCCCATGGTCGGGTTTGGTACGGCAGCATGAACAGCGCCGATCCGCAGGCCCGCGACGGTCGCTTGGCCAGTTTTTTGCCCTCTGAAGGGCTGCGCATTCACGATGATTTGTTCACCGTCACCAATGGTCCGGTGGTGTCGGCCAACGGTCGATACCTGTTTTTCAACGACACCTTGCGTGGCGCGGTTTACCGCTATCGCTTGTCGAGCGACGGTGCGTCGGTAACGAACCGCGAGGTATTCGCCCAGTTTGAGGCGGAGCAAGGCTTTCCGGACGGCATGTGTCTGGACAGCCAAGGCCATCTGTGGGTCGCCTTGTGGGGTGCCGCTGCGGTGGTCGAACTCGATACCGAAGGACAGGTGTTGCGTCGCGTGTCGGTGCCCGCGAAGAACGTGACCAATGTGTGTTTTGCCGGCCCCGAATTGAACCGATTGATCGTCTCAAGCGCCGCCATCGACATGAGCCCAGAAGAACAGCAGCGCTACCCCCGCGCTGGCGATGTGTTTGAGGTGATGCACCACGATCGCAAGGGCCTTCCCACCCATTTTGCAAGCTTGGACGGACCATGGATCTGATTTCGGTCGTTGTGCCCATTTACAACCTGGACGCCTACCTCTACCAGTGCGTCAGCAGCATCGTGGGCCAGTCCTATCGCCATCTGGAGATTGTTCTGGTGGACGATGGCTCTACCGACAACGCGCTCGAGATTTGCGAATACTTCCGCAAATCCGACGCCCGGATCAAGGTGATTGCCCAGCCCAACGGCGGGCTGGTCTCAGCCCGCAAGGCTGGGCTGAACGCGTCGACCGGCCACTACGTGTTTTACGTCGATGGCGACGATTGGATTGAGCCCGACTGTTTGGCGCAATACCACCGCTTGGCACAGGCGCACCAGGCCGACATAGTGATCGGCGACTACAAGCGCGAGTTTCTGGGCAACTTCGTGACCATTCGCAACCCAGTGCCACCGGGTGTGTACGACCGCAGCCGCATCGAGCGGGAGCTGCTGCCCAGCATGATCAGCCGTGGGCCCTTCTTCAGCCACGGGCTCAGAACCTATTCCTGGGGCAAGCTGTACAAGCGGGCTTTGATCGCCGATTTGCAAAACCAGGTGCCCGAGCAGGTGATGGTGGCGGAAGACGCCGCCTTGGTGTACCCCGCCATCGACCGCAGCCAGACCGTCGTGGTGAGCGATCTGGCCTTGTGCAACTACCGCCAGCGGCCCAATTCGATTCTCAAGTCGACCCAGTTTGATCACCGTGAAACCGACCGCATCGCGGCGGCGTTTCGGCACATGGCCACGGCGCTGGACAGCGCAGCGTCGCCGCACGGCTACGCGCAACAGTTGCAGGCCTATTTCGCGGCCATTGTCACCATTCGCTCAGGCGGGCTTTTGCGCAGCAAAGACCTGTACGACCGCTTTGAGGTGTTCGGTCCTTTGACCGAGGGGGCACGTCTGGCGGTCTACAACTCGGGCTCGTTTGGCCAGCACGTGTATCGGCACCTGCAGAGCAACCCGGCGTTTGTGTTGGCGGGCTGGTACGACCAAGACCACCGCGAAAACGCCATCTTGCGCATGCCGGTCAGCGACCCCGAGACCTTGCAGCACACGGCGTTCGACCACTTGCTGCTGCCATCCTTCGACCCGGCTCTGCACGCCGAGGTCAACACACTGTTCCACCGACTGGGCCTGGACCCCAGCAAGGTGCGACCCATCTCAATCGACACCCAGCGGCTCGAAACCTTCATTGCGGACATCGGCTACGACCCGCTGAGCTTCTGCCCTTTGAGTGAAAGCGCGCAGCCATGACATCCGCCGCACCACAGACCATTGGCATTCTTGGCGGCAATCCGGAAACCGGCGCCCTGGTGCAAGTGGCCAACGCCATGGGCCTGCGCACCGTGGTGCTGGACCCTTATCCCCATTCGCCCGCCAAGCGACACGCCACGGTGGCGCGCGAGGTCGACGTCACCGATCTCGATGCGGTGGATCGGGTGATTCGCGAAGAGTGCGTACAAGGTGTGCTGGTGGGGGTGGCCGATCCCTTGGTGCCGTTCTACCAGCAGATTTGTGAGCGCAATGGCTTCTTCTGTTACGCCACCGAGCCCATCATTCGAGCGTTGACGTCCAAGTCGAGCTTTGCGGACACCTGTGTGGCGCACGGTGTGTCGGTAACGCCGCATTTTTCGGTCGATCTGTCCTCGCCAGAGGCCATCGATACCTTGGACTACCCGGTGGTGGTGAAGCCGGTGGACGCGGGCGCGGGTGTGGGCATCTCGGTGTGTCGCAACCCACAAGAGTGCCGCGAGGGCATAGCCAAGGCCTTGTCGGTGTCCATTCGCAAAGAGCTTCGGATCGAGAAGTACATGCAGTGCGACGACATGTTCGCGTACTACACCTTTGTGGATGGGGTGGCATACCTGTCGGCACTGGCCGACCGCCACAAGACCGACAAACAGGGTCAGTTCAGCTCGGTGTGCATCGCGGCCGAATACCCCAGCCGATACGCCAGCCGGTTTGAGCAAGAGGTGCATCCCAACCTGGTGAAGATGTTCCAGGCCTTGAACATTCGCAATGGCGTGCTGTTGATCCAGTTTTTTGTCGACGACACCACGTTCTACGCCTACGACCCGGGTTTTCGCCTGCAGGGCGAGGCACCGCATCTGTACCTCAAGCACTTCAACCGCTTTGACCACCGCGAGATGCTGCTGCGCTTTGCCATGACCGGCAGCATGTGGCCAAGCGACTTCCATCAGGTCAACGACCCGGATTTCAAAGGGCAATACGCCACCACCCTGTGGGTGCTGCTCAAGGCCGGCCGCTTGGGCACCGTCGCTGGCATGGACGCTGTGCGCGCCCATCCGCAAGTGATCGAGGTGTTGCAGCGCTTCCAGCCCGGTGATGTGGTCGGCGCCGACATGGTGGGCACCGAGCGCCAGGTGTTCGCCCGCATCTACACCACCGCCCAGACGCCGCAAGCGTCTGCAGAGGTGCTGCGCTTCATTCACGACACCGTGGTGGTGCAAGACGAGACCGGGGCCGACATGGTGCTCGACCGCTATCAGAAAGGGCGTGTGTGATGGGCCGCGATGTGTTCACTTACGGCCACCGAACAGCGGTGGTGACCGGTGGCTCGAAAAACATTGGTTTGGCGATTGCCGAACGTTTGTTGCAAGCCGGTGTGCAGGTCGCCATCGTCGGCTCCAACGCCGACCATTTGCAGGCGGCCATGGACCATTTGCACGGCTTGGGCCACACCCCGTCGGGCTGGATCGGCGATGTGTCGGATGTGGCTGTGTGGCCAAGTTTGTTGGAGCGGATGCATGCCCACCACGGCTCCATCGACATCTTGGTGAACTGCGCCGGCATTCTGGACCTGAGCGAAGTTGAAGACACCACCGAAGAGATGTGGGATCGGGTGCTGGACGTGAACCTCAAGGGCACCTTCTTTGTGACGCAAAAGTGCATCCCTTACCTGAAGCAGGGGACCGCGCCGCGCATCATCAACATCGCGTCCAACGCCGGTCGCATGGGCGGTTACGCCAACGCCATGTCCTACACCGCGTCCAAGGGCGGCATGATTTCTTTGACCTATGGCCTGGCGCGGCGGCTCGCGCCTTTTGGCATCACCGTCAACTGCGTGGCTCCCGGCACCATCGAATCGGACATGTCGCGCATGCGCGACGCGCAGGCCCAGCAAAAGTTGTTGGAGAAATTTCCGCTGGGCCGCATTGGCACCGCCGATGAAGTGGCCTGCGCTGTCTGTTACTTCGCCAGTCAGGAGTCGGGCTTTTCCACCGGAGCGGTGCTCGATGTCAATGGCGGCATGTTCATGGGCTGAACCGAAAGCACAGCATGAAAATCTTTGATTTGGCGGGCCTGCGTGCCCTGGTGGTGGGCGGCGCAGGCGATCTGGGCCGCGCCATGCTCGAAGGTCTGCTGGAGGCCGGGGCGCGGGCGGTGGCGGTGGACATCTCTGCCAAGGTGGCCGACCTGGCCACACAGTGGCGGGCACAAGGCCACGATGCGCATGGGCTGCAGGTCGACATCCGCGACCGCCAGGCCATCAAGGCCTCGGTGCAGGACGCGGTGCGTCTGCTCGGCGGGCCCATCGACATTCTGGTCAACGCCGCGGGCATTCAGCGCCGGGCACCGAGCGAACGCTTCACAGAGGAGGACTGGGACGATGTGTTGTCGGTCAATCTGACCGCCGGCTTTGTCTATTCCCAGCAGGTAGCGCCCGACATGATCGCGCGCGGGCGCGGCAAGATCATCCACGTGGCGTCCATCATGAGCCAGTTTGGCGGCATCACCATTCCCGCGTATGCGGCATCCAAAGGCGGGCTGGCCCAGCTGACCAAGGCCCTGTCCAACGACTGGGCGGCGCACGGCATTTGTGTCAACGCGATTGCACCGGGCTACATGGACACCCAGCTCAACACCGCCTTGATTGCCGACGAGAAGCGCAGCGCCGAGGTGTTGCTCAGAACACCGGCCAAGCGCTGGGGTCAACCCGCCGACATGAAGGGTGTGGTGGTGTTTCTGGCCTCAGCGGCCAGCGACTTTGTCACCGGCACCGTGATCCCGGTCGACGGCGGCTATTCCGCGCGTTGAGCAGCCCAACCGAACAGGAGACGCCATGAAAACACTGGTCTTAGGTGGTTGTGGTTTTATTGGTCGCCATGTGGTGAATGCGCTCACCGCACAGCACCTCTCTGTGGTGGTCTTGGATGTGCACGCCGATCCCTCGCTGTCTGGCGCGCGCTGCACCTACGTGCCCGGTGATTTTTCCGACACCGCCAAGCTCGAGGCGGTGATGACCGGACACGGCATCACCCATGTGGTGCACCTGGTGTCCACCACCTTGCCCAAGTCCTCCAACGAGGACATGCCCTACGACGTGCAGAGCAATGTCATACAGACCTTGCGCCTGCTCGATCTGTGCGTCAAACACCGGGTGCAAAGGCTGCTCTTCATGTCGTCAGGGGGCACGGTGTACGGTGCACCGCAACAAGTGCCTGTGACCGAGGACCATCCCAACCAACCCCTGTGCTCATATGGCATCAGCAAGCTGGCGATTGAAAAATACCTCTTGTTGTACCAGCACCTGCATGGCCTCAACAGCGTGATCCTGCGGGCGGCCAACCCTTATGGCCCAGGTCAGAACCCTTTGTCTGGACAGGGGGTGGTGGCCAACTTCATCCACAAAATGCACAGCGGCCAGCGGCTGGAGGTGTGGGGCGACGGTGAAACCGTGCGCGATTACTTCTACGTGGGCGATCTGGCCGATCTGACCCGACGCGCCTTGTTGTCGTCGGCGGTGGGGGTGTTCAACGCGGGCAGCGGTGTGGGCTTGTCCTTGAACGGGTTGATCGCTGTGCTGCGGAAAACGCTGGACGTGCCGGCAGACGTGGTGTACCTAGCCGCGCGCGGCTTGGATGTGCCGGCCATCGTGCTGGACAGCTCGGCGGCTTTTCGCGCCTTTGGATGGCGCGCGAGCACCCCGCTGGCGTCCGGGATTCGGGCATACGAGGCGTGGTACCTGTCGCAGCACAGCCGGCGCGAACCACAGCCCCGTGCGGAACTGCTGGCCTCAGCGCACTGATTCGATCAGGTACAGCGGGCGGTTGCCAAACTCGCCCAGGCCTTCCATGCGCTGCCACAGGGGGTGGTCTCGGTCGTTCAGCTCCACAGCTTCGTAGGCGTGGCTGTCGGGGCTGTAGATGCCGATGGTGCTGATGCGTGCGTCGGCACCGAGCAGGTTTTCCACAAAATCGGTCATTTCGCGTTTGGTGCCTCGGGCAAACATCGGTTGGCGTGTATCGCCTTGCCAATTGAAGCCCAGCTGTAACCAGATGCAGCCGCCATGGGCCAGCAAGCGCTGCAGGTGCGCTGCCATGGCCGTTTTGGCTTGCGCCATGTCGTGGATGTGCCCATCAAAGTAGCGGCCGACATGGTGCAGAACGTTCAGGCAGATCACGTAGTCCCACTGTGTGTTCGACTGTGTGAATTCGTAGTTCAGCGCATGCGCCTTGAGCGCGCCCAGTTCCGGGAATACCTGGGCCGCTTGCGACAGAAAAGCGCCATCGATGTCGTTGGATTCAAAAGCGTCGACACACTGTGCACCCCGCAGCGCCGCTTCCACGCTCATGTAGCCTTGGTTGGCGCCGATGTCGAGCACCCGCTGCCCCGTCGCACTTTTGTGAGCGAACATGAACGTAGCGCGTTCAGCGTCCAAAGTGATGCTTCTGGCACCAGTGCCACTCGCTGTCATGCGATTGAGCGCTTTCAGCACAAACGGATGGTAGGTCTGGTAAATGTCTTCGCGCAAGCGGATGTCGTTTGGAGTCATGGATCTTCCTGGTGGCCTCAGGGGGTGGGTGTGTCCACCCATGTGACGTGTGAAAACCGCGTGTTGCGGCGCTCGTAGTCGGGGATGGTTTTGTAATCGGGGCCATAGAGCGAACTCAGCAAGGCATCGCTCGACTGGGGACCCCAGAAACTGTGGCCGTTGAAGCTGTAGCGTTTGAGTGGAAACAGATCGCTGTGGCGCAAGGGCTGCTTGAGCATGACCATGAACATGTAGACGTCCTCGTCGCTCACACCAGCGGTCAGCGCTTCCAGCTGGGCCTTTTTCTGACGCAGCGGGTTCACGCTGGCTTCGTACTGGGGGGTGTCGATGATGCCGAAGCGGTGTTTCTTTTCGAAAAAGACCAAGGCTTCTTCAACCTTGTACAAGTCCACCCGGTTGCGCGGTGTTTTTTTGATGCGGTAGAGGTCAACGCTCAAGCAGGGGTACTTCAGCAAACGGTTGTCGGGGTTGTACAGACCGCTGTCGAGCGCGTGGGACTGCAGGTTTTTGATGCGGTTCCAGGCGGGAAAGTACAGCGGATCGTTCTGGATGCCGTGCACGATGAGGTGGCTGGGCAGCTCGGCTTGCAGCACCCGCATCGCCTCGTCGTAGCTGTCGTCAAACAAGAACAGGTCGAAGTCGTCGTCCCACGGCACAAACGACTCGTACAAGGCCGCGCCCACCAGCGTGCCATTGGTGATGAAGTAGGGCAGGCCATGGCGCTCCAAGATGCGGCAGACCTGGACACCCATGTCCAGCACCACGTCCTGCACGTGTTGAATCTGCTCCCGTCCGTAACCAGGATGGGTCGGGAAATCGAGGCTGTAGAGGTGATCGCGCAGTGCGGTCATGGTTGTCCCTGTTGGCGTGGAGCACAGCGAGGCAGCGCTTAGGCCGCCATCGGACTTGCTTGTTGTTCAGCCGCTTGACACCACCGCAGCAAGCGCTGGGCGGCTTGCTTTTCACCGCGTTGGGTGAGGATGGTCGCCAGAAAACGCCGTGTGTTGATGCGCCGGCGCTGCTTGTCGGCGGCGCTCAACGGCGTGTAGGTGCTGAACAAATTGCGCCGGGCCACGCTGCCAAACAAATCGCCGATGAAGAACACCTCGCCCGCAGCGCCCAACATGCAGGTCATCACCTGATCACCGAGCACGCCATCTTGGAGTGTGTACAGCGGCATGTTGAGCAAGGAGCGGCGCACCATCAGGGTGTGGCCCCACAGCACCAGGTTCACATTGACCAAGTCCTGCTTGGGTAACACCCCGCGGATCTTCGTGGTCCGTCCGGGTGTCAGGCGCCCGGTGCCTTCGTCCAGTTCAAAGTGGTTGTGGGTGACCGCCGACCACGTGGGGTTTTTTTGCAGCAGCTCGGCCTGCCAATGCAGCTTGTTGCTGTCGACCCAGAAATCGTCGCCCTCGCACATGGCGATCAAGGGCTGCGTGGCGTGGGGCATGGTGGCCAGCATGGGCGATTGGCCCAGCCGGTAGGTGTTTTCCTGCAGTCGGATCACCTTGAGCAGTTGAGGGTAGCGATCTTCCCAGCGGCGCAGCAGGTCGCTGGTGCCGTCGGTGGACGCGTCGTCGCGCACGATCACTTCAAAAGGATGGCTGCTGACTTGGCTGAAGAAGCTGGCCAAGGCCATGTCGATGAAGCGCGCGTGGTTGAAGGTGGTGCACAGGACGCTGACACCTTCGGCCTCAGGCTCCCAGCGGGCCATGATCTCGGCCTCGCTCGGGCAGTTGTCGATCGACAGCTGTTCGCTCAATGGGAGACCGATCATGTCGTCGAGCACGCGATTGGCGTCCGTGTAGCGCTTCGCCAGATGCAGCAGATACACACGCAAAGCGCCCCACGCGTGGCTGTGGGTGTCCACTGCGGCGCCGGGCGCCTCCAAGGTCTGCAGCGCTTGGTTGACGTCGCCCGTGGCGACACAGTGCAGCACCTGAGCGCCGATGGCCTCATCCAGCCCCGTCACCTGGCGCAGCAATTGGGAGAGTACCGCCTGGCTCATGCCACCGCCTCGGTCGCGGTGGCCGCTTGGGACAGCTGCGCTGCGCACCAGTGGCGCAATTGCTGCCGCACGCCGGCACCCAGCAAAGGGCTGTTGTGCGCATCGAGGTGATCCAGCACGCGCATGACCCGCTGCGGCTTCATGCGTTTGGTGATGGTTTTGAGAATTTCCAAATACACCAGCAGTGTGCGGGTGTCGGGCGTGTCGCACAAAGCGGGCGACTCCACCGTCACCACATACGAAGGCGCGGGTGTGCGCCAGTCGCCGTAGTTCTCGCTCAGGTTGCGGTCGATGTCGTCGGGGGCGTAGAAGCGTTCGTCCAAAAACTCCACTTCTTGCAAGCCGAACTTGCTGAAACGGAAGTTCTGCGTAAACCCCATGTCGAAGTCGATGCCGTGCAGGAAGTGGTCGCCCTTGTCGTGGAACAGGAAAAAGTCCACCGCCATGCCATTGCGCATGTCGTGGGCCGACATCAGGAAACGGTTGTGTCCGCTGAGCTGGGCCAGATCGAGCCGAAAGTGACCGGCTTCAAGCAGCGCTTCGGCCACGGTGAACTGGTGTTCCCAGCCGATCAGGCCCAGATCCACGTCCTTGTCGTGTGGCAGCAGGCCGCCGTGGCGCGCATGGCCCAACAGGGTGCCCGACATCAAGAAGGGTTGCAGTCCCTTGGCGCGCAGCAGCCGGTTGACCGCCACCAGGGTGTCTTCGGCGGCCAGCACGTCAAAAGGCGAGGTGTGTGGGACGTCGCGGGTGGCTTCGGGCGTGAACTGGTCGCTCAGCGTGTGCAGCAGCAGCTCGTGCATGTGCGACACGGCGGTGGGCAGATGTCCCGCCAACACATGCGCTTTGGCCAGGGTGAAGCGCCGCTCGACGTTGGGGTCGTGGGCAAAAGCGTCTTCGGCGGCTTGGCAGGCCAGTTCGCCGTGGCGGGCCTTGAGCGCCAGGTCGGCGCACTGCACCCGCATCTCTTGTGCCACGGCTGCTTGGCTGGTCGGGGCACGGGTCAGCAGCCACTGAATGGTCTGGGTCAGCTCGGCCGCCTCTTTTCGGTTGTGTACTTTGGGACTGCGGGCGGCCACCGCTCGGCAGCTGCGCAGCCAAGGCATGTCGCCGCGGTCCACCGCTTGCCAGGCTTTCAACAGCGTCGCCACAGCGGCGCTGTGTCCGGTGTTGACCAACAGCTCGACACCGAACTGCAGATCGTCCACGTGTACGGGAGCGTTGCCGATGTTGGGCAATGCAGCGCCGTTGCGGGCGGCGTCCAGCACAGCGGCGAAGTAGGTGGCCGGCGAGCGGCTCGCCGCCGCACACTGCGCTGCGGCTTCTTGTAGGTCGAGCTGGTGTTGCAGGTATTGGTAACTGGCCAGCCAGCGGCGGTAGGGTTCGGGACGCTCGCTGTTGGCTTCGCCCAAAGTGGCGATCAGCACCACCACCGAGCGCGCGTCCTCTTGGCTGGCCAAGGCCAGAAAGTCTGGGTCCAGCACCACATCCAGACCCGCCAGCTCGACGTTTTGGGTGAGGCTGTCCATGTCGCCCACGCGCAGGTCTTCTCGAAAGCGGCGCATCCAGTCGATGTGAAACGGGTTGGTCACGGTGTTGGCCCTTTCGCCAAGACATTGAAACAGGGTGTCCACTCGGGTGTCGGGGAAACGACAAGCCAGTGGCCGTTGGCGTTTAAGCAAAAGCGATGCCAAATTGACGATTGGTGGGTCAAGCCGTCCTTGACCGATCCGATACAGTCTTTGCCAGCTTGGCAAACCCTTGGAGTTGTCCTCTTATGACCCCCGCACCGGCGTTCTCCCTTATCGTGCCCACCCACCGCCGCGCCACCCTGCTGCAGCGTTGCATCGCGTCGGTGCGGCGGCAAGGTCTTGCCGCTGAGGTGGAATTGATCGTGGTGTCAGACGTGGTGGACGCCGCCACCGATCTGGTGTGTGGCCAAGCTTTGACCGCCCACGACGTGTATGTGCGCCGCAACGGCCGACCCGGCCCGGCGGAGAGCCGCAACCTGGGTCTGCAGGTGGCCACAGGGCGTTATGTGCTGTTTTTGGACGACGACGACACCTTGAACGACGGCTGCTTGACGGCTTTGCAGGCGCGGCCGGAGTACGCCCTGGGCCGGGCCATGCTGACCGACTGCACGGTGGTGACCGAAAGCCGTGTGGATGCGGGACCAGTGGAGCTGGATCGCCAGCCCATGGCCAGCAGCGCCGCGCTGACCGAAGGCGTGTACATCAAAAACCAGGTGCCGTTTTCGTGTTTCGTGTGGCCACGGGCCGATGTGCAAGATCTGCGTTTTGACGCCCACATGAAGGCCTACGAAGACTGGGAGTTTGTGCTCCAGACGCTGGCGCGCGCTGTACCGCTGCCGGTGGCCTTGCCTGGCCCGTGTATCCATGTGGTCAAAGACGACACCACCGACCGCCGTGGCAGCAGTGAGGCGGCACAAGACTTGCGGGCGGTGATGGACTATTTGTACGTGTACCAGCGCCACCCCGCGCCCAGCGACGCGGTGCGGCAACAGCGCCTGGCGCTTA
>JBEIEH010000033.1:0-17198 GCA_040383055.1 Burkholderiaceae bacterium
GCAATGACACCTTGGACGGGGGGGCAGGTGCCGACATCTTGAACGGTGGCGCAGGTGTCGACACCGTGACCTATGCTGCCAGCGTCAACGCCGTCACCGTGGATTTGACCTTGGTGGATCGAGGTGCCAGTGATGCGACCAACGTCGGTGCTGGAGACGTGCTGATTGGTGTGGAGTCGGTTGTCGGTAGCGCGGGAGACGATGCTTTTTTTGCCTCAGCCGATGCTGTGGCCATTAACGGGGGCGCTGGTTTTGACACCGTGGACTACAGCCGTGCCAATCGTGTGGTTGGAGCCAACGACGCCGGTGTGACGATCCATTTGGCGACTCCATCCTCGAATGCTGGTTGGGCCAGCGGCGACACGTTCACCAGCGTGGAGCGCTGGGTGGGTACACAAGGCCGTGACACTTTGCTGGGCAGTCGTTCATCTTCTGCCACGGTGCACTTCGAGGGGGGGGATGGCAACGATACCTTGCGAGGAGGAGGTGGCAGCGATCGCCTTGACGGCGGTGCCGGCATCAACACATTGGATTACAGCGACATGACATTGGCCGCGCTGACCGCGGCAGGTCGCAGCGGCGTTGTGGTGGCATTGGGTGAAGCGGGGGTAACGTTCGAAGTGGATGTTCGCACCGCAGAGCGTGACACCGCAGTCAATTTCACCCACGTGGTGGGCAGCGATGGCGCAGATCAGATCACGGGCAACAGCGAGGCCAACCTGTTGCAGGGGGGCTCGGGCAACGACACCCTTGCTGGTGCTGAGGGAGCCGATACCTTGGATGGCGGATTGGGTCAAAACACGGCCAGTTATGCCCTCTCCGATGTGGCGGTTCGTGTGGATCTGTCCGGTGTGCAGTTGAACCAAGGGGGGCACGCTGAAGGGGATGTTCTGGTCGGTATAGCGAACCTCATGGGCTCTGCTCATTCCGACCGCTTGTGGGGCGATGTGCAGAGCAACCGCATCGAGGCCGGGGACGGAGACGATACCCTGTCGGGTGGAGCGGGTGCCGATCACTTAGATGGTGGCAATGGAACCGATGTGATCAGTTACGCGGGTGCCGCATCTGGCGTCACGGTGGACCTGACCCGCACGGAGGTGGGGACCGCGGACAACGGCAACGAGGCGGGTGGCGATGTGATACTCAACGCCGAACGGGTGGTGGGCACCTCGTTTGCGGACACTTTTTTGGCGCGCGTGGGCGGATCGGTGGTGGCCTTTGATGGGGGTGCGGATGCCCCGGGCGCGGGGGATCTGATCAAGAATACCGTCAGCTTTGCTGCCAACCTTGGGTCAACCGGCGTCACCGTTTCTCTGGTGCAGGACCCTACCTATACGTTCGTCAACATCGACAACCTGATCGGCACCGCGGGCAATGACCGGTTGACCGGCAACGCACTGGACAACTGGGTTCAGGGTGGGGTGGGCAACGACACCCTGGTGGCGACCGCTGGCAACGACACTTTGGATGGTGGGGCCGGTTTTGACGTGGCCGACTTTCTCACGCTGGGAACCACATTGGGCGTGGGCTTGACCGCTACTCTGGGTGGGCAGGCCGACGGTACAGCCACCATGGGGACGCACACCATCGTTCTGCGACAAGTTGAGAGCGTGAGCGCCACCGACTTGGCCGATACGGTGACGGGCAGTGCGGGCAATGACGCCATGTTGGGGCTGGCTGGTAACGACCGTTTGCTGGGTTTGTCGGGCAGCGACACGCTCGACGGAGGCGCTGGCGATGACACGCTTGACGGTGGTGAAGCCGACGACCTGCTCTTTGGGGGCGCTGGTGACGATTCCCTGCTGGGCGGGGAGGGCAACGACACCTTGGTAGGTGGCGCTGGCGCCGATCGAATCGAGGGGGGCAGTGGTACCAATGTGGCCAGTTACGCAGGATCTGGCGCGCTTGTGATCGATTTGGTGAACCGCGCCAACTCCACGGGCGACGCAGCAGGCGATACCTATTTCGCTGTCCAGGCCCTTTTGGGTGGCGATGGTGCGGACACACTGATTGCTGGTGCGGCAGACGATGGTGTGCGCATTTCTACTTATCGTGGCGGTGCAGGCAACGATGTCTTTCGTTCGGTGGATTTGTCGGTGGACACCATCGATGGTGGCGCGGGCAACGACACGCTGGACTTGAGTGACCGTGCGGCCTTTTCCCTCGATCTCAGCGATGCGAAGTACATCAGCATCGAGACCGTCACGGGGGGGGGCGGGTCCGACATCATCACCGCTGCACCCTTGAGCAGCGGGGTTCGCCTCAATGGTGGGGGTGGGGCTGATGCCCTCACCGGCGGAAGCGGTGGAGACACCTTGGATGGTGGTGACGGTGTGGACACCCTGGTTGGTGGCGATGGCGATGACAGCCTGATCGGCGCAGCGGGTGACGACAACCTAGAAGGGGGCGCTGGCGCCGATACCCTGGTCGCTGGCAGTGGCAGCGACTGGCTCAAAGGTGGCGATGGCAATGACGTGTTGGATTTGGTGTCTGGTGGCAACACCGACTACAGCACCGATACCGTTGATGGTGGAGCTGGAAACGACCGATTCATCATCCGACGCAGCGACTATTTCACCAGCAAAGCCGCCCTGGGTGGACGCGAGTTGATCAATGGCGATGCTGGGACCGATACCCTTGAAATCAGCGGATCGGGCTCCGTGGTGTTGTCTGACCTGTCGGGTAGTCACTTCAATCGTCTTGAGCAACTCGACTTGCGCAACGGATCTAACAACACAGTGCAGTTGTCGCGTGCGGGCATACAGGGCTTGGTGGACGCTGGCAACAGCTCGGTGCTCACCATCAACTTGGACAACAACGACTCGCTCACCATCGCCTCGGGAGAAAACTGGGCGGTGTCTGGCAACACCTATACCTTCTACACCGACAGCACGTTGGCCACCGAGGCGGCCAAAGCCGTGATCACCTATGTCTGATGCCTTTGGGTCCGCACTGTCTCGGGTGGTGCAACAGTGCGAACGGTTGGGCGTGCAAGCACAACCTTTGCGCACGGCACTCAACGATTGGGTTCGCTCGGGTGCGCCCTTTGATGGCTCTGCATGGGCTGAACTGCGCCAAGCGTGTTTGCGCTTGGGCGTTCAGGCAGGCAGTGCATCGAGTGTTGACAAGCTCACCGGCAATGGCCCCCAGTGGTGCCTGTGGCAGTCGGCCTCAGGCGTCTGGCACAGCGCCTCGCGTCAAGCACAACAGTGGTCGTGGGACGGCGAGGAAGGCAGTCCGCAGACGCCGGCTCCGGCGGGGGCGGTGTTGGTGCTGTCGTTGGCGGCTTTGCCTGAGCAACGGGGAGCGCGTCAGGGCTATTGGCAGTGGGTCTCCCAGGTGTTGCGTGGGCGAATGGGCAGCTTGGTGGTCATGAGCTTGCTCATCAACATGGGACTGCTGACCATTCCTTTGTTCACGATGCTGGTGTACGACAAGGTGGTTCACAACGGCATTTTTGAAACGCTGTGGGCCCTTGGTCTGGGGGTCATGCTGTTTCTGTTGGTCGAGATTGTCCTGCGCTCATGGCGCACCGTGCAGGTAGAGCGCTTGTCGCAATGGCTCGATCAGCGCTTGGACGCGAGGATGTTTTCCTCGCTGTTGACCCCAGCATCGAGTGCCGGCAGCCAACCTGGCATGACGGCGCGTTTTTTGTCCCTGTATCGGGATTTGGCGGCGTCGCGAGACTTCTTTTCCTCCCATTACTTGTTGGCGTTGGCCGACTTGCCTTTTGTGCTCATTTTGTGGGGGGTGATCGCATGGATCGCTTTGCCTCTGTGGGCCATGCTGATGGCTTGGACGGTGTTGTTTGTGTTGGTGGGCCTGTGGATGAAATCGCGTTCACGCCGCTTGAGCGTTGAGACCAGTCGGCTGCAGACCAAAAAATTCGCGTTGCTGGCCGATGCCCTGTCGTCCATGGACGCTTTGCGCACCAGTCATGTGGGCTTGGTGTTTCAGCAGCGGTTTTCGCAGGCTTGTCAGGACCATTCGGATTTCCAAGCGTTGATGAGAGAAGACGTGCATCGCTTTTCTCTGTGGTCACAAGTGGTGTTCGCTGGCAGCTACGTGAGCTTGCTGATGGTGGGGGCGTATCTGGTGTTTGGTCAACAACTGTCGCAAGGTGCCTTGATTGCTGTGGCGATGTTGTCCGGGCGCACGCTGATGGCGATAGGGCAATCGTTGATGACCCTGGGGCGCTGGCAGGAGTTGCGCGAGTCGCTCCGAGCTTTGTCGCCGTTTCTGATGGAGCCCGATAACGAAGGTACAGAGCCGATGGCCGATGCGGGTTCTGCGCAGCTCATGCGAGGCGATATCAAGTTGCTGCAGGTGGGGCACGCCTACAGCGCTCAAACCACCGTGTTGGATTCGGTGACGCTGCACATCAAAGCGGGTGAAAAAGTCGCTCTGTTGGGCCGCCCCGGTTCGGGCAAGTCGACCTTGGCCAGGATTCTCGTGCAAGCGGTCAAGCCCAGTCGTGGGGAAGTTCGTCTCGACGATGTGGGGTTGGGGCAATGTTCCTTGCCTGAACGTGCCAAGTGGCTCAGTTTCAAACCCCAAGAAGCGGTGCTCGTCGCCGGGACGGTGGAGACCAATATCTTGGCCGCACTGCCGCCCGGTACCAGTGAGGCGCTCAGGGCCCAAGCGCTCAAGCGTGGCATTGTGCTGTCGGGCTTGGATTTGGAGTTGTCGCAGGGCAGCTTGGCGCTCAACCAAGTGGTCGACGAGTACGGCAGCAATTTGTCGGGTGGACAGCGACAGAAGGTGGCCCTTGCCCGCGCTTTGGCACTGGATGTGCCGGTGGTGGTGCTCGATGAGCCGAGCAACGGCCTCGATCCCGAGTCGGAGCGTCTATTGGTGCAGCGCTTGGCGACTTTGCAGAACGTCACCTTGGTATTGGTCAGCCACAGCGCTCGCCTGTTGTCCTTGTGCTCGCGGGTGATTGCGTTGGACCGCGGTCGTGTGGTGGCAGATGGTCCTACGGAACAGGTTGTCAGGGTGGATGCGGCCGCGTGATCGCTTGGCCGTGTGAGATTTGGAGAAAGAAATGGCAAGCAACACAACACAAGTTCGGGTCGTGAAAACGCGTGAACGCCTAGAGCTGAAAGACGTTCTGCGCACATTGGCCCAAGGCGACGACCTGTGGGTGTGGTTGCGACTGGCCGATGGCTCCATTGAGGTGTTGAGACTCGACGGGTTTTTCTCTCAACAAGCCCAGCTCTGGGTTGCTCAAGAGAACCAGTCCCCCACGTGGTGGGAGGTACCCAAACAACCGTCGGCTCAGGACGTGGTGACCGCGGCGGAGCGAGAGGCGCTCGCCGAATTGAACACCGACGCCACCTGGCTGGACATGTCTGCAGCGCTGTTGTCAGACTGGGCGATGGTGGACTCGGCGTGGACCATCGATGCCTCGGCCGTTGCTGTGTCCCCTGAGGATGCTGTGGCGACCGCACCTCAGCTGGGCGCCTTGTTTCTCAGCGACACATCTGCTTCGTTGCTGGAGCCAGTGGCCAGCTTTTTGCCTGTGCCTCCTCGCATGGCGCTGGACACCGCTGATGTGTTCATCAACGCTCGGCACTTGGCGCAAGGCGCCCAGTTCTCGGGCGAGGCCGATGCTCGGCTGGGCGCGCAGATCGACTTTGTTGGGCAGCAAGGGCGATGGACCCTGCGAGTGGCAGCGGGTGAGCTGTCGTGGCCACTGACCTTGACAGGGCAAGCGATTGCCCAATTGGGCGAGGGGCCTGTTGAGGTTGTGTGGACTTACCTGAACGCCCAAGGCCAAGCCATGGGGGCCCCTTATGTGTCCAACTGGGTGGTGGATACCCTTGCACCAGCAGTCCCCGTCATACGAACACCGGAACCCATGGTCGATGGTGCGTTGACGCTGGCGGAAGCGCAAGCCGGTGTGCGGTGGTCGGGTACAGCGGAACCTGGTGGCACTGTTGAGCTGCGCTGGAGCGACGGCACCCTGATGACCCGGGTGTCCGTTGGGGCCGATGGCAGTTGGGTTCACGTCGCCAATCTGGCCGACCTCGGTGGGCAGCGAGACGAATTGCGCACACTCCGGGCCATCAGCACCGATGCCGCAGGCAATCCCAGCGAAGCGGCAGAGATACAAGTGCCTCTGCACACAGCGCCACCTGCTGCACCCACAGCCACCTTGGTAGACAACAACCCGTTGCGCTGGGGTTCGCTGGCCACGTCCGACGACACGCCCGCTTTTCAGGGCGATGGTCCTGCGGGCGGCAAGGTCACGTGGTTTTTGTTGTCGCCTGGCGCCAACCCAGGCGACACTCGTCTGGAGCCACTGGCCGAGGCCACTGTGGACTCCGCCGGCGGCTATGACTTGTCGCTGCCCGCATTGACCACTGGCCAGACCCATGTGCTGATGGTTCGGGCGACCGACCGCTTTGGCAATGTGTCGGAGTCTATGACCCGCGTTGAACTGCAGATCGATGTCCAGGCGCCGTCGGCCCCGGTGCTCAACGCAGTGGGAGAAGACGATCGCCTCGCTTACTTCGAGGTGCAGAGGGGTGCGTTGGTGACGGGTGAGGGTGAGCCAGGCAGTCGCATCGAGATTGAGCGTCAGCAAGGGACAGCCAAACGCACCGATGTGGCCTTGGTGGGCAGCGACGGTCGCTGGAGCTTGAATTGGGCCGCAGACGATTGGGCCACCCTGGAAACCGGCGATGTTCAGGTGAGAGCTCGCCAAGTGGATCCAGCCGGTAACGCATCGGATTGGAGTGCTCAGCGCAGCGTTGTGGTTCGACTCACTCCAGTGGCGCCTGTGGAGAGCTTGTTTGTTGTGTCGGGTGACGACACGGGGGTGTCGTCGTCTGACGGTGTGACACGCAACACAGCGCCCACATTGACAGGCACCGCCCTGCCCAACTCAACGGTAAGACTGGTGATCGATGCCGATGGCGATGGCGCCTTGAGCCCGGGGGAGGCCAGTCAAGTGTTGGCCGAATTGGGCGTCAACGCCAGCGGTGTTTTTCGCTGGAGTGGGTGGTCGCAAGCGCTGCCCCATGGCGCGAGTCTTCGGATTGTGGCCTTGGGCTGGGATCCCGCCAGCGGCACTTGGTCCAACGCCGATCCTTCCACCGGTTTGCCGGCGAATGTTCCGTCCAGCGCGCGTCTGCATCTGCAGGTGGACACCGTGGCACCTGATGCGCCGCGCATCGACGTTGTCGCAGGCAATGATGTCGTTGATTTGGCTGAAATGTCCGCAGGGGTGAGTTTCAGCGGCACGGCTGAGCCCGGTTCTCAAGTGACGGTGAGTTGGGTCAATCGTTTGGGACAGCCCCTGGGTTTGACACCGCAGACCGTGCTCGCAGACGCTGTCTCGGGCCGTTGGTCGGTCTTGCTCGACAACAGCGCCTTGGCGGTTCTGGGCAGCGATGTGCGTGTGCAAGTTCAGGTGAGTGACCTTGCTGGAAACACGGGCAACGCCAGTGTCGCCGCGCGTGATTTCAGTGTTGATACCTCACGCCCCGCCGCGCCGTCGGTGTTGCAGTTGTCGTCCGACACCGGTGCCAGTGCGACCGATGGGCTGACCCGTGACACAGAGCAGGTGATCAGTGGCACCGCTGTGGCGGGTGCCACCGTGACCATCTTCAACGATGCCAACAGCGATGGCGTGGCCGATGGTTCGGAGGTACTGGCGGTCGTGACCGCCGATGGCAATGGCGCTTTTTCGACGGCCGCGCTTCAGCTGCCTGAAGGCTCCTATCAGCTTCGGGCGGTGGCCACGGTGGCTGGCATCGACAGCGTGGCCAATACCGCACGGGCTGTGCGGGTGGACACCACGGCGCCCAGCGTCAGCATGACCGACGTGGCGGGTGCTGCCCCAGGCGCTGGACGCATCAACATCGCCACCGTGTCGGCGGGGACCACTTTTGGCGGGGCGGCCGAGAACGGCGCTTCGGTGACCCTGCGGTTCTTGGACAGCGATCAGCAGCCTGTGGTGCTGAATGGCGAGGCCTTGAGTTACACCACCAGTGTCAGTGGCGGCAGCTGGCAGGTGACATTGACGCCCGCCCAACTGACCGAGTTGGCCCAGTTGGTGCAAGGCCCATTGACCGCTGTGGCAACGCAGGTGGATGCTGCGGGCAACGTTGGTGTCAGCACGCAGAGTGTGATGCTGGACACCGTGCGCCCAGGTGGCCAGCGCAGTCAAATGGCCACCGCCCTGGATCTGCAGAATCAGGGTGAACTTGGCGGTGGGGTGCAGTGGACCGAACTGGTCGATGGGCTTCAGGTGCATGTTGCTTTGCCCGACAACTTGGGCGCGGGGGGACAGGTGACCTTGAAATGGGGCACCCAAAGTGTGAACCACAGCGTGACGGCCGATGAACTGGCTCAGGGCTATGCGGTGGTCACTGTGCCAGCCAACGCCGTGATTGGCGCGGGACAGGGTGACACCGCTGTGACCGCCGTGTTCACCGATGCGGCGGGCAACACCGGGGTTGAGATGGGGGTTACCAACGCCAATCTCAGCGACTCGCGTGTGAACGTTGACTTCGGTGGACGTCCTCCTGGGCTGGTGCTCGATCCTGAGAGCTATCACCGTATCGTGTCTGGTACGTATCACAGCCGCGCGGTGCAGGGTGTGGCCTTGCAGCTCAGCGGCGTGGCGGGCTCAGAAGTGACGATCAAGGAGGGCAACAACACATTGGCTGTGGCCACCCTTGACGTGTATGGCCAAGCGTCTGTGGTGGTGACACTCAGTCCGTCTGCAACGCCCTACACACTGACCGCTCAGGCGCCTGGTACCCAAGCGTCAAGTGTGTCGGTGGTCATAGACAACGTCAGACCTCAGGCTCCCGGGCTAGACGCCTTGGCTGACACCTTGATCAATGCGATCGAGCGCAATCAGGGGGTGGAGATTTCGGGCTCCTGCGACGACAGCGCCGAGATCAGCTACTGGTTGTTCAACACCGTCACGGGTGTGGTGAGCGACACCGTGACGGTGCCTGCCTCGGGCAACCGTTGGTCCGCCTACATCTCGCTGGAGCAGTGGTTTCAGGTGGGCGATGGCACCTTGCGCCTGTTTGTCACGCAGACCGACTGGGCGGGGAATGTGAGCGATCCTGTTGAGACGCGGCTCACCCTCGATACCGCTGTGTTGTCTCCGGTGGTCAATGCGGTGGCCGATGACGACCGCATCAACGCCGCAGAGGTGGGGTCGGTTGTGTTGCGTGGTGCCGCTGAGCCAGGAGCACAAGTCGATATCGACTTGCAGGGCGCGTCCGGAACCATTTCCAAAACACTGACCGCCGACCCGGTCAGCGGTTTGTGGGTGTTGTCGCTGGCCGCCAGCGATTGGGCCACATTGGGTGAAGGTGCCATCCGTCTGGCCGCGGTGCAAACCGATCTGGCGGGCAACGCATCTGTCAGCACCATCAAGAATCTGACGCTCGACACCGTCTCCAGTGGCTTGTCGCTCAACGCATTGGCGGGCGATGATCACCTCAATCTGGCCGAGAGATCGTTTGATCAAACCTTGTCCGGACGAGGAGAGGCGGGCGCCACCATCCAGGTCAGTCTGGGCGCATTGAGCCGAACCGTGTTGGTGTCTTCCACGGGCAGCTGGAGCACGACCTTCACCGCTCAAGAGGTGCAGGCCTTGACCAATGGCACCAGCCTGTCGGTCCACCAGACCGACTTGGCGGGGAACACCTCCGCGCTGAATCAAACCATCACCATCAACACCAATGCGATGGCGGGGGTGGTGAGCATAAGCTCTCCTACGAGCGTGGTGGCCTGGGGTGATCAAGCCAGCGCTCTGCAAATCAGAGGTACGGGGCCCATGGGGGCAAGGGTGTACCTGCAATTGGTGGGCGCACAAGGCGTGGTCGAATTGGGACCGGCCACCGTCAATACCAATGCCCTGTGGTCCTTGGATTTGTCGTCTGCCCAGATGCGAAATGTCTTGGGCCCGGGCGGCGTTGTGGTCAAGTTGTGGGCGGTCGATGGTTCGGGGCTCCAGTCCACCGAAGTCGCCGACACCGCTTTCACACTGGCGTCGCAAATTCCCAGCCCGACTTTGCAGTCTGTGGCCGAAGACGGGGTCATCAACGAAGCAGAACGATTGGCGGGTGCCGAGCTTTCCGGCACAGGCGTTCCTGGTCACACCATCGAGGTTTCCTTTTCCCGAGGGGACAGCCAAGTTCTGATGTTGAGCACCCAGGTCGCTGCCAATGGTGTCTGGACCTTGCCTTTGTCAGACGCACACTACAACGCGATCGGGCAAGGCGCTGTGGCGGTATCGGTGGTGCAGGTGTCGGCAGGCTTGAGCTCTGTACCTGTGAATACCAGTGTCACCATTGACACCGTGCCTCCTGGGGCACCATCGGCCACGTCTTTGACGCTGGCGCAAACGGCCAACGCTGCGGGCGAGCTTGTGAATGGCGTGACCGCCGCTGAGGCGGTTGACGGTGTGACGGTGGTGTTGCCTTTGCCAATCAATGTGGCGGCCGGCGATACCGTGGAGCTTTTCTGGGGCAGCAACAACGAACCGGCCGTGCGTTATGTGCTGCGCGCCAACGACATCGCCGCCAGCGATCCGCGCACACTGTCGTTGACCGTTCCTGGGGACGAAATTGCGCTGCGTGGATCGGTGCAGTCAGGCGACTTGAGCATCTCTTACCGCATCACCGACGCCGCCGGAAACGCCGACATTGTGCGCACCTTGGTCTCTGGTTTGTCGGTGGACGCACCGCCACTGGCGCCGCAATTTAATGCGGTTGGCGTCGATGGTTTTGTCAACCGGCAGGAGTACACCCAAGCCGCTTCCACCGGTCTTGTTGTCAACGGGCAGGTCAGTGGCAGTGGTGCGCTCACGCTGCAACTCAGTGGCGCTTTGGGCAGCCTGACGCGCACCCCCACCGTATCGGCAGGCAGTTGGTCGCTGGCCTTGACGCAAGCCGATCTGGACGCGTTGGGCGAAGGCTTGATCACCCTCTCGGCTCAGCAGGTGGTGGCTGGTGTTGCCTCACCCGCTGCCACCAGCAGTTTTGTGTTTGACAAAACCGCTCCGGCGGCCCCGTCGGCCGACAACATTCGCTTGGCGCTTGAGAAGAACGCCGATACCGAGCTCGCAGGCGGCTTGTTGGCCACTGCCAGCAACAACAATCTCACAGAAGCGTACGACGGCACCTTGTTGCATGTGCCTCTGGCAGCCGACGCCACCTCTGGTGACGTCTTGCAGGTGTTTTGGAACAGCCAAATGGGTGCTGGAGGGAGCTTGGTGGACATCGTGTTGACCGCCAGCGACATCCTGCGCGGCTATGCGGTGGTGGCCATCAGCGAGGCAGTCATCACCCAAGCGGGTGACAACGCTCAGCTGCGGGTGGAAGCCCGCTCTATCGACCGGGCTGGCAATGAGGGGGAGCGTTACGAGGTCTGGACCGGGCCCGTGGACGCGGTGCCTGCTGCACCTTTGCTCGGCGCGGTGGCGACGGATGGCATCGTCAATATTCAGGAAATGGCGGGAAGCCTTGTGTTCAGTGGACGCAAAGACGCCAACTCCCGGCTTGAGGTGCAACTGGTCAAGGGCAATCAGACGATCGGGTTCTCACGCAGCGCCGACGGTATGTCGGACTGGTCATGGACGCTGTCGGCCGACGAAAAGCTGCAGTTGGCCAACTTTGGCCAGGGTGTTTTTGAGTTCCGGGCGCGTCAGGTGGACGATGCGACGGTTCCCGGTATGCCGGGTAACCCGTCACGCTGGGCAACGGCCAATGTGCTGGTTGACACCGTGGCTCCCAACCGGCCAACGGTGTTTGACGTCACGGCTGACAACCGCATTGGCAGCAGCGAGGCGCAGTCGGTCAATGGCGTGCGCGTGCGTGGTCAAGGCGAGCCAGGCGCCACCGTGCTGGTGGAGTTTTTTCATGGCAATGCCTTGCTGCAGAGCAAGTCGGGTATTACGGTCAACAGCGACGGCGAATGGGATGTTCTGCTCACCGCATCCGATTTCTCGGTGTGGCCAGTCAACACCGGGTCATCCGGTGTTCAGATCGACATCCGAGCGACACAAAGCGATGTGGCTGGCAACCCTTCGCAGATCCGAACGAAAACATTCACTTACTCCGATGACGTGGTGCTTGCTCCGGCGGATGTGCTGGTCGAGGCGGTCGACACCGTGAATCATCCGAACGCCTTGCAGGACGGTTTTTTGAACGCCGCAGAAGCACAGGCGGGTTTGCGGGTCAGCGGTACCGGTCAGGCGGGGCGTTGGGTGCGCGTCACCGTGACGGTTGGTGACGTGGCGACCGATTTGCCTTTGGTTGCCGTCGATGAGCAAGGCCAATGGAGCTTGGTGATTCAGGGCGCAGCCTTGACAGCCTTGGGGCAGGGCCCCGCGACGGTGCAGGCGGTTCAGCGCAATGGCGTCACTTCCAACGCCGACGAATCCACCTCGGTGATGTTTGACACACTGTTTGACATCGACACGGTGGTGCCGACTCTCCAATCGGGTGTGTTGGCGGTGATCGACGACACAACGGGCTTGCCCTTGCCTCACGCCCAAGCCAACGATGTGTTGCTGGTGCGTGTGCGTTTGAGCGAGGGGGCGACCCTTACCGCAGGGGTGCCTCGCATCGCTTTGGGTCTGGCCTCTGGCGCTGAGGCGGTGTACGACCCCGTGCGCTCCGAAGAGCTGGGTGCCAACTGGCTTGTCTTTGCGTACACCGTGCAGCCCGGCGACAACGCGCTTGAAGGCGCATTGGGACAAAACGGTCTGAGCATCAACTGGAACGGCGCTCGTGTGACCGACGCCGCTGGCAACGTCTTGACTGGGGCGGACGTGGTGTTGCAACGCCACGCCATTCGTGTGGACACCGATACGCCGAATGCGCCAACGGTGCTCGATGCCATGGTTGCCGCCGCAGGCGAAGCCCATGCGGCCGATGCAGGAGCGTCTGTTGGTGGGGCTGTGATCAACGTGGCTGAGCTCACGGGGGGTAAAGCGATTGTTCGCGTCAACTTGGCCTCGGGGGTGCTGGCCAACGACAAGTTGGTGATCGCCTTGCGTTGGGCCAGTGGTGCCCAGACGGCATCGGTCGACAGGACGCTGCTTCAAGCCGACATAGACGCCGGCTTCGCCCTGGTCGCTTTGCCCGCCGGTTCGATGTCCGGCGTCGAAGCCAACGACTTCCAGATCCGTGCTCAGGTGCAAGATGTGGCGGGCAATACATCGGCATGGTCCAGCTGGAGCGCTTCGTGGACGCTCGACACATTGCCACCCACCACGCCCGTGATAGGGCAGGTGGCGGGCGACGATCGCATGAGCGCGAGCGAACGCCTGAACCTGAGCGTTGTGAATGTGACAGGTCTGGTGTCGGGCAACACCGTCATGGCCTGGATCGAAGGTGTTGATGTGGTCACCCAGCAGCCTGTGCAACGATCTGTCAACGTGGTTGCAGGCCAGATCAGCGTGCCGGAATTGAATGCCGCGCTCACGGGTCTATCAGACGGCAACTGGACCCTGAAAGTGCACCAGACCGATGCCGCAGGCAACGTGAGCATCACCGCCAGTCGGGTGGTGGCCATGGACACCAATGTGCCCGGCCAACCGTCGTTGACGGTGACGGCGGCCAACGACGGTTGGGTCAATATCGCCGAAACTGCCAATGGTTTGTCGGTGACCGTGGACCTGCGCAATACGCGCACCAAAACGGGCGATCAGCTCGTGTTTCGGTGGACCGATGCGGCCAGCGTTGAACATGAACATCGCCACACCTTGCTCTCGGGACAGGCAAACACCCTGCTGTCGCTTGGACTGCCCGCTGCCTTCGTGACCCAAGCGCCCAATGTGTCGTTGGCCGATCCTTTTGCATTGAGCGTACAGATTGAGGACACCGGGGGCAACACCTCCGGCATGAGCACGCTCAGTGGCAAGCAATTGGACACGTTTGTCACAGCGCCGTTGATCGATGCCGCGTCGCTCAACACCGTGACGGCGGTGGCGGCCAAGAGCAATGGCACCTTTTCAGGATCCGGGGCAGAAGCGGGCGCCACCGTGGAGGTGTTGCTGACCAGTGCCACCACTGGGCAGGTGCGGCGCATGAGCACCGTGGCGGACAACAGCGGTGTTTATGCGTTCACATTGACGTCATCTGACTACAAGGATCTTGGTGGCTCCAATGCGACCAGCACCATTGCGGTGAGCGTGGTGCAGACAGATAGGGCAGGCAACGTGTCGGTGGCCACCACAGGGTCATTCCGTTTGGATCTTGCACTGGCCGCTCCGACTTTCTTTGATTTCACTGGCGACAACCTGATCAATGCAAGTGAAAGCCAGGTCACGGCTGGGCAAAAGCTCAGCGGCCGGGGCTCGGCTGGCGCGGCTCTGCAGTTGCAGTTTTTTGATGCAGCTGCCGCACAGGGGTCTCCTGCTTTGCTGACGCTGGATCAGATCCCAGTCAGTGCCTCCACTGGCGCATGGGAGGCGGTGTTGCGTCCCGCCGACTTCGCGACGTTGATGGCGGGCGCTGGCAACGGTTCTCGATTGGTTCGGGTGGTCGCCACCCAAACGCTCGGCGGCAGTACGTCGGATCCCGGCCTGTTGCAGTTCGTCGTGGACAGCGGCGCTCCCTCCGTTGGCACCGTCACCCGTTTTGACTCCAACAGCGATGGCGCCAACAACGATGGTTTGGTGGTCCGATTCACCGAGATCGTGCAATCTTCGGCACTCAAGAATATTTCGGCCTGGGCGTTGAGCAACAACCGGAGTTTCGGTCAAGGCGCTCGCGTCGAGGCCATCGGAGAAGCGGTTACCAACGGTGTTGCATACGCCAGCGAGTTTCGCATCTATTGGGGAGCGTCTGCGACAGTGACCTCCAGCGACACGGTGACGGTCAGCTCTTCATCGGTACTGGATGTGGTTGGCAACCCCGCAGCATCGGCGCAGATGTTTGCCATTCCGTCCATGGCCGTGCCTGCTGCTGCGACGCCACCGGTGACCATCGCCGCTGACAACCGCATCAATGCGGCTGAACATGCTGTGACGACGAGCGTGGCGATGCAGCACGCAGCTGCGGTCGCCGGCAGCCAGATGCTTGTGTATCTGGATGGGGTGTTGATTCGCACGGTGTCGATGACAACCGGATCCACCAACACCCTGCTGTCGTTGACCTCCGCCGATTGGGGCAATGTGGCGGGACAAAAGTCCCTCACAACGCAGATTGTGTGGACTAACGGGGCCTCCAGCGCTTATTCGGCGCCCAAACCCATCACACTGGACTTGACGGTCGATTCTTCTGTGCGGGCAGAGATCAGGACCGATGCCGGAGTCACCGGCGTCTTTGACGCCGGTGATGTGGTCACTTTGCACTTTAAGGAGCCCGTCGCGCTGGTGCCCGGTTCCTTGCCCGCAGCGTTTGGGGCATCCGCTTCGGTGACGGCGGTGGATCCTATCCGTCAGGTGGGCGACTCTAGTACGTACGCTTCCTCGTGGTCGGTGACCTTGGGGTCATCTCCTTCGGTCACCGCCGGACAGACGGTTGCGTTGTCCAACATCAAAGATCTGGCAGGCAACACAGCCACCTTGTCCGTTGGCGTTCGGGCGGATGTGTTTGCCCAGCCGACGCCAACGCTGGTGATTGACAACGTCGCTACCAACAATGTCCTGGAGGTCTCTGAAATGGGGGCGCCTGTGCAGGTCTCGGTGCGTCTGTCAGCTGCCAATGTCGGGGATGTCATCCACTTGTCGCTTGACGGTGTGCAGATTGGTGCCGTCACCGTGGCCTCCAACGGCCAAGCCGTCGCCACTTTTAGCTTGGATCCGGCTTCTTTGGGTGCAGATGGAGAGCGGATTCTTGGCGCTCAACTGGTTCGGGGAGGTGCGGTGACGGCGTCTTCCCTCAATCGCTCTGTCTACCTTGCAGGTAACAGAACCCATTGGTCTGCGGTTCATGAAAACACCGTCTGGTTTGATCCGGATACCCTGATGACCTTGCAAGATGGTGCTCAAGTCACCTCCTGGACCACCAGTACCACCACGAGAAACACCGCGGGTTCGTTGGTGAACTTGGTGCCGCGTATGAATTCGGTGCCGAAAATCACCGATGCATCGGGTCACGTGGCTTTGTATTTCAACGGCTCCTCGTCGTTGTATTCCACTTCCCAAATTGCAAACCCAAGGGTTGATCTGACGGGTATGTCCGATTTCTCCATGTTGCGCTTGCTGGGCTATCCCACGGCGTGGGGCTATACGATGAGCCGGGAGCTCGACGGTGTGCACAACGGAGGCACTTTTGCGTATCGCCATCATTTTGGCGGCTTGCAAACAACCTTGTCCTCTCACTTTGCGGGCTGGGGTTCCAATACCATCGCCAATGCGGCCACGGTCAGTTCTTGGTTGGTGTTGAATGGTTACAACGACACCTCTGCTCAGTCCCTCGCTGTCAACAACCGGGTCCTCAGCACCACCGCCAATGCGCTGATGTTCGCGAACTCTGGTCGCGGCAGCCTCGGCAATGTAGGCACCTTGGCCGTTGGAGCATCGGGTTGGGTGCAGTCCGGCGGAGCGGAGTTTGTGACGGGTGTGATGGGCGACCAGATTGCGTTCAATTACGGTTTGACGGTTGCCATGAGGGGGGAAGTGGCCACCTACCTCGCGGCCAAGTACCAGTCGGAAGGACAGCGGGTTGCGGTCACATCGACGGCTGCGAGTTACGACCTGTCTTCCAGTTCAAACGCGAGCCCCACTATTGATGACTTCTTGCTGCTGCACGCGACGGCGCTGGGTGCGGGCAACGACCGCATCACCACGGCCGGTGCCGACTATGTCAACGCGGGGTCTGGCAATGACACCATTTCCATCAAAGATGTTGCTTTCCGCTATATCGATGGTGGACTCGGGCACGACACTCTGCGCCTCGATGGCGCTTATCAAGGTCGTTCCTCAATGGTCTTGGCCGACTTTGTCAGCAACGCTCGGGGCATGTCTGGACAGGCCGTCGCCGATCAACGGGTCAACGCTGCAGGCTACCACGCACTGGCTGGCTTAGAGGTGCTGGACCTGCGGCAAACCGACGCGGTTGCTGGAGCGGTGGTCGCACAAGTGCTGACGGTGGCCGCACAGGATGTTGTTCAGCTCTCTGAGACGAATCGCCTTGAGGTGATGTTGGGTGATAGTCTGACTCATTCCAGTTTATCCCAAAGGATGGTGTTGAGGTCAGAGCTCTGTCCAC
>JBEIEH010000034.1:0-16364 GCA_040383055.1 Burkholderiaceae bacterium
CGTCCCGAGGATCGCGGCTTGAAGGCCATAGCCATTGAGCGCCGTTTTGAGCTTCTTGGTGGTTTCGTCAGCCCAAGCTTCGCGCTCGTCGACCGCGCCAACTTGGCCACCGACCTTTGACGCGACCAAAGCGGCAAGGTTGTGGCCAAGCGACGTCGGGTCAACAGGGACGGTTGGTTCCACTGCTGTTTGAGCAGGTGCTGGCACTTCCACACCTGGCAACACTACTTCGGATGTCGATGGCGGCGTAGATTCAGGCGCAGGGACTTCCTCCGTGGGCTCGGCGGACTCCACGCTGCTATGCACTGTCAGCATATCCTCAATGGCCTGCTCCGTACCTGATGCCAGCCTATCCATCATCGAGGTCCATGCCACGCGCGCGGCGGGCGGACGCGGAGATGAGCTTGCCCAGGGCTCTTCGGGGCCAAGCTTGACCCGAATGGGCGACGGGTCGCTCTTGTCCGTATAAGCTTCGACGAGGCTACGCAATTCAGAGCGTTCAAATACTTCCTGCCAAGCTTGAATCCCGTCGGTTTGGTCGATGAGGATCTGCTCGGAGGCGGCAGGATGGCTCACCGATACATCTGCGTTGTGGACGAAAACGTGCGAATAGCCACGAAGGGATATCAGAGCTTCGCCATCACGCAGAGCCGCGCGAGCGCGCTCTAACAGATCTGCGTAGCCAGGAGGAATTTCAGCATCGATAAGCAGGTCTGCCAGGCGCGCCAGCCACACATCCCGGTCCAAGCGTCCAGGATCGCCGAAGAGCGCCTCGCGGAACGTGGAAAGCGTGGCCATGAGCTGGGCTTTGGAGGACCGCTTCGCTTCGGCCTCTGCTGAGCT
Organism: Burkholderiaceae bacterium; assembly: GCA_040383055.1. Taxonomy (GTDB): domain Bacteria; phylum Pseudomonadota; class Gammaproteobacteria; order Burkholderiales; family Burkholderiaceae_C; genus Hydrogenophaga. The sequence continues at coordinate 844 of JBEIEH010000034.1, forward strand.
GGTCACGTACTTGGACTCGATCACAGCCACATGCAAATGAGGCACGCCGTCACGCTCTTCGACGCAAAGGCCCAAGATGTCGGCGATTCGGCTTTCGCGCTGCGCAAGCCAGTGTGCATAGTCGTCGAGCAGGAAGTAGACGTTGAAAGACTGGCGAGTACCCAATCCCGAAATCTTCTTGAATTCGTGATCTAGGAGATAACGACTCAGAACCAGCCCCAACATCTCGCCAGCGGAGACGCCGCGCTTGGCCGCGCGAAGGACAATATCGCCCGAGACAGATAGGGCGTCCTTTTTCATGCGGTCGCCGACTTCGACAAGCTGCTCTGGCGTTAGCGAGAGGCCCAGCTCCGAAAGACGACGGCGAGCCAGAACGCCCAGGAGCCGCAACTCCGAGGTTGAGCTGACGATCATGTTTCGGCCGTTGGTGGAGGCGCGCCGATAGCGTACGACCGTGATGCCATTGGCTTGCAACTGGCGTTTATCAAGAAGCTCGTCGTAAGTAGCAACCCACTCCGCAAGAGAGTGCGCATCATCGAGCGTCTCCTTCAAGGTTTCACTCTGCAATGAAATGCGACGGGCTGGAAGGAAGTTTTGGCCTTCGACCAAGTCGCTCTGACGCACCAGCGAACCGACAGCGCCCACATAGGCCCAACCCGAAGCGGTTTGCCGAGGGCAAGTCAGAAAAGTCGTGGACTTCAACTCGTTCTCGCCAGAGACACTTCGATACGACCAACGCGATGGGGCGTGCTCAAGGCTCGGCCTGTCGTTTGTCCAGTCCACTGGAATCCACTCGACACCGGCCGTGCGCGAAACCACATCGTGCAGGAAAGCGATGTCGTAAGGGCGGAATGAGTTGCTCGTCTTCGTAGGCGTCGCCGAAGTCGGCACCACCGAGATGCGCAGCTTGGAGATGAAGTTCTCCGAGGTTTCACTGACCACAGGCAAATCAGGATCATCGCCAGCCTTGGTGACCAACTCCGCGTAGACGCGGCGAAGCTTGGCCGGATCGCGATGGCGCACCGAGACGCCACACTGGAAATCAGAATCAGGCTGGGCTGTAGACAGCTCCCGTACAACGGTCAGCGGCAGCTCGGCGGCATCGGCGTTGTAGAGCAACACGCTCAGATTGCTCGCCTCGTGCGGCTGCAACCCTACGTATCGGCTTAGGAGCTCTTGCACCTGCTTAGCCGCTGATGATGGATCGACATCGGTCAAGGTGTCCTCGTCGACGCGAATTGGCCGCTCCATCAGGCTATAACCGTTGACCGTGCTGCTCTCGGACACCAGTAGAGGTGCCCCGTTGCGGGTGATCAGCGCGATCTCGGGATAACAAGGATGGGCCAGCTCTTCGGCAAACTCACGGAAGAAGATCCCGCGATCGCCAAACATCACGTTTTCGCCACTCAGGATGTGGGTGACCAAACCTGCAACACGACGGGTTTTGACCGCCAGGGCCTTCATCCGCTCCGGATGCCAAGGCGGAATGATCAAGCAAGGCTGCTCGCCCGAGACGCGCACGGTGCCGATGGTGAGCACCTCAGAAACTAGGCGGGAGCGGCAAACATCTCCACGGGCATGGATAGCCATGGCTCGCAGCAGCGCCCCGAAAGACTCCGCCTGGCGCATGACGGCTTCCCCGTGCAGGCCCACTCTGACGAAGTCGTCTATCGCCTTGATGTAGTCCTCTTCGAAGGTCTTCCACGCACCGCGCAAGATGTCGCGCTGCTCTGTGGACAGTCGGCCCTCTTCGGCGAGATCGTCTATGCGGCGCTTGATCTCTGCGCGTAGGCTTCGCAGCTTGGCAGGCGGCGGCACGAGAGATCCGGCGTCGCGCGAAAAAGTGGCTTCGAGCGTGGCGGTATCCAATAGCGACACGCTTTGAACTCCACCCTTCTTGCTCACCAATCGGCGCGGCACTTCAGTGCAACCGACAGCGCCTTTCTCTTTGAGTCGGAGCATGTCGTCGACAAGCGACAGACCAATCGACTGGGGCTTGTAGTTCCAGAGTAGTTGGGTCTTGCCAATGACTTCTTCTTTGTATCCCGACTTCTCGACCAAAGCGACCTCGAATTTGATCTGGACCGCTTGTTTGGAAACAGAAGTCACCGGCTTGGGTTTGTCTTTGCGGTTAGTCCGCTCCCATTCGAAAAACTCGGGGTAATTGAAAAGTGGATCAGGCAAGTTGGCCAAGCGCATCCTCTCGACGCGCCACTGGACCTTCGAGCCCAAGAGCTCTTTGAGCCCTCGATACATGGCGGAGAAGTAGGAGCCCACGTCGTGATTGAAGCGCTCGCGCCACACAGTGCGACCCTTGTTGACGGTCAAGCGAAGGAAACGCTCTTTAGTCGATGGCGCGGCTGAAGCTACAAGTTGATGCGCGACGCTCAGAATGCCTTCGAAGAAATCCGTGCAATCGATCGGCTTGCCGAAGATGACCTTTTCCCAACGGGCATGGAGCTTGGGGTCCTGTTCGATGTATCGGCGATGAAGCTCGAAGAACTCCTCATCCTCTTCGTTCCAGTCTGACCTCCGCTCGCGGGTTTTGAGGTCCTCGAGGTGCTTGCGCCATCCTTCCACCAGCACTTCGGTGTCGGCGCAGTCGTGCTCAAAGAAATAGATCGTGGATTCGGCCAAACCCTGCTGACGCTCGCGCGGTTTTTCGAAAATGAAGTGGACGCCGTGCTCTTCCCATTCAAGCTGAGCAACATCCCAAGTAATGGAGTCATCACCCAGCGGCGCATTGATGAAGGCCTCCAAGGTCGGTTGTACTGCGGGGTCGATGGAGGCGCTGTTCTCAATCAGGCGCTGCCGCATATCCTCAGGATCGATGGGCTGCCCGTTGGAGCGTTGCTTGGCCAGCAACGGCGCTCGCTGAGCCAGGAGCTTCTCGAATGCCTTGCGCCAGGGACCAACGGCTTGGCCGTATGTCTTGGCGCTAGCGAAGAACGACGAATCGCGAGGCAGCCCCACGTAAGGCAGCGACCAGCCGATCGCGTTGCGGATAGGCAAGCCCCTCGAGGGATGAGATGCCTCGCTGATCTTGGAGCAGAACTCACCGAGCTGGATGAGCGATAAGTCGGTGACGGCGATCAGGCCGCGCAACGCCGCCTTAAACACCGACCGGTCCTCAAAAGTCGGTGCTATGGAAGCCACATGGCAAGTCGCCTCGACCCACGCCTCCTCGTTGGAGCGAAGCTCCTTGGCACCGAGCGCCGTGACGTGCCCCAACGTGTCGGCGAGATTGTGCTCGTTGCCATTGGCTGTAAGCAGCGCCTCCTTGGTGGTGCCTGCGTTTCGCACCGCTCCGGCATTCATGTTGGTGAGCGCCTCTTCCGGCAAGCCTTCGCCTTCGACGAGGGACGCCGGAATCTGCAAATCCACTTGGGCAGAAAGCGCGGGGTTGTTCAATATCTCGCGGACGATGGCCGCGATCTGACTCGAGGAGAGCTTGTCCAACCGGAATAGGGCAGCGGAATCAGGAAGGGCACCATCAGCTTGCCTAGCGTCGGCAAGACGCTGCGAAAGGATGGAAGCGGCCACCCGCCCAATGATTCGATCGGCTTGCGTCATGCGGCACCTTCGTCGACGAATGGGTTTTCAACAAAGGAACAGGAGTCAGACAGCCGCCTGACCAGGCCAAGTCCGACCAGACGAGCTTCCAAATTGCCCCGGTTCTCGCTGAGCGCTTCTTGATCGACCTGCTTTTCCGTCACAAGGCGAATGCCTTCGGCATCGCCGATGACCAAGCCATAGCGTTTTCTGGCTTCGCTAAGAAAGTCGTTGAACTGCATTCGTTCGTCGACCATCGCCACAACCAAGGTCTTGAGCAATCGATCGTTGGGGGCGTAGCGCGTTCGTCGTGAAAGCCTGCGCGAACTGAGCCCAATAGCGCGCGACCAAGCCGCATGAATCTTTCCGAAGTGTTGCTCATGGCGCGATTCAGCCTTCTCCACGAGAGTTCGTATGAGCTGTTCTGCGGTGGAGTTGCTGGAATCGGCGTCGTCGCCGCCATCAGCCGACGGCCACTGAAACCACGAACGCAGAACGGCGGCGCATTCCCCGCTGGGGTCATGCGACTGAGCGGCCACAAACCATTCATGGCTTCGCCGAATGCTCTCCACCGCGGCGCGGACTGCCCTCAGCGACAACGCTTGGTTGTGGTCATATGAAACAACCGATAGTGCTCTGACCTTGGTGCGCTCACGCGAAACGATCTCGCAGACGATATCTACGGGCCCTGTGTCCCCGACCTCGGCTTTGCCGCATTCAAGGAAGTACAGCAGTAAGTTCAAGCCCGCACTGGTAATCAGATGCTCGAGAGCGTCGTAGACCGGCATGTCACGAGAGAGGATCGCAAGCCAGTCGTCGCATAGCCGATCAAATCGCGGATGGCTCGCATGCGGCAGATAGCCAACATCTCGGTAATCACCAGCGTGTTGGGGCTTGCCCTGCAAAGCTTTCACCAAACGATTCATTGGTGCCGAGGCATCGAATAAACGCTTGACCAACTGATCGCCAAGCTCGGGACCGCGCTTGGCTCGACAGAGCATCAAGTAGAGGAGCTCACCACTGCGCGCGAAGAAACGACGGTCGTTGGACGCGCCGCCGTCAGCATCGATGCGGAGATCCTCATACATCGCATCTGGCCCAAAGGGAAACACGAACTTCGAGCTCCAGCGCTTGTTGCTCTTAGCCTCGAATGAGGATGAACGTAACAGCTCAATGGCTTTCGCAAAGTCATCGAAGCTATTGAATACGGTTCGCAGGTAGGACATGTCGCCATCGCCGAGCTGGTCGGCATCGGCGGCAAAGCGCTCGCTCCACATGGCCCACTTGTCCTCGTCGGAAACAGACCGCTCTCGCACGGCTTCGACATAGGGATTGTTGAACAGCAGACCGCGCAGCCGAATCTGGCGTTGCGGCCGGTAGCGGACTGTTTGCCCTGGTGTTTCACGAAGTGGCTTGTCGGTGTTTGACCCCAGGACACAGAGAAACTCCAGTACGGTCAGATGCGGAAGCTGCTCGTCGTATAGCCGATGCCCCCAGATGTGTTCATCGACCGCGAAATCGACGTCTTTGATGACTTGCCTCATGCGCCGATCCTCACAGTGACGGGCCGGGAGAATCCATGGCCGTTTTGCTCCATTTCAATGAAGTTGAGCGTAAGAGCTCCATCATCAGCGCCAGGCTCTTCGTCTTCGGCCATCCGGTCGGCCCTCAGCAGCTCGGCCTTGCGAAGAAGCTTGGCCTTGAAAGCCAACATGTCTTCAAGGCATTCATTGGAAAAGCTGCCAGGCAATGCGCCGTCAGCAACACGGCATAAAAATTCAAAGCGAACAGGAGATAACGCGAAGCTCGCCGAGTAGTTTGCCCCTGTAGCGAGAGCCACATCAAGAATCGCCGTCCCAGTCAGCGGATCTAGTTTGATGCGCATACCAACGCCGCCAGATCGACGGGCTGCCGCTTCGGTGTCGCACAGCACGCTGATGCGGGACTGCGTGAAGCCGCCGGAACTGGCAACGAACAGCTTGTCGTTGTTTTCGATCAATAGGCCAGTCATGACCCTATTGAGTCCACGAACCAACCTCGCTCGGGTGCTTTCGCTGACGCCTTTGCCCTCACTCAAAACGTCGATCATTTCAAGGTAATCACCTGCAAAGCGAAAGGCGGTCAGTAGCCAATGGTCATATTCCTTTTCTGACTCGGGAATGGTGAAAAACAAACGCCGACGCTGAGCTTGAAGACGATCGAGAAACTCTTGCGCTCCGTTGTCGATGCGTGCAGCCTCGTCGCCTTCTAGGTAGCGCTGCAAAGATGCCAAGTAGCCTTGCGTCGCACCGTAAATCACATCGCTTCCCAGCAATCGATTGAAGACATCCATCAGTTTGGGATCATCGGCGCCGTAGACCATAAGACCATCGGCAGCGTTGGTCGTTTCGGTGCCCACGCCAAAAGACGCCAGAGCCCTGAATACAGGCCGACTCATCGCCCGCCGAAGTGGTAGGTTGGAGCCAAAGACGTTGCCGTAGAGGCTCGCATCCTCAATGGCGCCCTTCTCTTGAATTTTGGCTACGTCGGAGCAGGCCATCAGCCCCTCTTTGGCAAGCTTCGCGTCCCCGTGCCCCAAGATCATGTTGGCGGCCAACGCGAGCAAGTCGCGCACAGGAAGATGCCAGCCATTGAGGCGAGAGACTTCAACGAGATCTCCGAGACGCTTGGCAAACAGACCGTTATCAAGCTCACCAAGGATCCGAGAGCGGTTTTCATAGATGGGGCAGATTCGGCCGTCCGCGCGCAAAAAACATTGCTTGCAGTTGTCCCATTCTTGATGCCCTGCAACGGCTTTGAGAACCTCGCTGAGCGATTCGCGCTGGGTCGTCCTGCTGAGATCGAAGATGGCAAGACCTGTAGGAGATGCACCGTACTGTAAAAATGCGTCTTGGATGGGCCTTCTGAGCGGGTGTTCACGACCCTGGCGCATACCCAGATCGCGCAACCGCTCCAGTATCTGGCCGTGGTTAGCTGCGATCACAACGAATGATTGCGCATCTTCGCCATTTATGGACCTTTCCATAACCGACAAGGCTGTATCGCTTTCCTCGTCGTTAAGTTCGCTGAGGTCTTTCACGAACGTTGCCTGCCGTCCATCCGCAAGCTTTAAACGCTTCACTGGCGCTCTCGCGGTCCATTCCTTCTCGGTCCCGCCAAGATGAATCCAGAGGCCACGACAGTGATAGGTCTTGCCATCGCCGGCAGTGCCCGCGATCAAGATAGACCCGGGGACACCAGAATCGACTCGCTCCTTGATCTTTTCGAGCTGCGGGCTAGAAAGCGTGATCGGCCTTACCTTGGCTTTGACCAAGTTGTCGGTAACAAACTCATCAAAGAGAGTCAAATTGTTCGGCGTGGGGCCATAGGAACGCAAAAAGCGCACCCATGCGCTCGAAGGTGGCGTTGCCGGTTGATGGGTTGCCACTGCTGTTGTACTCATACGGCTGTTCCGAATTGTTGTTTTGTCTCGAAAGATTGAGGCATTGCAACCTTCCCCCTACATGTGCCTTTGAACCAAAAATCAAGCGACTCGCTATTGAGCTTAAAGCGTCGACTGTCCAACCATGGACAGCCGCAGCACGGGGCAACTTGTAGCGTCGCATCGCACATTTGCACCCTTTAATCCTACTTTTCCTGAGCGTACCTCACAAAAACCCAAACCTCTTGGCGTGCGCCGCCAAAAACTCCGGCGCTGGCTTAAACCGCTCTGGCAAGCGAATCGGCTGACCGTCGCAGGCGGTCAATGTCTGCTGCGCAAAGCTGTCCAGGTCGGCGCGCCGCAGTGTGTTGCCCACCTTGATGGTGAAGTCGGGCAACACGGTGATCAAGCCTGCGTCGTAAGCGCGGTCATGCAGGGCAGACAAACACAAACCGTTGCGCGGGTTCAGGCGGTTGTGGGTGTCCATGGCCCACGGCACGATGTGGCTGGCCACCAGCAGCTTGGGCACGCTCAGGCCGCTCATGCAGCAGCTGGCGCCATAGCTGGCCAACACGGCGCGCCTAAACCGCGTCTGGTTCACGCGCACTTGCACGGTGGCCAACGCGGTTTTGCCTTCGGCCACTTCGGGCACTTCGTCCATCACGTCCACCGCTGCGGGCAGGCCATGTTGCTCGGCGCAGCGCTCATAGCTTTGGGCTGCCTCGGCGATCACGGCGTCGGCGTGGGCTTGCATTTCGTGCCACAGGGTTTTGTCCAGATGCGATGCGTTGCCCATGCCTTTGCGACCGCTGGCCAGCACTTGTGGGTCTAGGCTGGCCAGGTTAACGAGCTTCAGGGCCACCGCATTGGGTGTGCGGCCCAGCCATTGCGCCAGTTGCACGATGCGTGGCTGGTTGCGGTGCAGCTGGCCAAAAGGCAGCTGCAGGTAAATGTGCAATGCCGCCAGTGTTTGCGCACGTGTCCAGTTGCCGCTGCCCGCCATGGTTCAAGCTCCCTTGAGTGTCAGCCGTCTGCTCTGCTGCGATGGCCGTGCATGTCATTCTGCCGTGGCTTGTGCCGAAACGTATCGTCCGGCAATTTGCATTTGTCGGGCTGCACATAAAACACCGACCAGTCGCCGTAGTAGGCACCGTCCAAGCTGATCATGTCGTCGACCACCTCTAGGCACACTTCGGTGTCTGTGCTGCCCAGCATGCGGCACGCGTCACCAAGGCGTACAAAGCCGATTTTGATGTCGTGCAGATAGGTGGTGTGAAAGTAGCGAAGCGGCCCCAATACAGGGCCAGCAAAGCCCCAATCACTCATGGACGCTCGCCGATCATGGCGCCCGTGAAACAGACCCAAATACAGGCCGGGCTGCTCTGGCCGCTGGATCTCGGTCGGGAGGGTGTCGTCGGGTGTGTCTGCTGACATCGGTTCACTCCGGTGGGTTGAAAGATGTCTCAGCTTATGCACACGCAAGCCATGCGGTAACCAGGGCTTTGCCTGGGTGGCATGGCCTTTTCAGAACAATCCCCGCTCTTCCACCACCGGGTCCAGCGCCAGCAGGCGTTCGGTCGGCCAGGGCTGCATAACGGCGATGCTTTGCGCGGCGTTGGCGTGCAGCCTGTCGCTGTAGCGCTCAGGGGGCAGGATGACGATCATGCGTCTTTCGTCGTCGGGTTTGTGAAACCGCCGCATCAGGGTGTGGCCGTTAGGCAGGCCGATACGCCGTGGCTGGGCTTTGCTGCTGCGCCAGTTGGGCTCAACAAAGTTGTCCATGGGCACGATGCAGTGTTGGGGGTGGGGTCAGGCGTCGGTGCCGGTGCTGGCCACCTGCACATACCAGTGCTCGCCAGCGCCTTGCTGCAGCTTGAGAAGGTCGTAGGTCTTCAGCATATTGAGCAGAGTGGCGTGGCCGTATTTTTTGGGTGTGAATGAGGGGTCGGCGCGCTTGAGGTACGAGCCCAGCGCGCTCATGCTGACTTTGCCTTCGGAGGTGTCCGCACCCAACAGGGTGACGGCGTCCACCACCATTTTCGGGCGCTGTTTGGGCAGGGGTTTGCTTGGCTCTGGCTTGGCCGCCTCGGCTTTGGCAGGCTGGCGCTTTTTGGGCGTGGCGCTGGGCTGTGCCGCCACGTCGGCTGCAGCGGGTTCTGGTTTGACCCATTCAAAAAACTGGTCGCTGGCGTTGCGCAGCGCATCAGGCGTTTTGGCTTCGCCCACGATATGAACGGTGGCGCCACGTTCGCGCAGTTTGCGGCACAGGTAGGCAAAGTCGGAGTCACTGGTGACCAGGCAGAAGGTGTCGGCCCGCTGGTCAAACATGGCCTCAAGCGCGTCGAGCGCAAGGGCAATGTCTGATGTGTTTTTGCCCGCAGCGTATTGGTATTGCAAGCAGGGGGTGAAGGCCAGTCTGACCAGTGCCTCTTGCCATTTGTTGGCCAGCGTGGTGTGGTTGCCGTAACCACGGCGCAGCACCACTCGCCCGTATTGGGCAACAACGCGCAAGGCGTATTCAAGTATGTCGGGTGTGGTGTTGTCGCAGTCGACCAGCACGGCGACGCGGGATTCGTTTTCGGGGTGGTGTGCGGTGTTCATGTGGGCTCCCTGTGATGTTGCCCACATGATAGGACGGAGGATGTGCGCACCACAGCAGGCCGTAGCCGGCTTCCATACAGCACTCTGACGAGAGGGGAAACGCGTTCAGCGCGCTTCCGGCAGCTCGATCTTCACTTCCAGCACTTCCAGGTTGTCCTGGCGTTCCAGCTGCACCTTGATGTCGTCTGGGTTGATCTTGATGTATTTGCTGATCACGGCCACCAGGTCGCGCTGCAGGTCGGGCAGGTAGTCGGGCTCGGCGGCGTTGCGGCCGCTGCGTTCGTGGGCCAGGATGATCTGCAGGCGTTCCTTGGCCACGCTGGCGGTTTTTTTCTTCTCGCCCAGCAGGAATGAGAGAAAAGACATGGCTTATTTCCCCCCAAACAGTCGCTTGAAGAAGCCGGGTTTTTCCGCATCAATGAAGCGCAGGGGTTTGTCTTCGCCTTTGAAGCGGGCAATGACGTCTTGGTAGGCCTCGGCCACGTCGCTGCCTTTCATGTGGATGGCGGGTGTGCCCTGGTTGGACGCCTGCAGCACGCTTTCGCTCTCCGGGATCACGCCAATGAGGGGGATGCGCAAGATGTCTTGAATGTCTTCCAGGCTGAGCATTTGCCCGTCGGCCACGCGGTTGGGGTTGTAGCGGGTGATGAGCAGGTGTTCCTTGATGGGTTCACCGCCTTCGATGGCGCGTTTGGTTTTGCTGCCCAGCATGCCGAGGATGCGGTCGGAATCGCGCACGCTGGAGACTTCGGGGTTGGTGACCACCAGCGCTTCGTCGGCAAAGTGCATGGCCATGAGCGCGCCGGTTTCAATGCCGGCGGGCGAGTCGCAGACGATGTATTCAAAGCCCATGTCGGACAGGTCTTTGAGCACTTTTTCCACGCCGTCTTGGGTCAGGGCGTCTTTGTCGCGGGTTTGGCTGGCGGCCAGCACAAACAGGTTGTCGCACTGCTTGTCTTTGATGAGGGCCTGGTTGAGGTTGGCCTCGCCCTGGATGACGTTGATGAAGTCGTACACCACGCGGCGTTCGCAGCCCATGATGAGGTCGAGGTTGCGCAGGCCAACGTCAAAGTCGATGACGGCGGTTTTGTGGCCGGCCAGGGCCAGGCCGGTGGCAAAGCTGGCGCTGGTGGTGGTTTTGCCCACACCGCCTTTGCCGGAAGTGACGACGATGATTTTGGTCATGGTGTGTTTGGCCACAGGGGCTGAGTAAAAGGGTCAGAGGGTCAGGGGTTCGATGAACAGGCGGTCGCCTTGTTCACCGGTCTGTAGGCGGATTTGGGCTGGTTTGCCCAGCACGGTGTCGGGCAGCGGGGTTTCGCTGGTGCGGTAGACACCGGCAATGGAAATGAGCTGTGGGTCCATGGCGAGCGCGATGATGCGCGCGTCGCTCTGGCCACGCGCGCCGGCAATGGCTTTGCCACGCAAGGGTGCGTACACATGGATGTGGCCGTCGGCAATGACTTCGGCGCCGGGGTTGACCATGGCCAGCACCACCAGGTCGCGGCCACGGGCGTACACCTGCTGGCCCGAGCGCAGGGGTTTGTCGATGACCATGGCCAGCGGCGGCACAACCGGTGCCAGGGGTGCCGCAGGGGCAGCGGGTGTGGCTTGGGCGCTGGGCTGAGCGGCGCTGCGGATGGGGGCAGCGTCTTCAGCCGGGAACAGGCCAGCGCTGAGCGCGGCTTGTTGCTGGGCGGGCGAGCCACCACGCACGGCCACGGCGCGCAGCTTGTATTCGCGCAGCAGGCCTTGCAGGGCGGAAAAGTCGATGGGGGCGCACAGGCCGGTGTCACCGTCGGGCAAGGCCGAGAGGTCGATCACCAAAGGGTCGTTGTCAAAGAAGCCGGGCATGTCGCCGTAGTGCAGGCGCAGGTCGGCTTCGATGGCGGGCACGTCGCTGGACTTGAGACACAGCGCCACCAGAGAGAGCTGGGCGCTCTTGATTTCAAAGGTGCTCGGCGCTTTGGCCGCAAGGGCAATCGACATGGACGGGCAGTGTACCAGCGGGTTTGCGCGGTGTTGCGGGCCTTTGGGCAGCAGCTTATGAACAAAGCTGTGCATAACTTTTATGAAATCGCTAAGTTATGCACAGAACAGTGGATAAACCCGATCTTGTCCCCATTCCGGGTGCAGCGGGAACACGGCGCTCTGAACACGGTTACCCGTTTGGCAAGTGCTTGTGGCCGTAAGAGAAAAAGCGCTTATCCACACAAAATGGCTCGCTCTACTATTCCTACGAATTTGAAATAGAAGATTTATATAGAACAACAAGGCAAAAAAAAGACCGGACGAGCCGGCCTGAAAGTTCATGATGTGAAAAATCAACCGTGGTGGCGGCCCTTGTGATCGCCGTCTTCGCCTCGGCCGTGGCCTTTGCCATGCCCTTTGCCCATGAAGCGGTGTGATTCGGCGTCAAAACGCTTTTGTTGTTCGGGTGTCAGGGCGCTGTAGAAGCGTTTGGTGGCTTCCACACGAGCGGCCATGTGCTGGTCGTGCTGGGCTTTCATGGCTTGCATGCGTTCCAAGCGCTGGGGCGTGGTGAGTTTGTCCATTTCGTCGCGGCTGGGGCGCTGCATGCCCTGTGCCGGTGGGGCCATGCTGGCCACAAAGGCGTTCCACGCGGGTTCTTGTGCCGCGGTGATTTGCAGGGTTTGTTTGAGCTTGTTTTGGCGCTCGGCCATTTTGGCGGCCATGCGCTTTTGGTGGTCGGGCGACATCTGTTTGTCGCCATGGTCGCTGCGCTGCGCCATGTGCTGGGCGTGCATGTCGACCTGGGCGGTGCCCGGGGCGGCCCAAGCGGCGCCGGTGAGGGCCAACACAGCAGCGGCGGTGGCCAGACGAAGGGTGGTGAAACGCGAAACGGTCATGGGGCTCTCCTGAACGGTGGTTAAGAACATGCGCTGGACCTTGGGCTGAAAGGCCGCTGGTCAATCGCATGGGTTCAGTGTCGGCGCCTTGTGTGTCGCGTCTGTGGGGGCTGTGCAGCTGCTGTGTAAAGTTTTGTGTGAGCGTGTGTGCTCAGGGGTGCGCCAAGTCGTCAAGGATGGGGCAGTCGGGGCGGCTGTCGCCCGGGCATTGGCAAATCAGCGCGTCGAGCGTGCGGCGCATGGCTTGCAGTTCGTCGATCTTGCGGTCGAGCTGTTCGAGGTGTTGTTGGGCCACGCGTTTGACCTGTTGGCTGCTGCGCCGGCGGTTGTGCCACAGGTCCACCAGCGCGGCGATGTCGTGCAGGGCAAAACCCATGTCGCGCGAACGGCGGATGAAACGCAGGGTGTGCACATCGCGTTCTTGGTATTGGCGGTAGTTGCCGTCGCTGCGCGGCACTTGGCCGAGCAGGCCCAAGCCTTCGTAGTGGCGCAGCATTTTGGGCGATATGCCGCTCAAGCGCGCCGCTTCACCAATGGTGACCGGCCACACCGTGGCCGGTGGGTGTGGGGTGTTCATGCCACCGCGTAGCCTTCGTCGGCGATGGCGTGGGCCAGCGCTTCGCGGCTGTGGGTGGATTGCACTTGCACCCGCTCTTGTTGGCGGTCGATCTGCACCTGGGCTTGGGGGTCGACGGTGCGGATGGCTTGGGTGACGGCTTTTTCGCAATGACCGCAGCTCATGCCTTTGACGTTGAAGGTGTGTTCCATGGTGTTACCTGTGTGAAGTGGACAAGACACAAGCATTGTGAACCTTGACCCGATGGCAAGGTCAAGGGGCAGGGCAGCGCTTGACCCTGACATGGGGTGAAGGTCTATGCTTGTGGCATGAACTCAGAAGTGGTGAACAACACAGCCCCAACTCTGCTGGACTTGGGCATTGGTGGCATGACCTGCGCGTCGTGTGTGGCGCGGGTGGAGCGGGTATTGCGCAAACAGCCCGGTGTGCTGGACGCCACGGTGAACCTGGCGACCGAGAGCGCGCGGGTGCAGTTGCAAGCCGACGCCGAGCCCGATGCGCTGGCGCGCATCAAACGCGCGGTGCGCGACGCGGGCTACGAACCGCTGGCGCGTGAACAGGCGTTTGCCCAAGCGGCGCCCACGCTGTGGGGTGTGCCGCGCGACGCCTGGCCGGTGCTGTTGGGGGTGTTGTTGTCGCTGCCTTTGGCGCTGCCCATGGTGGGTGACTTGTTTGGCCAACACTGGATGCTGCCGGCCTGGGCACAGTGTGTGTTGGCCACGCCGGTGCAGTTTGTGTTGGGCGCGCGTTTTTACAAAGCGGGTTGGCATGCGCTGAAAGCTGGCACTGGCAACATGGAGCTGCTGGTGGCGCTGGGCACCACAGCGGGCTGGGCTTTGTCGACCTGGTTGTGGTGGCGGGCTGAGCCGGGTGAGATGGTGCACCTGTATTACGAAGGCTCGGCGGTGGTGATCACCTTGGTGCTGCTGGGCAAGTGGCTGGAGTCGCGTGCCAAGCGCAAAACCACCGACGCGATTGCGGCCCTGCACGCGCTGCGGCCCGAGACCGCTTGGCTGATGCCCGATGGTGTGCGCCACACCGAAGGCCGCGAGGTGCCGGTGGACGAGCTGCTGCCCGGCGATGTGGTGCGGGTGCTGCCCGGCCAGCGCATACCGGCCGATGGCGAGGTGGTGAAGGGCGCCTCGCAGGTGAACGAGTCGATGCTGACCGGTGAACCGCTGCCGGTGCCCAAAGGGGAAGGCGACACGGTGACGGGTGGCTCGATCAACGGCGAAGGCACGCTGCAGCTGCTGGTGCGCGCCACTGGGGCGCGCAGTGTGCTGGCCCACATCATTGCGCTGGTGGAAAACGCCCAAGCCACCAAGCCGCCGCTGCAACAGCTGGTGGACAAGGTGGCGGCGGTGTTTGTGCCCACGGTGGTGGCGATTGCGGTGATCACCTTTGTGGCGTGGTTTTGGTGGGTGGGCGCGCCGCTGGAGGAAGCGGTGCTGCACGCGGTGGCGGTGCTGGTGATTGCCTGCCCGTGTGCGCTGGGCCTGGCCACGCCTGCGGCCATCATGGCCGGCACGGGCGTGGCGGCCAAACACGGCATTTTGATTCGCGATCCGCAGGCGCTGGAAGGCGCTGCCAAGGTGGCGGTGGTGGCATTTGACAAAACCGGCACGCTGACGCGCGGTGAGCCGCGCGTGCTGGCGGTACAGGCGGCACCGGGTGTGGACCCCCAGCAGGCCTTGCGCACAGCGGCCGCGCTGCAAGCGCAAAGCACCCACCCGCTGGCGCTGGCCGTGTTGCAAGCGGTGCCGCCGAGCAGTGCTGCGCTGCAGGCCAGCGATGTGCAAGCGGTGCCAGGTTTGGGTGTGCGAGGCAAGGTGCAGGGCCAGGCCCTGGTGCTGGGCAGCGCGCGCTGGATGGCACAGTTGGGTGTGGACGCCGCCGCCTTGGCCGAGCTGGTGCACGGTGTGCCAGCCGAGGCCACGGTGTCGGTGTTGGCCCTGTGCCGCGACGGGGCAGCGCCGCAGCCGTTGGCGGCCATGGCGTTTGGCGACGAAGCCAAGCCCGAGAGCGCCCAAGCCCTGCAAGCGCTGCGCGCGCAAGCCTTGGCGTTGCGCATGGTGTCGGGCGACAACGTGGCCGCTGCGCGCGCCATGGCCGCCCGCTTGGGCCTGAACGCCGACACCGAGGTGCTGGCCAATGTGATGCCGGCCGACAAGGTGGCGGCCGTGCAGGCCCTGCGCGCGCACGGTGCGGTGGCCATGGTGGGCGACGGTATCAACGACGCGCCAGCGCTGGCAGCGGCCGATGTGGGCATGGCCATGGCCAACACCGGCGCCCACGGTGGGGCCGATGTGGCGATGCAGGCGGCGGGCATCACCCTGATGCGGGGTGATGTGCGGTTGGTGGGCGCGGCGCTGGACATTGCGCGGCGCACCGTGGGCAAGATTCGGCAAAACCTGTTTTGGGCTTTTGCCTACAACGTGGCGGGCATTCCGCTGGCGGCGCTGGGCTACCTGAACCCGGTGGGGGCGGGTGCGGCCATGGC
>JBEIEH010000035.1:0-16137 GCA_040383055.1 Burkholderiaceae bacterium
GCAGAAGTGGGGCTTGCAAGCGCTGCAGTTGCGCCAACAGCAGTTCGCCGGTCCGCCACCGCTGCCGCACGAACCCGCGCCACTGCCGCCGCCACCATCAGAAGCCACCCGCGAGCACAACGTCATCGCTTTCGCCTTGTTTGGCGACTCGCCCAAATACTGCGAATCGGCGGTGCTCAATGTGCTGGAGCGCGAGCGCCTGTACCCGCACTGGACCTGCCATTTTTATGTCGACGGCTCGGTGCCCGAGCATGTGTTGCAGCGCCTGAGGGCGCCTGGCAGCCAGGTGTTTCGCGTCACCCCCGAGCAAGAACGCTGGCCGGGGCCGATGTGGCGCTTTTTGGCCTACGACACACCGGGCCTGCACCGGGTGGTGTTTCGCGACGCCGACTCGGTGGTGACCGAGCGCGAGGTGGGCGCGGTGGATGAATGGATCGCCAGTGGCCAGCGCTTTCACCACATGCGCGACGCCGCCACCCACACCGAGCTTCTGCTCGCTGGCCTGTGGGGCTGCACCGGCGGTGCTTTGCCGCCCATGCGCGATCTGGTGGCGCGATTCCTCAAAAAGCCGGTGTCGTCGCGCCATTTTGCGGACCAGTTTTTTCTGCGCGAACTGGTCTGGCCTTATGCCCGCGAAAGCCTGTTGCAGCACGACTCGGTGTTTGGCTTCATGGGTGGTCAGCCGTTCCCGCATGGCCCGCGCCAAGACGACTTTCATGTGGGCTTTGCTGAGGGTGCGGCCATTATCGAAATCCAAACGGCGGTGCCTGAGGGACAGCCCCTGGTATGGACGGTGTACGACACCACGCCCGAGCAGCGGGTGGTCTGCAGCTACCCCGGTGTGAGCGAAGGCGGCCGGGTGCGCAGCGCCTTCCCGCGCCGCTGGGCCTATGCGCTGGCCAACGGGAGCATGATTGTGCGCACCCGCGCGGCCGCCGCGCCCGCCGCATGAGCCCCGTGGCCCGTGTGGCGCGGCCCGCTCCTGCGGCGGGCATGGCGCCTTGGTTGGGGGCCGACTTTTGGTGGTGTCCACCCGCCGCGTGGTCGGCTGATCACACGCTGTGGTTGACCTTGCCGGTCGACAGCCCTTGGGTGCTGGATCCCGCCCATGCCACTGTGATTTTGGCCGGTGACTGGGCCGGAGCCGACACCGACACGCTGCGCGCTGGCCTGCGCTCGCAACTACAGACCCGCTTGTGGGGCGATGGCCCGGTGCGCAGTTCGGCCGGGGTGCGCCTGGGCCCGCCCGATGAAGCGCCCGCCACCGTGCGCGCGCTGGAGTCGGCCGATGCGTGTCTGGACCGTTTGGATGTGGACGCACCGGCCGCGCCCGCCAGCGCCGACATGTTGCAGGCCGCTTGGGACGAAAAACCGGTGAGCGAGCACCTGTTCACCGAGCGCTTGTGCGTGCCCGATGGGCAAGGCGGCTGGGTGCGCGCACGGCTGGCGCTCGACTACAGTGGCCCGCAGATCGCACCGGGCAGCCTGATGGCGTATGCGCTGGCTTGGCGGCACCGTCAGGTGCCGCTGCCGCTGTGGGCCGATGCGCTGGCCAGCGACATCGCCCAGCGTTGCCGGCCCAGCCGCTTGTCGCTGCAGCTGCACTTGGCCAGCGCCGATGGTGAGGTGGCTGTGAGCTGCTGGCGCACCAACCACCCGCAGCAGCCGCCGGCCTGGGCGCGCTGGCGTGGCTAACCGGGCTCAGCCCAAGCGGTGGTGCTGCACAAAGCCCTGCAGCACATTGACCGCGTTGACGCCGACCTCGGCCACCGCATAGCCCCCTTCAAAGGTGAACACCGTGGGCAGGCGCACACCGGCCAGGGTCTGACCCAGGCGCAGGTAGTCGGCGCTTTGCAGACCAAAGCCCGAAATCGGGTCGCCGACAAAGGTGTCCACCCCAAGCGGCACCACCAGCGCGGTCGGCGCCCAGGCCATGACCTGCTCCAACCCGCTTTGCAAGGTGGCGTGCCAGGTGTCAAATCCGGTGCCGCGCGGCAGCGGCAGGTTCATGTTGCACCCCACACCAGCCCCAGCGCCCAGCTCCTCGGCGTGGCCGAGGAAAAACGGGTATTCGGTGCGCGGATCGCCGTGGATCGACAGGGTGAACACGTCGTCGCGTTCGTAAAAAATGGTCTGGGTGCCGTTGCCGTGGTGGTAGTCCACATCGACCACCGCCACACGCTCAAAGCCTTGGTCGCGCAGGTGTTGAGCGGCGATGGCGGCGTTGTTCAAAAAGCAATAGCCGCCCATGTAGTCGGGACCTGCATGGTGGCCAGGTGGACGGGTCAGCGCAAAGGCGCTGGGCCCGCCGGCGGCCACCGCCATGGCGGCCGACACCGCGCAGCGTGCGCCAACTTCGGCGGCGATCCAGCTGCCTTGCATCAGCGGTGTGCCCGAATCAAAAGCGTACTGGCCCAGCCGTGCGGCGAAGTTGTGCAACGGCGCGTCGGTGCGAAAGCCGTGGCGCGAGGGCAGCGGCCAGACCGAGGGCAGGGCGTCGCGCTGCGCGTTGTCGGGGTGCATCGCCACCCACTGTTCCCAGGCGGTTTGCACAAACCGCACATAGACTGGGTCGTGCACCCGCACGATGGCGGCGTGGGTGTCGTCCACGCTGGCGCTCAGGGGCTCTGCCGCACCGAGCTGGCGTCGCTCCCATTCGGCGGCCACATGGTCGAGCCGGGCTGGCACCTCGTGGCAGTCCACCAAGCGGCCCCGGAACATCTCTTGGCGGCCCTGGTGTTGGCTGTGATCGTGGTTCACAAACAGCTGCATACAACAACTCCTGCAACAAAAAAGGCCATCCCGCAGGATGGCCTTGGGGATGGTGGCTGCGCCGATCAGCGGCGACCGCTGACCAGAATGTCCACGCGGCGATTGGGCGCGTTGCACTCGTCGCGCTTGGCCACCGGACGGGTCGGGCACTCTTTGACCAGCAAAGCGCGGTCGGAGAAAGCCTCGGCCTTGATTTTGGCCAGCGGGATGCCCATGTCGCGCGACAGCACCATGGCGACCGCCTTGGCGCGTTCGCCCGAGACCAAGTCTTTGCGGTGCGGTTGGCCGATGGGGTCGCTGTGGCCTTGCACCACGATGGTATCGATCTCTTTGATGCCAGATTCGGCCAGGAACTGCTCAACACGCTGGCGCACTTGGGTGCGGCCTTTCTGGTCGAGGGTGAAGCTGGCGAAGGGGAACACAAGGTCTGACGGGATGGTGAGTTTGCCGTCTGCGGCGGCCACCGCTGCTGGCACCACGGCGGCGGCCGGCGCCACGGGTGTGCTGACGGCCACTGGGGCAGGGGTCACCGGTGCTGCTTTGGCCACCTGCGGGGCGCTTGCCGCTGGTGTGCCGCAGTCGAGTTGCACCCGGCTGACCAGACGCTTTTGCTCGTTCACGCCCGACCAGTCGATCGCGGTTTGCACCATCGGCTGAATATTGACGGCTCCGGCGTCTTGCAACGCCACGCGGTAGAAACGTTGCTGGCCAGCGCTCAGGCGTTCGCGCATTTCAATCAGGCGCGACACATTGGCCTCGGTCACTTGACCCGGGCTCTCCAAGCTGGTGACAAAGTACCCCGATTCGCTGGGGCACATATTGAGCACGGTGAATTCACCGGGTTGCAGGCTGGCGTGGAAGCGCTGACCATGGAACACGTTGAGCAGACCCGCCTTGTCGTTTTGGGCGCGCATCAGCACCACGCGCACGGCACCCGTTGGCACGGGGTCGAGCTCTGCCGCGCTCACGGCGGCGGGGGTTGCTGCCGCTGTTTTGGGGGCATCACCGCCCACAAAAGGCAGCTTCATGGCACAGCCACCCAACAGGGCAGCGGACAGCAGGGAACTCAACAGGATGACGCGTCGCATGGTGACTCCAGAATTCAAGACGCTGAATTGTTACCTGAAATGCCGTCGGTTTTGGCGCCGTCGGCTTCCATGAAGCGGATCAGCGGTTGCAGGTTGGGGAATTCACCCGTTTGTCGTTGTTGCTGGGCCGCGACCGCTCCGCGCACATGCGCGTTGCTCCAGATCGCGCCTTGCAGCCAACCCATTTGGCGCAGCGAGTCGTCCACGCTGTGGTCGCGGGCGTAATGCACCGCCTGTTTGGTGCCCCAAATGGCCACTGGTGGCTTGGCTGCGATCTCGCGCGCGCAGTCCAGCGCGGCTGCCACGGTGGCGGCGTGGTCGTCGAACACCGCGTTGACCAAACCGGCGGTCTGGGCCCGCTCAGCGCTCAGGCGCCGGCCGGTGTAGGCCAGCTCCTTGACCAGACCCAGGGGCATGAGCTTGGGCAGGCGCTGCAGCGTGCCCACGTCGGCCACCATGCCAATGTTGATTTCTTGGATGCAGAAAAACGCATCTCGGCTGGCGTAGCGCACGTAGGTGGCGGCGATCATGTCGACCGCCCCGCCAATGCAGCCACCGTGGATGGCGCAGATCACCGGGGCGCGCAAGTTTTCCAGTTTCGTGAAGGTGGCTTGCAGCTCGCCCAGCAGGTCGAAGATGGCGGCGCGCCCCTCGGGGCTTTGGTCGTCCATGGTGATGGCGCCGCCAAACACATCGAGCGCCATGCCGGCCGAAAAATGTTTGCCGGTGCTGCTGAGCACCACCGCCCGGGCGCGGCCTTCGCGGTGCACTTGGTCGAGGATGGTGTCCAGCTCGCGCCAAAACGTTGGTCCCATGGTGTTGAGCGCGTCGGGACGGTTCAACACCAGGTGCAGCACATGGGGCTCAGGCCAGCTCAGGGAAAAGCAAGAGGTCGGGGTCATCGCGGGCTCCGTGGGCAAGATGGCGGCCACTGTAGGCTGGCTGTGCCGTGGGCGCTGTCCCGGCTTTGACCAGCGAGCCCACCCGCACGCCCAGCAGCCGGATGCGTCGGCTCAGGTCCACGCGCTTGAGGCACTGCCCAGCCACTTGCCGGATGCGCTGGGCGTCGGCCACACATTCACCGATGCTGTGGTCGCGGGTAACGCTTTGAAAGTTGTCGTAGCGGATCTTGATGCCGATGGTGCGGCCTTCGTAGCCTTTGCGTTGCAAATCGGCTGCCACCTGTTCGCACAGACGGGTGAAGATGGCGCCCAGTTCTTCGCGGTCGCGCACCGCGTGCAGATCGCGCTCAAAGGTGGTTTCGCGGCTCATGCTGACCGGTTCGCTCTCGGTCACCACCGGGCGCTCGTCGCGGCCCCAGGCGGCGTCATGCAGCCAAGCGCCGTGGCTTTTGCCAAAGTGCTCGACCAACCAGGCCTTGTTGCGCGCGGCCAGTTGGCCAATGGTCTCGATGCCGTGTGCCTTGAGCTTGGCGTCTGCCTTGGGGCCGATGCCGTTGATCTTGCGGCAGGGCAGGGGCCAAATCAGGGGCTGCAGATCGGCTTCGTGCACGATGGAGATGCCGTTGGGCTTGTGGAACTCGCTCGCCATCTTGGCGATCAGCTTGTTGGGCGCCACCCCGATCGAGCAGGTCAGGCCGGTGGCCTCAAAAATGCTTTTTTGGATCAAACGCGCCAGCACCCGCCCGCCCTCGCGTTGGCCCCCGGGTACGTCCGTGAAGTCGATGTAGACCTCGTCCACGCCCCGGTCTTCCATGACCGGCGCGATCTCGGTGATGACGGCTTTGAAGTTGCGCGAGAAAAGCCGGTAGCGCTCAAAGTCCATCGGCAGCAAGATGGCGTCGGGGCAGAGTTTGGCGGCCTTCATCAGACCCATGGCCGAGCCCACGCCAAACCGGCGCGCTGGGTAGGTGGCGGTGGTGATGACGCCCCGCCCGGTGTAGTGGGCCAAACGCGCGAAAAAATCGACCGGGATCTCGGTCAAGCGTTCGGTGAGGTTCTCGGCCGTCCACGCGTCGTCAGGATAGGCCGCTTGCAGCTGGGCCAGCAGCGCGTCGTCGCGCCGCCGCCCGCCGCCAATCACCACCGGCAGCCCTTTGAGCTGCGGATAGCGCATCAACTCGCAGGACGCGTAGAAGGCGTCCATGTCGAGGTGGGCGATGCGGCGCACGGCGGCGGGCGTGTTGGGTGTCACAGGTCGATACAGAAGTGGGCGGCCACGGGGTCAACGGCGGGCTACCATGGCCGTTTTCTCGATAACGGGGCTTTGGAGAGCAATGATGGCAGAGAGTGTCTCGCGTGTGGTGGCCGCCGCGGTGTTGGGTGCGGCGGTGGCGGTGGGTGGCTTGTGGGTCGGGCAGGGGCTGGAAGGGTTTCGCACTGGCGACCGCTCGGTCACCATCAAAGGCTTGGCTGAGCAGGCTGTGCCAGCCGATTTTGCGCTGTGGTCGCTCACCTTCAAGCGGGCGGGCAACGAGTTTGGCGGGGTGCAAAAGGCTTTGGCCAGTGATCGCGAGCGGGTGATGGCGTTTTTGCAGCAGCGCGGCTTTACCGATGCAGAGATTGAGGTGCGCCCTTTGCAGGTAGAAGACAACTTTGTGCGCGACTTCAGTCCTGGGCAGCAGCCCTTGCGCTTCACCGGCAGTGGCACCTTGATTGTGCGCACCGCGCGCATCGACGCGGTGGCCGAGGCGGCCTTAGCGATCGACCCATTGACGCAAGACGGCGTTCAGATCGACAGCGCCTCTGGCGGGCCCAGCTACCATTTGCGTGGCTTTAACGATCTGAAAGCGCCTTTGCTGGCGCAGGCCACCGCCAACGCCAAGGAGCAGGCGGCCAAATTTGCGGCCGAGGCCGGCGCCGAGCTGGGTGCCCTGCGCCGGGCCAACCAAGGGGTGATTCAGATCACCGGCGACGACGGCGGTGATTACGACGATGGCAGCTCGCGCACCAAGCGGCTGCGCGTGGTCAGCACCTTTGAATTTATGCTGCGCTGAGGCCTATCAGAGGCTTTTGCGCACCAGCGCGCCCTGGAACAGCCAGGGCAGCCTGGGGCCTTGGGTCTCGGTCACGCCGCCCTTGTTTTCAGCGCTGATGGCCAGGGCGGTGGCGCCGTCCAAGCGGGCAGCGTCCAGCGGCATTTCGAGCGTGGGGTATTTGCTCTCGATCACGCCGAGCGAGCGCGGTGGTCGGTCGGGCGACAGTGCCCAGACCTGCATGCTGTCTTCACGGCCTTCGCGCACCGCGTTGAGGCGCTGCAGTTGCATCACGGCGGCGCCTTGTTGCACCGTCACCAGCATGGCGGGAGCCTGTTGGGCGTCGAGCAACACCGCCACATGTTGCAGCGCGGCCTGTTGGCCCAAGCGCTGCTGCAAGTGGGTAATTTGGGCGGTCAGCTGCACATGCAGGCTCTGGGCGGCGGCCCAGGCCAGCAGCAGGGCCAGCAGCAGCACAATGGCCAGGGCGCGCCACCAGGCGCTCACGCCCGGTCGGGCAGGGATGTCGGTACTCATTCGGCGGTGTCGGGTGTGGGCATGGGGTAGCTGCCCGGCAGGAGGATGGACTTGTCCACCGTGTCGATCTGGGTGTGGCCACAGAAGGCCATGGAAATGTCCAGCTCTTTGTGGATGATCTCCAGGCACTTGGTGACGCCGGCTTCGCCCATGGCGCCCAAGCCGTAGAGGAAGGGCCGACCAATGTAGACACCGCGCGCGCCGAGTGCCCGGGCGCGCAGCACGTCTTGGCCGCTGCGCACGCCACCGTCCATGTGCACCTCAATGCGGTTCCCGACCGCCTGCACGATGGTGGGCAAGCACTCGATACTGCTTTGTGCGCCGTCGAGCTGACGCCCGCCGTGGTTGGACACGATCAGCGCGTCGGCGCCAGACCGCACCGCCAGTTCCGCGTCGCGCACATCCTGAATGCCTTTGAGGATGAGTTTGCCGCCCCAGCGGTTTTTGATCCACTCCACATCGCCCCAGTTGAGCGCCGGATCGAACTGCTTGGCCGTCCATTCGCTGAGCGAGCCCATGTCGCCCACGCCGCTGACATGGCCGACGATGTTGCCAAACTGGCGTCGGGGCGTGCCCAGCATGCCCAGCGCCCAGCGCGGCTTGGTGGCGATGTTGAGGATGTTGGGGATGGTGAGCTTGGGCGGGGCCGACAGGCCGTTGCGCAGGTCTTTGTGGCGCTGACCTAGGATTTGCAGGTCAAGCGTGAGCACCAGGGCGCTGCAATTGGCCGCTTTGGCGCGGTCGATCAGGCGTTCAATAAAGGCGCGGTCCTTCATCACATACAGCTGGAACCAGAAGCCTTCGCCGGCGTGCTTGGCCACGTCTTCGATCGAGCAGATGCTCATGGTCGACAGGGTGAACGGCACCCCAAATTTTTTGGCTGCGCGCGCGGCCAATATCTCGCCGTCGGGGTGTTGCATACCGGTCAATCCGGTGGGTGCAATCGCCACTGGCATGGCGACCTGCTGGCCGACCATGGTGGTCGCGGTGCTGCGGTTTTCCATGTTCACCGCCACACGCTGGCGGAACTTGATTTTCTGAAAATCGCTTTCGTTGGCGCGGTAGGTGCTTTCCGTCCACGAGCCCGAGTCGGCGTAGTCGTAAAACATGCGCGGCACCCGGCTTTGGGCAAGGCGGCGCAGGTCTTCGATGTTCGTGATCACGGGCATAACTAGTCTCCAGGGTGTTGTGTCAGCAGACCCTGGATGGTAGTGGCGCGCCGCAGACTTGGGCGTGAAACGGCGCGCGCCGCGCTTGAAATTATTTGTGCCGCAGGCGGTTGGCCATGTAGAGCTGCAACAGCAAGGCCCGGAACACGACACGGCTGATGTCGCTTTCTTTCTCTAGGATTTGCTGCAGGCCGGTGGCGGTCAGTTCCATGCACACCGTGGCTTCTTTGGCCCGGGCGGTGGCGCTGCGCACGCCACCAGCGAGCACCGCCTGTTCGCCAAAGGGTTGTCCGGCGCTGAGGGTGGCAAAGGCTTGGCCGGTGCGGCCATCGACCAACTCCACGCTGCCTGTTTTGACGATGTAAAGTTTGTCTGCTGGTTGACCTGCTTCAAACAGGTGTGCGCCGGCGGCAAATGACACTTCGGTGAACGCACTCATTTCAGGCTCTCCGGCACCGACAACAGATTGAGGATGCGCATGACGGTGTTGCGGTTGATGCCTCGCAGACCGGGGTGGCAGGTGGTGACCGCCCGCATCGCTTTGTGCATGGGTATGACGCTGGCGCTGACCACCGTCAGGGCGGTGGCCGTCATGTTGTGTGGTTGACTGGCCAAGCCAGCGGCCAAGCCCAAGACCGCGCCAGGCCCCACCCGGTAGGTCAGTCCTTCGGTGCGCACTTCGAGCTCGCCTTGGCGCACCACATAGGCGTTGGCCACCGGTTGACCAAATTCGCAGAGCTTGGTGCCGGGTTTGTACGCCCCGGTTTCAAGCGTCAGATCGCTGACCAGTTGGTAATACAAGCGGTCTTCGCTGCTGAGTCCGTGGCGGCTGTAGGCTTCCAGCGCTTCTATCGAGTACGGCGGCACGTGGCCAACCGCCTCAACCTTTTGCAGATCAACGCAGAAGTTCAAAGTTGGGGTGTTCATGAGGTTCCCTGAGTCGAGAGAGTATCCAGTTCAGCTTGCACCCGAGCGGGCATATCAAGCGCCAGTGCCGCCGGACTGGAGAAGCGGATCTGGCGCAGAAAACGGGCTCTGCCCACAGCGGTGCCCACAATGGCGAAATCGGCAAATCCCGCGCGAACACACTCGTGGGCCAAGGCCTGACCAAGACCGGGTCCAAACTCGGCACACGCGCTCAACAAGATGTCGGCTTCGTTGAGCATCACTTGACACCAAGGAAGCCCCCACTCAAACGCTTGTTCTGCCACACGCTCGTGGTTCAAGGGGACCGCCTGGATGTCGGTGCGCAAGATCAGTTGCTCCATGTGCTGCCGCCAGGGGGCGGGCAGGTCTTTTGCACGCAGAGCAACGGATGACCAAGAATGCCTTTCAATCTCGAAAGGCGAACGGTTAACGCCACCGGGGTGATCGTAGTCGTGGGCCATAGCGGTGGCCAGCAGCATGGCGGCCCAAGGCTTGGCCACGGTGTTGTGAGCCACCCCTTGGGTGTGCATCATGGTGGTGATGGCGACCAGCACATCGGCGGTGTGCAAACGGTTGTGGTAAGCGGGCTCGGCATCTGTCGGACGGGATTGGGCCAGCGCTTCCATGTCGCTGCCCACACCCCGGGCAAACCGGTTGAGGGCTGAGATGTCAGCGTCGTCGCTGGCCTGCAGTCCCAGACTGGTGAGGCATTCGTCGAGCACAGTGGGCAGACCAGGCCAATCCTGTGCCCATGCTGAGCGCAACTGTCGCGAGGTTTGGTGCAAACCAGCGCACCAATCGGTAGGGGTCAAATGGAGAATGGCCATGGCATTTAGCCTTGCGCGCGGCGCTCAACAAAAAAAGTGTCCACATCGCCAATGCCTTTGACGGCCACTGTGCCACGGGCTTCGAGGTTGAAGTGGTTGCCCAAATGCCGGGCGGTGGACGGCGACACATGGATGCGCCCCGGGATGCCAGTGGACTCCATGCGACTGGCCACGTTGACGGTGTTGCCCCACAGGTCGTAAGTGAACTTGTGCATGCCGATCACACCCGCCACCACAGGGCCGCTGTTGACGCCGATGCGGATTTGCAACTGGGTCCCGTGCGCGCGGTTGAAGCTGTCCATGGCATCGAGCATGCCAAACCCGGCTTCCACCACCGCGACGGCATGATCACTGCGAGGTTCTGGCACACCGCTGACCATCATGTAGCAGTCGCCGATGGTTTTGATTTTTTCAATGCCCGCATCGCCCACAATCCAGTCGAAGCGCGAAAAAATCTCGTCGAGCATGTTCACCAGCCGCTCCGCTGACATGCCGTGCGACATTTGGGTGAAGCCTACCAGGTCGGCGAAGAGCACCGACACCTCTTGGTGGGCATCGGCGATGCGTTTTTCACCGCTCTTGAGGCGTTGAGACACCGAGCGAGGCAAGATGTTGAGCAGCAAGTTTTCGGTTTTTTCCTGCTCCCGTTCCAGCTGCTCGTGTTGTTCTTGCAACTGTTGCCGGCGCATGCGTTCTAGGTCGCGAAGGCGCTTTTTCTCAATCGAGGAGGTCAACCGCGCCTTGAGCAGCACTTGGCTAAACGGCTTGGGTAGGTAGTCTTCTGCGCCCAATTCAATGCAGCGCACCACGTCCTCAATGTCTTGCCCACCCGAGATCACGATCACGGGAAAACCACGCAACTGCACGCTTTTTTGCATTTCAGCGAGCACTTCACGGCCGGTCATCTCCGGCATTTCCACGTCCAGCAGCATCAGGTCGAAGGACTCGTCGCGCAGTCGCTGCAGAGCTTCTTTGCCGTTGGAGGCTTCCTCAATCAGTTCGACACCCAGTTGCCGCAGCGATCGGGCGATGCCCATGCGCATCATCTTGCTGTCGTCCACCACCAAGAGCCGCGCGGCTTTGAGCATGTTGGCGGCGCGCTCGGCTTGTGACGCTGCCGTCAGCGGCACATCTTCCATGTCGACTTGAGGGGTCGGCAGATCTGCGGGGGCGTTCATGGCATCAGGCGGGAATGTGGGCCAGCGTGTCGAGAATGGCTTGGGGCATACGATCAAGTGTGACCGATTTGTCCACCACGCCCAATTGCACGGCCGCTCGCGGCATGCCATAGATCACGCAGCTGTCTTCATGTTCGGCCAGATTGAGACCACCCGCGTTGCGGATGGCCTGCATGCCAAGCGCTCCATCGCTGCCCATGCCCGTGAGCAATACCCCCAGCGTGTGCTTTCCGGCCGCTTCTGCAGCCGAGCGGAACAACACGTCCACCGCCGGTCGACAGTGGTGCACGGGTGGGCTCTGGGTCAGACGGGTTCGATAGCCCCCCAAGGTGCTGTTCACCATCAGGTGGTGGTTGCCGGGCGCCACCAAGCACTGCCCAGGCAGGATGGGTTCGTCGTCGACCGCTTCTCGCACTTCGTAAGGCGCCAGCGCGTTGAGCCGATCAGCCACCGCTTTTGAGAAAAAAGCGGGGATGTGCTGCACCACCAAAATCGGTGGCAAACCGTTGGGCAAGGCGGGCAGCACGGCGCGCAGGGCTTCCACACCGCCCGTGGAAGCGCCCATCACCACCAAGCGGCGGTCGCCCCGTTGTGACGCCACGGTATGGCCCGTTGGGCGCGCTGCGGCAGGGGCGGGGGCCGCTGCAGAGGTGTGGTGTCTGAAGCGCTTCTTGGCGGCGTGAGCGGCTTTGATGTGGAAAGCCAGCTTGGCCGATAACGCGCCGATCGATGTGCTGCCGTCGGGTTTGGCGAGCACTTCACAGGCTCCTGCGTCCATGGCGTCCAGCGCGATTTGTGAGCCCTGCTGTGTCAGCGAGCTGATGACCACGACCGCAATGGGTGAGCGCTCTTTCTGCAACTGCCGCAGGTAGGTCAGGCCGTCCATGCGCGGCATTTCCATGTCCAGCGTGATCACATCGGGTTGCAGCCGTGGCACTTTTTCCATGGCAATCAGGGGGTCGTTGGCCACCCCCACCACCTCGATATCGGGGTCGTGTGCCAGGGTGTCGGAAATGGTCTTTCTGACCAGTGCCGAATCGTCAACCACCAGGACCTTTATGGGCATTTCATCTCCAACGACATATTCAGTGCTCCCGCTGGTAGACCCCGTTGCCGAGGCTCTTGAACGGGTGTGTGATCCGCAGCAAGCTGTCCGAGTGTCCCACGATCAAGTAACCGCCGGGCTCTAGGGTGTCGTGCAAGCGTTGTATCAGTTGTGTTTGAGAGTCCACCTCAAAGTAGATCAACACATTGCGACAGAACACCACGTGTTGTGGCGTTGGGATGACGTAGCGATCGCCAAAGAGGTTCATGCGACGAAAGTGCACCCGTTTTTGCAGATCATTTTTGACTTTGCAGAAGCCTTCGTACGGGCCACTGCCTTTTTGGAAATATTTGCGCAAGTAACTGGGATCGGGCAGACCTAGGCGTTCGATTTCATACACCGCTTGTTTGGCCTTGTAGAGGGCGCGGTTGGAGATATCGGTGGCCTCGATTTGCCAGCGCAGGCCCGGGTGTTGTGCTTCGGCAAACTCATTGAGCACGATCGCGAGAGAAAACGCCTCTTCCCCACTGGAACACGCCGCCGACCAGCAGCGCAGTCCGTTGCGCGCGGACGGGCTGTGGTTCAAGAGCCGCTCCAGTAGCTCCGACTTGAGAATCTCAAAGTGGACGCCTTCCCGGAAGAAATGGGTGTGGTTGGTCGACACGAGGTCGATCAGCGTTTCGATTTCTTCCGCGCGATGTTGCTCCAGCCAATCGACATACTCTTCCCACGTGCCCAAGCCCAATTCCCGTCGGCGTTTGGCCAAGCGGCTGGTGAGCAGCGTGACTTTGTTGGGTCCAAGGTGGATGCGGCTGTGACGATGAATCAGGCGGCACAGATACTGGTAGGTCTGTGCCGCCATCGGTGGGTCCCGATGCATCGGCAGTGGCGCGTTGGCTGGAGGCATTCGGTGGCTCAGAAGTCTTTGAAGTGGTGCTCGGTGGCAGCACCTGGCCCGCCGAGCTTGGGTTTGCGTTCATGGCTGAGCCCATGATCGGTCTGCGGTCGCTCCACGGTGACTTTGGATGCGCCTCTGGTGCTGCGCTCGTTCAGCGGCGTGACGCGCGTGGGGCTGGGTGCAGCAGGGCCGGCGGGCGTGGCCCGCTGGCGACGGCGCACCTGAAAGCCCACCACGGAGATGCCGCGCTCCACCAAATCCTCGACATTTTTCGCTTGATCGTGGGTTTGTTCGGCCGCGTGAGCGATCTGGCTGGCGCTGTCGGCGGCGTCTTGGGCCACCTTGTTCATTTGTTCGATCGCGATGCTCACATGTTCAATGCCCTGCGCTTGCTCGCGTGCGGCCATGGTGATTTCGGCCACCAAAGCGTCGGTCTTGGCGATCTTCCCTTCGATCTGCGCCAAGGAATCCTGCACACGCTGCAGCGACACCGCGCCCATGCGGCTGCTGCGAATCGAGGCTTCGATTTTTTCGGCCGATTCGTGGGCCGCGGTGGCGCTGCGCTGTGCCAGCGAGCGAACCTCGTCGGCCACCACCGCAAAGCCTGCGCCGGCTTCGCCTGCGCGCGCAGCCTCCACCGCAGCGTTGAGCGCCAAGATGTTGGTTTGAAAAGCGATCTCATCGATGCTTTTGACGATCTTGGCCACATCGCTGCTGGACTTTTCTATCGCTTCCATGGCCGAGGTCATTTCGGCCATGTTGTGCACACCTTCTTTGGCCGAGTTGCGGGTCTCGGACGCCAGTTGCTTGGCCTGTTCCGCGTTGTTGGCCGTGGAGTGGATCATGCTCGAAACCTCTTCCAGCGAGGCGCTCGTTTCCTCAATCGCGGCCGCTTGCTCGCTGGCGCCCTGAGCCAGTTTTTGGCTGGCATCGGTGAGCTGCTGAGACGCGTGTCGGCTTTCTTCTGTGCCTTCGTAGATGTCGCGTGCCACTTTCAGAAGCGGCTTGATCGACACGCGCCAGGCGATATAAATCAACAGCAAACCGACCACCAGCATGCCGCTGGCCAGAGCCACCACGCTCCAAACGACCCGTTGTTGGATGACTTCCGCTTGGCGCTCGTTGTCCGCAATGTGCTCTCTCACTTTGGGCAATAAGGCTTCGATGGCATCTCGGTGTCCCTCAAAGGCTTCCACCATCAGGTCAAATTGCGCCTTGATCTTTACTGTTTCGCCCGAATTCAGGATGGGCAAAAACGTGTTGTTGAGCAGGTTGAAATAGCGCCGCACATGTTTGTCTGATGCGTCGACGTAAGGCAACAACCGCGCATCGGTAAGGGGGCTGGTCTTGAACTTGTCGAAAGCGGCGATGTAGTCTTTCTGGATCTTTGGCGCTTGCTCGATCAAGCGCTTGACCTCTTTGTAGTCAGTGATGCTGGTCGAGCCCAGATCCTTGTACACCTTGATCATGGTGTGCGCCACCATGTAATGTGTTTCGATCAGGTACATCTCGGGTGGGACCGTTGCCGCCAGCAGCTCCTGCTCGTGCGAGATGTGTTGGTACAAGTCGCCACCGATTTTGATCGGTGAGGTGAAGAAAAAGCTGGCCGCCGGGATACCCGCCAAACTGCCGAGAAACAGCAGTGCAATGCCCAGCATGAGTTTTTTCAAATTCATCATGATTGTGATGCCCCTATGAAACTGTTGTGTTGTGTGTTCAGCGGTCGGATGGACCCATGCCGACGGTGCGCAGGTCGATCTGACCCACATGGTTGAGCAAGCGATCAATGTCGAGCAAGGTCTTCACGGTGCCCTTGCTCTTGGCCATGCCAGTGATAAAGCGGGTGTCGATGGAGCCGCCAAAGTCGGGGGAAACCTCCAAGTCCTCGGTGTTGAACTGGGAGACTTCTTCCACCACGTCCACGATCATGCCCATGAGCTGGCTGCTCCCTTCGCCGGTGTCGAACTGCACCACGATGATGCAGATGCGGTCCAGCTCCACCGCCTGCGGCAGGCCGAAGCGCTCGCGCAGATCGATGACGGGCACGATCTTGCCCCGCAGATTGATCACGCCTTTGATGTAGGCGGGCATGCGAGGCACAGGTGTCACCGGACACAGTCGCATGATTTCCCGAACCTTGAGCACAGGCACGCTGTAGCGTTCCTGTGCCAGCAAGAAGGTTAGGTACTTGCCCGTTTCTGGCAGGTTCTCGGTGGCCGCATTGCTCATGGATTTTCTCGTTGCATCGAATGGGTAGGGTCAGGCGGCCAGCGAGACGGCAGAAGGCAACTGGCTCACCGCATCGGGGTCGATGATCAGTGCCACGCGGCCATCGCCCATGATGGCTGCGCCCGACATGCCTTTGTGGTGTTTGAAGGTTTCGCCCAGCGACTTGATCACCACTTCTTGTTTGCCGATCAAGCTGTCGACCAACAGCGCGCGGGTGCGTGCGCCTGAGTCGACCACCATCACAATGCCTTCACACGGATCGTTGGTGGTCCCCGGTATGCCCAGTTTTTCCGACAGGCGCACCAGCGGGATGAGTTTGCTGCGCACGCTGATCACCTCGCCCTTGCCTTGCACCGTGAACACCATGCCGGGTTGCGGCCGCAGCGATTCGCGAATGGCCAAGGTCGGCAGAATGAAGCGTTCGCCGCCAACGCCCACCAGCATCCCATCGATGATGGCCAGTGTCAGCGGCAAGAAGATATTGAAGGTGGTGCCCTCACCGGGCACCGAGTCGATGTCGATGCGCCCCCGC
>JBEIEH010000036.1:0-15750 GCA_040383055.1 Burkholderiaceae bacterium
ACCCACGGTGGCGGCGGTGGTGAAGGCCAGCCACAGGTCGTCGCCCAGGCTGTGAATGGCCGGGTCGAGCAGCCAGAAACCCAGCCCACCGCCCAGCAGGATCAGCAGGCACAGCACCAGCACATAGACCGAGGCGCGTCGAATGTGGCGGTGCAGTCGTCGAATCAGTGGAAACATGGCGCGTGGTCAGTCAAAAAAAGCAGGAGGCAGCGCGAGGAAGGCCCCGCATTCTGACAGCGCCTGGCGCGGTGTTATCGGAGTTTGTCGGTGGTTTTGAGGCCCGCGCGGTCCATGGCGTACTGGGCCGCCTCCGCCAGTTGTTGACAGCCGCTTTTGTCGGTGCCGGGGGCGGCGCACCAAAAGCCTGGCTGACCTGCCTGTTGCAGAAATTGGCGGGTGGCGTTGGTGGGGTGGCGCAGCTGGCCGCGCCCCAGCGCCCACAGCCCGTAGCGGCGCACGTCCAGACTGGCGGCATCGGTTTGGCGCAGCAGATAGTCGCGCACATACGCTTGGGCCTGGTCGCGGCCCAACTCGGCCAGGGGCACCAGGGCGTTGATGCGCAGCGGCACGGTCAGTTGCTTGAGTGCGGCGTTGTCGATGTGCTGGGTGGGCTCCAGCAGCGCGCGCAGGGTCAGCAACTCCACGTCGCTCAAATGTTCGAGCTGCCGCAGCGGCACACCGTGCTGGCCGGTGGTGAGGATGAAGGGGATGAGCTGCGCCACGTTGATGGGGGGCAGGTTGTCGGGCACCACGCCCACGGCGGCGCCGCTGCCCGAGCCCGGCTGCGTTATGCCGAGCTGGGCGTAGCGCGGGGCTTCGCTCGCGGTGAGGGTGGTGGATTCGGACTCGGGCTTATAGGTCATGATCCGCTCGGAAGCGGTGGGTGGGCGCACGTTGTCGGGGTGGTGCAGGCCCACGGTGTGGCCAAGTTCGTGTGCCCAGGTGATCCACTCGGGTGTGCTGTCGCCAAACACGGTGCGGTTCAGAAAGATGAGGGGTTTGCCAATGGCCGGTGCGCAGCCGCGAATGAAGCCGCCGGTGGGCGCATTGGTGTCGCCGCATTGAATGACGGCGTCGACCACCACCAGCCGCACGGTGTTGGCTGGTACCGGGCCGCTGGCGCGCATGTCGGTGTTGTCGGCGGGGCCCAATTCGGTATGTTGGCGCACTTGGCCCACCACATCAAAGCGCACGGCGGCTCCCTGGGCCAGCAAACCTTGGCTGACCTGGGCCAGGCGCTGGCACACACGTTCGGTGGTGTACTCCTCCAAGATGGTGTCTCTGCCCCGCCAGGCATCGATGCGCACGGTGCGCTGTGGGTTGTCGGCACCCACGCTGCAGACCACGTCGGTCGGGCCAGCGGCGGTGTTGACATTGAATTGTGGGCCGGTGGTTTCGCAGCCGGCAAGCGCGGTGCAAACCGCCGCGATCATCCAGGCGGTGCGTATTGATGGCATGGGAGCCTCCCTGTGTTGGTGTGAGGCGCCACGGTAGTCCGCACCGATACGGACGTCAATGTGAATGTGTCACAGCGTCAGCGCGTCGGTCGCTTGGCGCCGTAGGGGCAGTAGTTGGGCCGGGGGCCCACTTGCGGGTGCAGGCGGCAGGTGTCGGGGCGGTCGGCGTAGACCGTGCAGCGCCGGGTGCGTTCGTCCAGATACTGGCAGTCGCCGTCGGCACGGCGCAGCATGGTGAACTTCTCGCTTTTGGCGTTGTAGCGCTCCACCACCTTGGCTTTTTGCAGGCGCACGGCAATCTGGCGCGGGTCGATTTCGTTGGCTTCAAAGTCGTCCACCAGCCCCAGGCGCTGCAGGTCGCTGAGCTTGACTTCCAGCGGCATGGTGCAGCAGTTGGCCTGGCAGCTGTCGCACATGCCTTTTTTGTAGCGGGTCCAGGTGTCGCTGCGGTCGATGTCGACGGTGGTGATGGGGCTGCGCATATCGGTCGTCGCTTGTGTCAGTGCGCGCCCACGGCGTTGGGGCGGCGTTTGTAGAAGGTCACCGGGCTTTCGGCGGCGGCTTGCAGCACGCTGCGCTTCATCTTGCCGACCACATGCATCTCGCAGGGTTTGCAGTCAAAGCGCAGGGTGAGTTTTTCTTTGCCGTTGATGAGCTGCAGCGGCTCGGCCTTGACCGTGCCCTGCACGCCGGTGACGCCTTTGGCCTGTTTGGGGCACAGGCTCAATGAAAAGCGCACGCAGTGTTTGGTGATCATGAGGCTCACTTCGCCTTCTTCTTCGTGCGCCTCGTAAGCGGCGGCGATCACCTGGACGCCGTGCTTGGCGTAGAAGTCGCGCGCCTTGTGGTTGAACACATTGGCCAAATAGGTGAGGGTGTCTTCCGGGTAGGGCGCGGGCGGGTCGACTGGCTTGGCGCGCGGCAGGCGCTGCCACGCAGCGGCGCGCGCGGCCTCGAGCGCGGTGGCGGCTTCGCGGCGCAGCGCGTTGAGTTGCGAGGCGGGCACAAACCAGGGCTGGCTCAGCTGCAGGCTCACGTCCAGCGGCGCAAACAGGGTGTCGCCCAGGCGGGCAAGCTGTTCACGCAGTTTGGCGTCGGCCTGGGCCGGGTCTTTGGCCAGCTGCAGCGGGCCATTCAAGTGGGCGCTGGCGCTGTGGCCGTCTTCGTCGGTCAGGGTCAGTTGCAGGCCGCCGTCGGCCTCGGTCAGCGCCACCCAGGCGCCGATGCGGCGCTCGGCCGATTTTTTCTCCAGCGTGCGCACCCAGCTCATGTCGCGGTTTCGGTTGACTACCACACCCTTGCGCAAATCCTTGAAGCCCGCCATCGGGTCTTTGGGCCAGAGCTTCCACACGCCTTTGGCCCCGGTGGCCTCGGCGCGGTGGATCTGCAGGCCGACCAGTTCCTTTTGCAGGTCGTAGTAGCACAGGCCGTCGCCGTTGTGCAGTTCGGCGCTGGCGTCGTCGGTGGTCAACTCCAGGTGGTCGTCCGCCACTCGGCTGACCCAGCCAATCGGCTGGCCGGGGTTTTTGGGGGTGTCAAACGCGCCGATGTCTTCCTTGCGGCCCTGCACAAAGTAGTCGGTGAACTCGCGGTTGAAGTTCTGGTTCGGGTCGGGCTGGAAGAAAAAGGTGCATTCACCACTGGAGCTGCGCGCCAGCGGTGCGTCGCTGTGCTGGCGCTCTTCCAGAATCTCGTCGAGCAACACCCGGTAGTGGGCGGTGATGTTCTTGACGTAGGCCATATCCTTGTAGCGGCCTTCGATCTTGAAGCTGCGCACGCCGGCGTCGATGATCTCGCGCAGGTTGTTGCTCTGGTTGTTGTCCTTCATCGACAGCACGTGTTTGTCGTGCGCCACGATGCGGCCCTGCGCGTCTTTCACCTCATAGGGCAGGCGGCAGGCCTGGCTGCAATCGCCGCGGTTGGCGCTGCGCCCGGTGTGGGCGTGGCTGATGTAGCACTGGCCGCTGTAGGCCACACACAGTGCGCCATGCACAAAAACTCCAGCACCGCGCGGCCTGGTGCGTCCTTGGGGCCGAGGGCGGCGTCGATGGCGGCGATCTGCTGGAGTGTGAGTTCGCGCGCCAGCACGATCTGCGAGAGGCCAGCGTCCTGCAAAAACCGGGCTTTTTCGGGGGTGCGGATGTCGGTCTGGGTGCTGGCGTGCAGCTGCAGCGGCGGCATGTCGATCTGCAGCAGACCCATGTCTTGGATGATGAGCGCGTCCACCCCGGCGTCGTACAGCTGCCAGGCCAACTTGCGGGCAGGCTCCAGCTCGTCGTCGCGCAAGATCGTGTTCATCGTCACAAAGATGCGGCTGTTGAAGCGGTGTGCGTGGCGCACCAGCCGGGCAATGTCTTGCACCGAGTTGTCGGCGGTGGCGCGCGCGCCAAACGAGGGCCCGCCGATGTAGACCGCGTCCGCGCCGTGGTTGACGGCTTCGATGCCAATGTCGGCGTCGCGGGCGGGGGCCAGCAGTTCAATGTGGTGGGGTAGCATGGGCGTCCAGAAAAATGCGCAACCCGTTATTGTCCCGGAGAAGTCCCGTGCCTGAACAGTCCCCTGCCGCCTTGCCCCCACAGCCCGACAACGCACCCGCCGTGGTGTTGGTGCACGGGTCGTGGCACGGCGCCTGGTGCTGGCGCCGGGTGCTGCCGCGCCTGCGTGCCGCTGGGGTCGAGGCGCACGCCGTCACCCTGACCGGCGTGGGCGAACGCGCGCACCTGCTCAGCCGCGACATCACGATCGCCACCCATGTGCAGGACATTGTGGGCCTGATCGAAGCCGAGGAGCTGGCCAGCGTGGTGCTGGTGGGCCACAGCTACGCGGGCAACCTGATCACCTGTGCGGCCGACCGGCTGCAGCGCGCCCACCCTGGCTTGCTGAAGCACCTGGTGTATCTGGACGCCGGCATTCCCGACCCTGGCAATAGCTGGAGCAGCCCCCACGCGCCCGAGACCGTGGCCAAGCGGGTGGCCGAGGGACAGGCCAGCGGGGGCTTGAGTTTTCCGCCGCCGGACGCGTCGGTGTTTGGTCTGAGCGGCGCCGACCGCGACTGGGTCAACCGCCGGCAAACGCCGCAGCCCTTCGGCATTTACCAGGAACCGCTGCAGTTCGACCCGGCGCTGGTGTGGGCGGTGCCGCGCACCTTCATCGACTGCACTGACCCACCATTGGCCACCATTGACGCCGCCCGCCGCCGGGTGCGCAGCGAGCCGGGTTGGCAGCTGTTCGAGCTGGCCACGGGGCACGACCCGATGATCAGCGAGCCCGAGGCGCTGAGTGCGCTGCTGCTGCGCATCCACGCGCAGGCCAGCGGGGGCTGACATGGGCATGGGGTCGGTGATGGGGCCAGCGTTGGGGGCAGGGCGCCTGAGTGGCATCGACCAGCTGCGGGCGCTGGCCATGTTGTGGATGACGGCTTACCACTTCGCGTTTGACCTCAACCACTTTGGCTGGATCGCACAAGACTTTTACCGCGACCCGGTGTGGACCTGGCAGCGCACCGCCATCGTGAGCCTGTTTCTGTTCACCGCTGGGCTGTCGCAAGCGGTGGCGCTGGCGCAGGGCGTGACCTGGCCGCGCTTTTGGCGGCGCTGGGCCCAGGTGGCGGGCGCGGCGCTGCTCGTCACTGCTGGCTCGATGGCGATGTTTCCCAACAGCTTTATTTATTTTGGGGTGCTGCACGCCATAGCACTGATGCTGATCGTGGCGCGCTTGAGCGCCGGCTGGGGCGCTTGGCTGTGGCTGCTGGGCGCGGTGGCGGTCGGTCTGAGCTGGCTCGCCAAAACCGCCGGCCCGGTCTGGGTGGCTGCGGTGCCGGCACTCGATGTGTTCAACACCCCGGCGCTGAACTGGCTGGGCCTGGTCAGCCGCCTGCCCATCACAGAAGACTACGTGCCCTTGCTGCCTTGGCTTGCGGCGGTGTGGTGGGGTCTCGCGGCGGGCCAGTGGGCCCTGCGCCATCGCCCACAGTGGTTGGCCTGGCAACTGAGCGGCCGTGTGGGCGAGGGCTTGGCGCTGATGGGGCGATGGAGCCTCAGTTACTACCTGCTGCACCAGCCGGTGCTGATGGGGGGGGTGATGGCGGTCGGATGGGTGTTGCAGTGAGCTGTTGTCAAACACGGCCGAGGAGTTCGCATTGATGGGCGTATTTGTTCGAAACCTGACTATCGTGCTGGTTCTGCTCAGTGTTATTGCCGGCGTGTTTGTGGAGCCGCTGGTGGACGCAGCGGGCGGGCGCTTGGCTGGATACTCTGAGATTCGTTGGGCGCTGATTCTTGGGATGCCGGTTGTCCTTTGGGTCTCATGGATCAGGCTCAATTTGCAACCATCCAAATCGGTGTTGGCAACCGTGTTGCAGTCCCTGGCTCAGGTGGCGCTTTTTTCAGGACCGTTTTTTTGGATCGTTTCGCGGGCAACTTGACCGCAGTCGATCACACACAAAACGGCCGCAAAAACTGCGCCGCCACAAACAAATCGCGTTCAATCGCGCGGCGCACGCCGGTGCTGTCGCGGCGGTGCAGGGCGCGCATGGCGTCGTCGTGGGCGTGGTTGAGCACGGCGCTGGCACCGTCCGCGTCAAACAGGCGGTTGGACAGCGGCCCGACTTTGAGCCACACGGTTTCGATCAGCGCCATCAGCGTGGGTGAGCCGGCCGCTTGGTACAGCCGCACATGGAAGAGTTCATTGGCGTCCAGATAGTCTTTGCCGTCGCCGCGTTGCAGGGCTTGGGCCATGCGCTCGTCCAGCGCCTGCAGGGCGGCCACGCCCTCGGCGTCAATGCGGTGGGCACCGCGTTCTGCTGCTGTGCCTTCCAGCATCAGGCGCATGTCGAGCACGTCGTCAAATTCGGCCACCGACAGCTTGGGCACCATCACCCCGGCGTGGGGCACATTGACCAGTGCACCTTCAGCGGCCAGGCGTTGCAGCGCCGCACGCACCGGCATGACGCCCACGCCCAAGCGCTGCGCGATGTCGTGGATTTTGAGCCGCTGTCCCGGCAGCACCTCCCCCACGGTGAGCCATTGGCGCAGCAGGGTGTAGGCGGTGTCTTGTTGGGGAGTGGTGGCGGGGGTTTTCACGTTGGCGGTGTGATGTGCTGCAGCACCTCGTTGAGTGCGGCCAGCAATTGTTCCACGTCCGCCGCTTGGGTGTGGGGGCTGATGAGCATCATGTTGTGAAAGGGCGTGATCATGACGCCACGGTTGAGCAGGCCGAGGTGGATGATATGTTCGAGTTCGCCGTCGAGGATGCGGTCGGCCTCGGTGCCGTTGCAGGGCGGGGTGGGGGTGAACTGGAACTCGATGCGCGCGCCCACCTGCGTCACGCACCAGGGCAGCGCGTGGTGGGCGATGGTCTGGCGCAAGCCCGCCGCCAACTGCTCTGCCAAAGCCAGCATGTGGGTGTAGGCGGCGTCGGTCATGACCTCGGTCAAGGCGGCGCGCATGGCGGCCATGGCCAGCATATTGCCAGTCAGGGTGGTGCCGATGCCGCTGT
Source organism: Burkholderiaceae bacterium (assembly GCA_040383055.1). Lineage (GTDB taxonomy): Bacteria > Pseudomonadota > Gammaproteobacteria > Burkholderiales > Burkholderiaceae_C > Hydrogenophaga. The sequence goes on from JBEIEH010000036.1 coordinate 6,954, forward strand.
GGCCCGGGGGCGCTTCTTGTTTGGCGCGTACCGCGCGAGCGGCGAGTTCGGCGCTCATGCCATACACGGCGCAAGGCACGCCACCGCCCACCGGTTTGCCCAGCACCAGGGCGTCGGGTTGTAGGCCGTGGGCGCGGGTGTAGCCGCCTGGGCCGGTGCTGATGGTGTGGGTTTCGTCCAGCACCAAGAGGCTGCCGTGGCGGCGGATGATCTGTTGCGCTTGCTCCCAAAAGCCAGGTGCGGGCAGCACCATGCCGATGTTGGTCATGACCGGCTCTGCCAGCACACAGGCCACATCGCCGGCCGCCAGCGCGGCGTCGAGCGCGGCCAGGTCGTTGAATTCCACCACCACCGTGTGCTGGGTCAGGTCGTGTACCTGGCCGAGCAGGCTGTTGCGCTGCACTGGCTGGCCATCCAACAAATCCACGAACACGTCTTCGATGGTGCCGTGGTAGCAGCCGTTGAAAACGAGGATCTTTTTGCGGCCGGTGGCCGCGCGGATCCAACGCACGATGTAGCGGTTGGCGTCGGTGGCGCTCATGGCGAATTGCCACAAGGGCAAACCAAAGCGCTGCGCGAGCTGTTCACCGACCACGGCCGCGTCTTCGCCGGCCAGCATGGTGGTGAAGCCGCGTGTGGCCTGGCGCGCCAAGGCGCGGGCCACCGGTTCGGGCGAATGGCCGAACATGGCGCCGGTGTCGCCCAGGCAAAAGTCGACCCGTGTGTGGCCGTCCACATCGGTCACTTGCGCGCCACTGGCCTGCGCCACATGCAAGGCAAACGGCGTGCCCCAGTCGCGCATCCAGTGCAGTGGCACCCCAAACAGCAGGTGGGCGTTGGCGCGCTCGGCCAGTGCTGCGGACGTGGGGTTGGCTCGGGCAAAGGCCTCGCGCTCGGCCTGGGCAAAGGCTTGGGCGCGGGTCCAGTCGATGCCAGTGCGGGTCAAGGATTGGGTCATGGTTTTCACTCCTCAGACCAACAACAAGAGGTGCTCGCGCTCCCACGAGCTGATCACACGGTTGTAGGTGGCGTACTCCAGTTCTTTGACCGCCAAGAAGGCGTCGATGAAGGCGCCGCCCAACACCTCGCGCAGCGGCTCGCATTCGCGCATGCGGCGCAGCGCGTCTTCCATGTGGCTGGGCAGTTCATAGTCCATGTCCCAGGCGCTGGACTTCATGGGCTCGCTGGGCTGGCGCTTTTCCACCAGGCCCAGGTAGCCCGCTGCCAAGGTGGCGGCCATGGCCAGATACGGGTTCACGTCGACGCCGGGCACGCGGTTCTCGAGTCGGCGGTTGGCCAGGTCGGACTCGGGCACGCGGATGCCGCAGGTGCGGTTGTCGTAACCCCACTGCACGTTGATGGGCGCCGACATGAAGCGCGAGAGGCGCCGGTACGAGTTCACATACGGCGCCAGCATGGGCATCAACTGTGGCACATAGCGCTGCAGGCCGGCGATGTAGTGGCGAAAGTGCGGCGTCACCGAGCCGTCGTCGGCGTGGCTGAAGATGTTGTGCCCCGTGGTGGCGTCCAGAATGCTCTGGTGAATGTGCATCGCGCTGCCGGGCTCGGCCTCCATGGGCTTGGCCATGAAGGTGGCGAAGATGCCGTGGCGCAGCGCGGTCTCGCGCACCGTGCGTTTGAACAGGAATACCCGGTCGGCCAGCTCCAGCGGCTCGCCGTGGGTGAAGTTGATTTCCATCTGGCCAGCGCCGGCTTCGTGGATCAGCGTTTCCACGCCCAGGCGGTGCACCTCACAAAAGCGGGACAGCTCCAAAAAGAAGGGGTCGAAATCGTTGACCGCGTCGATGGAGTACGACTGACGGCCCGCCTCGGGTTTGCCGGAGCGCCCCAGCGGCGGCTGCAGCGGTTCGTGCGGGTTTTGCTGGCGAGCCACCAAATAAAACTCCATCTCGGGCGCCACCACCGGTCGCCAGCCTTGGGCCTCGTAGAGCGCGAGCACGCGCTTGAGCACGCTGCGCGGCGACAGGCTGACCGGTGATCCGTCGAACTCTTCGCAATCGTGGATCACCACCGCCACAGATTCGGCCGCCCATGGCACCACGCGGGCGGTGGCGGCGTCGGGCACACACACCATGTCGGGGTCGGTTTCGCCCACATGAGGGGTGTTGTTGGGCTGCTGGCCATTGACGGTGTTGAGCAGCACACTTTTGGGCAGGCGCATCTTGCCGGCGTTGAGGAACAGGTCCTTGGGCAGGATCTTGCCCCGGGCGATGCCGGTCATGTCGGGGATGACACATTCCACTTCGTGGATGCGGTGTTGGCTCAGAAAGTCTTGCAGTTCGGTCGGGGTGGTCATGCGGATATTTGATCAAATGTGTGACCAGACGATTGTCTACAAAGAAAATCGTTTGTCAAAATTTGATCAAATATTGCCGAGGTCGAACAAGCCAAGGTCTGAGGATCGGTGGTTGGTTCAGCGACCAGCGGCGCGCAGCTGTTGCACCTGCAGTGGCGTGACCGCGCCGACCTCGTTGCCCCACTGGGTGCGCAGGTGGGTCAGCACCGCCGCCAGCTCAGCGTCTTTGAGTTCCAGCACAAACGGGGGCATGCCAAAGGGTTGCTCCACGCCCGGCGCCGGCAGGCTGAAGCCCCCGTGCAGCACGCTGTGCAGGGCATTGGCTGGGCTGTGTTGTGTGACGCTGCGGTGACCGGCCAATGGGGGATACGCCCATTCGCCATTGGCCAAGGCAAACCCTTGGCCTTGTTCCCCGTGGCATTGGGCGCAGTGCTGGCGGTAGACGCGCTCGCCCAGCTCGCGCACGTCAAGCGGCGCTGGCTCGGTCGGGCGGCGCGACACGCTGTGTTGGGGCAGCTGGCGCAGGTGCTGGGCGACGGCGGCGATGTCGGCGTCTGGCCAGTGGCGCAGGCTGCCGTGCACCACCTCGGCCATGGGGCCGGTGCTCAGGTGTTGTTGCCAGCGGCCGTGCTTGAGCAGCGCCTCCACCCCTTCTTGGGGCCAGTCTTGCACCCCGGCTTCGGCCGGGTCCAGCAGCGACGGTGCGTGCCAACCGTTGGGCAGATCACCGCCGGCCAGCGACAGCGGATCAAAGCTGCCAGCCAGCGCGTTGCGCGGCGCATGGCAGGCGCTGCAGTGGCCCAGACCATTGACCAGGTAGACGCCGCGCTGATCGGGCGCTTCAGGGGCGCTGGTCAGCGCATCGGCGGGCCGGAAGAAGAGGGCGCGCCAGACCTTTTGCGCCGCTTGTGTGCCATAAGGCCAGCGCAGTTCGTGGGCTTTTTTCGGCGTGTCCACTGCTGGCAATTGCCGAAAGTAGGCCCACAGCGCGTCGCTGTCGGCGCGGCTGATGTGGGTGAAGTTGTTGAGCGGAAACGCGGGTGTGAGCAGGCGCCCATCGCGCGATTCGCCTAGGTGCAGCGCGCGCCAAAAATCGTCGGCGCTCCAGCCGGCCAAGCCACTGGGCGACGGCGTCAGGTTGCCACCGAACACGGTGCCAAACGGTGTGCCCAGCGGCACGCCACCCGCATAGTTTGGCCCCTCGGCGGGTGTGTGGCAGGCCGCGCAGTTGCCTTGCAGCGCGAGCAGGCGGCCGCGTTCGACCTGCGCGGCGGGGTCGGTGTTGGCCTGACTGGCGGGCATGGGCGCGACGCGTGTAGGGCTGGCGGGCCACAGCAGCCAGCCCACGATCACCAGCGTCGACACCAGCCACACCGCGCCTATCAGGCGCCAAGGAGCGGGGCGTGCGCTCATGGGGCGCTCCCACAGTCCATGGGCAGGCGAGCGGTTGCGGCCGCCACCGCTGCGCCCACCGGCACTGGCCGCGAGGCGAGCCAGCCGCTGAGCGCAGCCACGTCCTCGGGCGCCAGGGCTTTGGCGATCTGCGCCATGCAATCGGGGCCGTGGGCGCGGCGCAGGCCGTTGCGCCAAGCGCCGAGCTGGGCGTTGAGGTAATCGCGCGGCAAGCCCAGCAGACCTGGCGTAGCGGGCAAGGCGCCGAGCAAGCCTTGCCCATGGCAGCTGGCGCAGGCCGGCAGTTGGCGGCTGCGGTCGCCCTCAAACACCAGTTGCTGGGCGCGCTGCGCTTGCGCGGCGCTCAGCGGCACCGCCACGGGGGGCGGGTAAGGCACGCTTTGGCTGGCAAAGTGCTCGGCCATGGCTTGGAGGTAGGGCGCGTCCAGCGGCTTGAGCAAGTGGGCCATCAGCGGGTAGCTGCGCCGGCCTTGCTGAAAGTTCAACAGCTGGTGATACAGGTAGGCGGCCGGCTTGCCCGCCAAGCGGGGGTAATAGCCGTCGGGCCCGGCGCGGCCTTGGTCGCCATGGCAGTGGGTGCAGGCGGTCAGGCGTTGGGCCAGGGTGTCGGTGGGCACGGGTGTGGCAGACGCGGGGACGAGGGTCTGTGCGGACAGGCCCCCCGCGCACAGAAGGGCGGCCAGCGCCGCACCCCAGCAGCGCAAACGGTGGTGCAACATGTCAAACCATTCCATTGCGGCGTGCCAGTTCCACAAACAGGGCCGACTGGTCGTTTTCATTCAGGCCATGTGCGTTGGCGCTGGCGTAGAGCTGCTCGAACAGCTGCGTCACCGGCGCCTCAAAGCCCAGCTCAGCCGCGGTGGCCAGCGCGTTGCGCATGTCTTTGAGCTGCACCGCCATCGAGCCGCGTTTGGCGAAGTCGCGCTCCACCATGCGCTGGCCGTGCACCTGCAAGATGCGGCTGTCGGCAAAGCCGCCGCCAATCGCGGCTTTCACCTTGGCGGGGTCGGCGCCGCCTTTTTCGCACAGCAGCAAGGCTTCGGCCACCGCGCCGATGGTGATGCCCACAATCATCTGATTGGCCAGCTTGGCCAATTGCCCGCTGCCGCTGGCGCCCACATGGGTGAGCCGCCCCAGGTGGGTCAGCACCGGCGCGGCGCGCGCCACATCGGCTTCTGAGCCACCGGCCATGATGGCCAAGGTGCCGGCTTCAGCGCCCACCGTGCCGCCCGACACCGGCGCGTCCACATGCGCCACATCCCGCTCGGCCAAACGCGCCGCGTGGGCGCGCGCCTCGACCGGTTGGATGGACGACATGTCCACCACCAGCGCGCCAGGCCGGTAAGCGGCCAGGGTGTCGTCTGCCAGCAGCACGTCGCCCACCACACTGCCGTCTTCCAGCAGGCAGATCACCACATTGGCGGCGCGCACCGCGTCGGCGGCGCTGTTGTGGACCTGGGCGCCGTCGGCGAGCAAGCGCTCGGCCTTGACGCGGGTGCGATTCCAGGCGTGCACGGCATGCCCGGCGCGGCACAGGCGCTGGGCCATGGGGTAGCCCATCATGCCAATGCCCAGCACGGCCACAGAGGGGAGAGAAGCGGTGTGTTCGGTCATGCCGGGCATTGTAGGGAGACAGCTTCGCGTCAAGCTTGCGGGCAGAATGTGTGCACAACACAGGAGACACCGACATGAACACTTGGCAGCGCGACCCCGCTTGGCTGGAGGCCGAATACAACAATCGCGCCCGTGTGCCCGCGTTTGCCGAACATCTGCAGTTTTGGCGCGAGGCCTCGGCCCAGGCACGGGTGGGTGCGCATGGGCGTTGCCTTTTGGACGTGCCGTATGGCGCCAGCGCGGCCGAAACGCTGGATGTGTTTCGGCCCGAGCGCAGCCCCAAAGGCGGCGCGCCGGTGATGCTGTTCATCCACGGTGGTTATTGGCGCAGCCTGGACAAGGCCGATCACAGCTTTGTGGCCCCGGCCTTCACCTGGCAGGGGGTGTGTGTGGTGGTGCCCAATTACGCGCTGTGCCCGGCGGTGGGCATGAGCGAGATCGCGCTGCAAATGACCCGCGCGGTCGCTTGGACCGTGCGGCACGCGGCCGATTTCGGTGGCGATCCGTCGCGCATCACGGTGGTGGGGCATTCGGCCGGCGGTCATTTGGCGGCCATGCTGCTGGGCTGCGACTGGTCCCAGGTGGGCGCCGACCTGCCAGCGCAGGCGGTGCGCAACGCGCTGTCGATTTCGGGTTTGTTCCAACTGGAGCCGCTGCGCCACACGCCGTTTTTGGCCAACGATTTGCGCATGGACGCCGTAGAGGCCAAACGCCTGAGTCCCGCCTTGTGGACGGCGCCCGCGCACGGCAGCTTGGTGGCGCTGGTGGGCGGCGATGAAAGCAGCGAGTTTTTGCGCCAAAACGCGCTGATCCACAAAGCATGGGGTGGCCAGCGGGTGCCGGTGTGTGCGGCCTTGCCGGGGCTCAACCACTTCAGTGTGCTGGAGGCGCTGGCCCAGCCAGGCCACCGGCTGCATCGCCAAGCGCTCGGCCTGTTGCAGGCCTGAGCGCCTTGGCAGCGGGCGTCACATCAGCAGGTGTTCGCCCGCGTTGTCGCCACCCAAGATCACGTAATTGACCTTGCGGATGTCCATCAGCTTGGTGCCGCCGGCGTAGCTGATTGAGCTTTGCACGTCCTGTTCCATCTCGATCAGGGTGTTGGCCAGCTTGCCCTTGACCGGCTCCAGAATCCGCTTGCCCTCGACGTGCTTGTACTCGCCCTTGTTGAAGTCGGACGCCGAGCCGTAGTACTCCTTGAACAGCTCACCGTTGACCTCAACCGTTTTGCCGGGCGACTCTTCGTGGCCGGCAAACAGCGAGCCAATCATCACCATGGTGGCGCCAAAGCGCACGCTCTTGGCGATGTCGCCATGGCTGCGGATGCCGCCGTCGGCGATGATGGGTTTGGTCGCCACACGGGCGCACCACTTCAGCGCCGAGAGCTGCCAGCCGCCGGTGCCAAACCCGGTCTTGAGCTTGGTGATGCAGACCTTGCCTGGACCCACGCCCACTTTGGTTGCGTCGGCGCCCCAGTTTTCGAGGTCGATCACCGCTTCGGGGGTGGCCACGTTGCCCGCGATCACAAAGGCCTTGGGCAGCTTGTCTTTGATGTAGCCGATCATGTTCTTCACGCTGTCGGCGTGGCCGTGCGCGATGTCGATGGTGATGTACTCCGGGCACAGGCCTTGGGCCACCAGTTGGTCCACCGTGTCGTAGTCGGGTTGCTTCACGCCCAGCGAAATCGAGGCGTACACCCCTTTGGACTGCATGTCGCGCACCAGCCGAACGTTGTCGATGTCGAAACGGTGCATGACGTAGAAATAACCGTTCTTCGCTATCCATTCACAAATGGACTCGTCCACCACCGTTTTCATGTTGGCGGGCACCACCGGCAGACGGAACTTGCGCCCTCCCAGCTCCACGCCAGCGTCGCATTGCGAACGGCTCTCCACGCGGCACTTGCGCGGCAGCAGCAGGATGTTGTCGTAGTCGAAGATTTCCATGAAAAAACCAAGCTCCAGAGAGGATTCGTTGACTGGACCCATAGGTCCAACGAGTGAGCGCTTGGCTTGGCCGGTTTTTGTGGCGTGGTGTTTCGCCCATTGCAGGCGAGCCAACAAAAAACCGGGCGCAAGAAACTTGGGCCCGGTGATTGATTCTACCCGCATTCGCTGACGGGCTGGCGAACGGGTGCCCTTTAGGCTTTTTTGACGTACTCCGACTTGAGCTGCATGGCGCCAAAACCGTCGATCTTGCAGTCGATGTCGTGGTCGCCGTCGATCAAGCGGATGTTCTTGACCTTGGTGCCGACCTTGATGGCGCTGGACGAACCTTTGATTTTCAGGTCTTTGATCAGCACCACGCTGTCGCCGTCCTGCAGCACTTGGCCATGCGCGTCTTTCCACACCCGAGCCGCTTCGGTCTCGGTCGCCGCGCCGGCTTGCCATTCGTGCCCACACTCGGGGCAGATCAGCAAGCTACCGTCCTCATAGGTCAAGCTGGATTGGCATTGGGGGCAGGCGGGGAGCGTGGACATGGGGACCTTTTTGAAAAGGCGGTCAGTGTAAGTGCTGGTCCAGGCGCTTGGCGCACACGCGGGGCCCTGCCAAGGCGTTGCGCCTTTCTACAATCGGCGCATGTTGTTTCCCGACCCATCTCCCTTGCTCAGTGGCCTGAACCCGGAGCAGTCTGCGGCCGTGGCCTTGCCCGCCGAACACGCGCTCATCTTGGCAGGCGCTGGCTCGGGCAAGACCCGGGTGTTGACCACCCGCATCGCGTGGTTGCTGCAAACGGGCCAAGTGGGGCCGGGTGGCATTCTGGCGGTGACCTTCACCAACAAGGCCGCCAAAGAAATGATGACGCGGCTCACCGCCATGCTGCCGGTCAATGTGCGGGGCATGTGGATCGGCACCTTTCACGGCCTGTGCAACCGGCTGCTGCGCGCCCACCACCAAGCGGTGGGGCTGCCGCAAGCCTTTCAGATTCTGGACAGCCAAGACCAGCTCTCGGCCATCAAACGCTTGTGCAAACAGCACAACGTCGACGACGAGCGCTTCCCGGCCAAGCAGCTGCAGTACTTCATCAGCGGCTGCAAAGAAGACGGCCAGCGGCCGGGCGACGTGGTGGTGCGCGACGAGGACACCCGGCGCAAGGTCGAGATTTACCAGCTCTACGAAGAGCAGTGCCAACGCGAAGGCGTGGTCGATTTTGGCGAGCTGATGTTGCGCAGCTACGAGCTGTTGCGCGACAACGCGCCGGTGCGCGAGCACTACCAGCGCCGCTTTCGGCACGTGCTGATCGACGAGTTTCAGGACACCAACAAATTGCAGTACGCCTGGGTCAAGCTCTTGTCGCCGCCAGCGCTGGAAGGCTTGGGCGCTGGCCCCAACGCGGTGTTTGCGGTGGGCGACGACGACCAGAGCATTTACGCCTTTCGCGGCGCGCGGGTGGGCAATATGGCCGACTTTGTGCGCGAGTACCGGGTGGCGCACCAGATCAAGCTGGAACAAAACT
>JBEIEH010000037.1:0-15690 GCA_040383055.1 Burkholderiaceae bacterium
ACGCGGGCCACGTCCGACGGGTCGGTCCAGGCCAAGAAGGACTTGGCGCGCTTGGCGGGGTTGAGCTTTTTGAAGGTACCAGCGGCCACCAGCTCGGCGCACAGGCGGTCGTACTCTTCTTGCGAGCCTTCGGCCCAGACGATCTGGTCGGGCTTGCACAGGGCGGCCATGTCGGCGACCCAAGCGATCAGCTTGGCGTTTTTGACGTAGGCCGGGGTGTTGAGGGTCAAGCCCTGCATCACGGGTGAGTTCATGGTGGAGACTCCAGAAGTTGATAACCGTTGCGCGACGGACGACTGTGGCCGCTGCGGGCTGGGCCCGGGGCGGCGGCAATCCCCTCGCAAAATCAGGGGCGGTCGGCGATCGGTGGCTGTGCGCGGGGTGTAAGGCGCTCAGCAGGTGGCGGCGGCGGGGTGGCGCCGGGGCCCGGTGTCCGGTGGTCGGCCAATGCCCAAATTTTAAGAAACGGCCACGTCAGTTACCGGTTAGTTACATGCATAACTTGCATAACCTGATGCGTGGTCTGCAGTCTTGGCGTGCGGCGGGCGCAAAAAAAGCCGGTTCAACCGGCTTTTTTGGGGCGATGCAGGCGGCGGATCAGGCCATGTACACGGCGATGAAGGCGAGCAACAGCATCAGCACGCCACCCGCGACGGGCAACACCACCGGCATGTGGGGGGTGATGGCTTCCACCACGTCTTGCTCGGCGTCGGTGTCGTGGCTTTGGTCATGGTGCGACATGGCGGGCTCCGGTGATCGTTGATAAATGTCAAAACGGTATTTTAGAGCACAGCGCGTCGATTGCTCACCACGGCCTACACCTTCTGCTGTCTTCACAAGCGCAAACGCCTGCGGTATGGTCCGCGCACAAGCCGGCCGGTTATGTCACCGCCACCGGCACGCTGCACAGAATCAGCGCCACTTGCAGGAGACTGTGGCATGGCCAAACGCACCCTGGGTCGCGACGCGGTCGCGGACCCCACCCCGCCGGAGCCGGAACGCCGCGAGGCCGCCCGCTCGGCCGAGGGCCGGCTGTTTGTGCCGCCGGGCTGGCGCCAGGTGCCGGTGCTCGATTTCATGTGCTCGCACTTTGTGTTGACCTTGGCTTCGCGCCAGGGGGTGCAGTTTCAGGTGCGGCGCGATCTCAACACCTTGCTCGCGCTCAGCGGCCGCCACCTGGTGTGGCCGCACACCGTGTTGCAGCGCCTGCGCCGCTTTTTGGCCCTGCGTTGCGCCGACAACAGCCTGTGGCTGGACCACGAGAAGCTGTCCACATCCGCGTTCATGGAGCGCCATGGCCAGTGGCGCGGCCCTTATGAAGAAGGCACGCTGTTTTTCTACTTGGACGACTACGCCAAAGACCACGCCCGCGATGTGCTGCTGGTGATCCGCAGCACCGCCGATTGGCTGGCCCAGGTGCTGCAACGTCAGCGCACCTTGGTGGAAAAAAACATCGACGCGCTGGCGCAGCTGCTGCACCTGAACAAGGCCGAGCGCGCACTGCTGCTGTTTGGCACGCTGGCGCGTTACCAGCGCGAACTGCGCTCGATGCTGGTGGAGTTCAAAGTCAACAACGCGCCCGAGGCCTACGCCACCATCGCCGACATCGCCGGCGTCAAGCCCCAAGACGTGGCCGATGCGCTGCGCGCGGGCTGCCGGCTGGAACGCATTGGCCTGGTGGACAACCTGATTTCTGAGCACAACATCACCGACTTGGCCGACCTGATGAAGGTGAGCGAAAAGCTGCCGCCGGTGTTGATGCGCCAGTACCGCAACGAGCGCGAGCTGATGGCGGTGTTCACCCGCCCAGCGGCGCGCACCGCGCTCACGCCAGAACATTTCTCGTTTGTCGCTGACGACGTGGGCCTGCTGTCGCAGCTGCTGCGCGAGGCGGTGGCGCGGCAAACGCCCGGCGTCAATGTGCTGATTTACGGACCACCCGGCACCGGCAAAACCGAGCTGGCGCGGCTGCTGGCGCAGCAAGCCGGGCTGGAGCTGTTTGAGGTGGAATACGCCGACCGCGACGGCCACGCGCTCAGCGGCCGCGACCGCTACCGCTCGCTGCAGATCGCGCAGGTGTTCTTAAAAGGCACGGCGCGCTCGGCGCTGCTGTTTGACGAGGTGGAAGACGTGTTCCCGCCGATTTCCACCGAGGCGGCGCAGTTCATGGCGCGGGCCGAGCGCCTGCCGCCCACCAGCGGCAGCGTCAGCGGCAAGGCTTGGGTCAACCAGATCTTGGAGTCCAACCCGGTGCCCACGTTGTGGGTGACCAACCGCATCGAACAAATCGACCCGGCGTTTCGCCGCCGTTTTGCGTATCACCTGGAACTCAAAAGCCCGCCGCCGGGCGCGCGCGAACAGCTGGTGCAACGGGCGCTCAGCGGTGTGCCGGTGTCGGCCGATTTGGTGGCGCGCTTGACCCAGCGCCAAGGCCTAACGCCAGCGCAGATCGAAACCGCGGTGCGTTTTGCCCAGCTGGCGCAACCCGAGCCTGCAGCCAAAGGCCGGCGCAAAGCCGCGCCGCTGGACGCGCTGATCGAGCGCCAACTGGCCCACGCCGACGCCGCTTTGGGCCGGCGCGCCGACACGCCCGAGCGCGATTGCCCCACGCAGTACGACCTGGCCATGCTGCACACCGAGTCGCGTTACCCGGTGGAGCGCATGGTGGAAGCGCTGCGCGCGCGTGGCCACGGCACCCTGTGTTTTTACGGGCCGCCCGGCACCGGCAAAACCGCGCTGGCCGAGCACCTGGCCCGTGCCTTGGGCCGCCCGCTCATGCTGAAGCGCGCCAGCGACCTGATGAGCAAATTTGTCGGCGAAACCGAGCAGCAGATGGCCGCCATGTTTGCCCAAGCGCAGGCCGAACAAGCGGTGCTGTTGCTCGACGAAGCCGACAGCTTTTTGCAAGACCGCCGGGGCGCCCAGCGCAACTACGAGGTCACCGAGGTCAACGAAATGCTGCAGGGCATGGAGCGTTTTGCGGGTGTGTTCATTTGCACCACCAACCTGATGGACCGAATCGACCAGGCCGCTCTGCGCCGCTTCACCTTCAAGATCGCCTTCCACCCGCTGCGCCCCGAACAGCGCGAACGCATGTTTGTGGTGGAGGCGCTCGCTGGCCGCGCCGAGGCGCTCACACCCGAGCTGCGCGAGCGGCTGATGCTGCTGGACCAACTCTGCCCCGGCGACTTTGCGGCGGTGCAGCGCCAGGCGCGCATTTTGGGCGACATCTTGGGCCCCGATGCCTTTCTGGAGCAGCTTGAAGCCGAGCACCGCATCAAGCCTGAGGTGCGCGAGTCGCGCTCTGTCGGCTTTTTGTAACCGCCCACACGCTACAGTGCGGCCCATGCCGCGCACACCCACCGAACCCCTGCCGCTGGTGGCCGAACCGGGCCACCTGATCCGCCGCGCCCACCAGCGCGCGGTGGCGCTGTTTGCCGAACACCATGGCCGCCACATCACCCCTGTGCAGTACGCGCTGCTGCGCGCGGTGCACGACGAGCCTGGCCTCGACCAGGTGACGCTGGCCGAGCGGGTGGCGCTCGACACCTCCACCACCGCCGACATCGCGACCCGGCTCGAAGCCAAAGGCTGGCTGCACCGCGAGCTGCTGCCCCGGCGCCAGCGCAGCCTGCGCCTGAGCGACGAGGGCGAGGCGGTGCTGGCCGACATGCTGCCGCGCGTCAACGCCATGTACGCCGATCTGCTGGGCCCGCTCAACGCGGCCGAGCGCGCCGAATTCCTGCGCCTGCTGCAGCGCGTGGCGGGGCTGGACACCACGCCCGGCGCCACGCCCTGAACCCGGGGAAAACCCTGCCCGCACCGGCGCACGCGCTGCCTACAATGCGCAGTCATTCAGTATGCTGAATCAGGAGCGTCCATGGCCACCTTTCCCCTCAACACTTGGTACGTCGCCGCACACGCGCACGAACTGAGCGACAAGCCGCTGGGCCGCACCATCTGCAACCAGAAGCTGGTGTTCTACCGCCAGGCCGACGGCAGCGTGGCCGCGCTGGAAGACTTCTGCCCACACCGCGGCGCGCCGCTGTCGCTGGGCCGTGTGTGCGAAGGCCAGCTCATGTGCGGCTACCACGGTCTGGTGGTGGGTTGCGACGGCAAGACCGTGTCCATGCCCGGCCAGCGCGTCGGCGGCTTTCCGGCCATCCGCGCTTACCCGGCGGTGGAGCGTTACGGCTTTATTTGGGTCTGGCCAGGTGATGCGGCCAAGGCCGACCCCGCCACCATTCCGCACCAGCACTGGCACGACCACCCCGACTGGGCCTTTGGCGGTGGGCTCTACCACGTCAAGGCCGATTACCGCCTCATGGTCGACAACCTGATGGACCTGACGCACGAAACCTATGTGCACGCCAGCAGCATCGGCCAGCCCGAAATCGACGAAACCCCCTGCAAGACCACCGCCAGTGGCGACGAGGTGATCACCAGCCGCTTCATGCACAACATCCCGGCGCCACCGTTTTGGCGCGCCGCCCTGCGCGGCAACGGTCTGGCCGACGATGTGCCGGTCGACCGTTGGCAGATCTGCCGCTTCACCCCGCCGAGTCAGGTGATGATCGAAGTGGGTGTGGCCCACGCCGGTCACGGCGGCTACGACGCGCCCGACAGCCACAAGGTCTACAGCATCGTGGTGGACTTCATCGCGCCCGAGACCGACACCAGCATGTGGTACTTCTGGGGCATGGCGCGCAAGTTCAAGCCGCAAGACGAAGCGCTCACCGCCCAGATCCGCGAGGGGCAGGGCAAAATCTTCTCGGAAGACTTGGAGATGCTGGAACGCCAGCAGGCCAACCTCAGCCAGTGGCCCGAGCGCGGGCTGCTCAAACTCAACATCGATGCCGGCGGCGTGGGCGCGCGCCGCGTCATCGACCGCTGGATCGCCGCCGAACAAGCCACATGACAGACTCCGTGAATACCCCGTTCGAGATCGAAATCGCCGCCACCGGCCAGCGCATCGCTGTGGGTGAGAAACAAACCGCGCTCGCCGCCCTGCAGGCCGCCGGTTTTGACATTCCCATGTCGTGTGAGCAGGGCGTGTGCGGCACCTGCCTGACCGGTGTGAAAGGTGGCGTGCCCGACCACCGCGACCACTTCCTCACCGACGAAGAGCGTGCCGCCAACGACGCGTTTATGCCCTGCTGCTCGCGCAGCCAGACGCCGGTGTTGGTGGTCGACGTTTAATCGCGGCCCACGGCGCGCCAGCTGACGTCGTCGAGGTAGCTGCCCAAGCTGTCGCTGCAGCCGCTGGCTTCGAAGCGCAGCACGGCCCCCGCCACATCGGGACCGGCGGTCCACCGCAGCCGCACTTCTTGAAACCCCGGCGCGTCGGCGTGGCGCACCCGGTGCACCCGTACGTCGTTGACGAACACATCCAGCCCGTTGGTGTCGGCGGCGGTGCCCGGCCGCGCCATGGTCCAAAAGCGCAACTCATAGACCATGCCGGGCTGCACCGCCACCGCCTGCACCATGGCGCTGTTGGCGTGGCTGTCGAGCTCCACCAGTTGCTCACCGTGTTGAGCCGCTCCAGCGGCGCCGCGTTGGATTTCCACGCCTGGTCCATCGACCACCACCCAACCCGGAATTGCGTTGAACACCTGCCACGCGCCAGGGGCCAGCGCCGGTTGCTCAAACGAACCGTTGACCAGCAAATTGCCCGCCGAGGGCGCAGGCCGCACCGACAAGGGCGCGGTGGGTGGCACCGGCATTGGGGTGGGCAGCACGCACTCGCGGGTGGGGCCGGTGTTGACACAGACCGTAGGCGCGGGCGGGCTGGTGGCCCAGCCTGTTGAGGCGCAGCCCAGCGCCATCACACAAAGGAGTTGCAGCTTCATGTGCGCAGTGTCGCGCAGCCACCGATGGGCGTAGCGCGCCAGTTGTAACCGTTGGTCAATCGCGCGTGGCGCTGCCCACCACCCGAAGCACCTCGGCGCCATAGGCCTCGCGCTTCTTCTGCCCCAGTCCGGGAATGCCGTCGAGGTCGGCATCGCTGCGCGGGCTGCGTTGGGCAATCGCGCGCAGCGTGCTGTCGTGGAAGATCACATACGCCGGCAGGTTGTGGGCGCGCGCCACCTCACCGCGCCAGGCCTTGAGCGCGTCCAGCGTTTCGCGCTCGGCCAGCGACAGCGGTGTGCCGTCGTCGGCCACATCGGCGCGGCGCTTGCGCGGGGCGCTCGTGGTCTTGTCGGCGCCCACCTTCATCTGCACCGATTGCTCGCCCAGCAGAATCGGCCGCGCCGCGTCGGCCAGGTGCAGGGTGTTGAACGGCGCGGCGTCCACCGCCACCACACCCAGCGCAATCAGCTGGCGCAGCAGCGCGCGCCATTGGGCTTCGCCCATGTCGGCGCCAATACCAAAGGTGCTCGAGGCCTCGTGGCCGTATTGCAGCACCTTGTCGCTGCGCTTGCCGCGCAGAATGTCGATGATGTGTCCGGCACCGAACGCGGTGCCCGCTTTTTCGACGCGGTAGATGCAGGACAGCAGCTTGCGTGCGGCCTCGGTGGCGTCCTGCTGCGCCGGCGGGTTTAAACAGTTGTCGCAATTGCCACAGGGCTGTGACGCTTCGCCAAAGTAGCCCAATAAGCGCACGCGCCGGCAGTCGGTCGATTCGGCCAGGGCCAGTAGCGCGTCGAGCTTGCCGCGCAGCACCTGCTTGAACTCGTCGCCCGCCGGGCTTTCGTCGATCATGCGGCGCTGGTTCACCACGTCTTGCAGGCCGTAGCAGGCCCAGGCGTTGGCCGGTTCGCCGTCGCGCCCGGCGCGGCCGGTTTCTTGGTAATAGCCTTCGATGTTTTTGGGCAGGTCCAGGTGCGCCACAAAGCGCACATCGGGTTTGTCGATGCCCATGCCAAAGGCCACGGTCGCGACCATGATCACGCCCTCGTCGCGCAAGAACCGATCCTGGTGGCGCTGGCGCGTCTGTGGGTCCAGGCCCGCGTGGTAGGGCAGGGCGTCGAGCCCCGCCTCACAGAGCTGGGCCGCCACCTCTTCCACCCGGCGGCGCGACTGGCAATACACAATGCCCGCGTCGCTGCCCTGTGGGCCGACGTGCTCGCTGCGGATGAAGCGCAGCAGTTGCGTCATGCCGTCCTTCTTTTCCACCAGCTGGTAGCGGATGTTGGGCCGGTCAAAGCTGCTGACAAACCGCTGCGCCGCTTCGAGCTGCAGGTGCCCCAGCATGTCTTGCCGGGTCAGGTCGTCGGCGGTGGCGGTGAGCGCCACGCGCGGCACGCCGGGGTAACGCTCGGGCAGCACACCCAACTGGCGGTATTCGGGCCGGAAGTCGTGGCCCCACTGGCTCACGCAGTGCGCTTCGTCGATAGCAAACAGGCTCAGCAAGCCGCGCTCGTGCAGCGAATCCATCAGTGCCAAAAAACGCGGCGTGGTCAGCCGCTCGGGGGCGGCGTAGAGCAAGGTCAGATCGCCGCGCAACAGGCGCTTTTCAATCTGCTGCGCTTCGTCGAGCGACAGGCTGGAGTTCAGAAAGGCCGCCGCTACACCGGCTTCGAGCAGCGCGCCCACTTGGTCGTGCATCAGCGCGATCAGGGGCGACACCACCACCGCCACGCCTTTGCCTTGGCGGTGCCGCACGATGGCGGGAATTTGGTAACACAGGCTCTTGCCGCCACCGGTGGGCATGAGCACCAGCGCGTCGCCGCCGTCGGCCACATGGGTGACGATGCCCGCTTGCGGCCCGCGAAAGGTGTCGTAGCCAAACACCTCTTCGAGCACCGCCGAGCACAGCTCCAGCGTCTCGCCCTCGGCCGACACATCGATCACATCTGTTCCCAGGGCAGCCCGTCAAAGCGCCAGCCGTTGACCGTGCTGCGCTTGAAATGGTCGTTCAACTCGCCTTCAAAACCGTGCACCACATGCGCCACATGGCTGAAGCCAGCGGCTTCAAGCGCTTGCCCCGCGTCCACCGTGCGCTTGCCGCTGCGGCAGATCAGCAGCACTGGGTGGTCTTTGGCCGGGGCCAGCCGCTCCACCGCCGCCACAAACGCGGCCGGGTCGGGCGTGAGTTCGGGGTATTCGTACCAGGGAATGTTCTCCACTCCCGGCGGGCGGCCCACATAGAGCGATTCGATCTCCATGCGCACATCCACAAACAGCGGCTCGGGCCGGCCGTCGGCCTGCGCACGCTCGCGCTCGGCCTGCAACCAGGCCCAGGCTTCCTGGGGCAAGAGGTGTTTCATAAGGCGCTATTGTCGCCAAAGGCGGGGGGCGCTATTTGGATACAGGCCCCCGTCGGACAACTTGCCTATTTGTCGGTATTCTCAGCCGAAGCAAGAAACGATCCGTCTGCTGTAGCAGCGGTTTGCGCCGCAGGGGTGATCATCTGCGCCACCGATTCGCTGATGCCTGTGAGCGAGGGGTTGGCCAGGCCTGCGTCTTTCATGATGGCGTCCACAATGGGTTTGGCCACTTGGTATTGCAGCGCTGAGTTCATGACCTGCTCGGGCAGTGAGCCTTGGCCCACCGTTCTGCCGCCGCCTGCTTCGCCCGCGTTGGCGCCACCCATGGGCATGCCGTTGACTTGAAACAGGCGGATGGAGTCGATTTTTTCCATGGGCCGCGATGCCTCCTGAATGATGGCGGGCAGCGCTTGAATCAGTTGCATGCGTACGGCCAGATCAATCTGCGCCGCACCCAGGCGGTTTTTGGCGTCGTTGATGGCGGCGATGCCCTCAGCTTCGGCAAGTGCGGCTTCGCGTCGGGCATCGGCCTCCACTTTCAGAGCCAGCGCGCGGTTTTCTGCGGCTTCGCGTTCGGCCTCAGCGGACACTTTCACCGAGATGGCCAGTTGCTCGGCCTCGCGGGCCGCGTCGATCAATTGAATCGATTTGCCGCGCTCTGCAATGGCCACTTCGCGCGCGGTGTTCACGGCTTCTTCCGCTTTGACCGCCTCTGCCAAGGCTGCGTTGGCGGCCGCGTCTGCTTGCGACTGCTCTTGTGACTTTTTGGCGATGGCGATAGCCGCGTCTTGGTTGGCCAGCTCCACCGACTGCCTCTGTTCGGCTTGTTTGACTTTGGTTTCCCGGTCTGCCTCGATCGTCTTTTTCTGAATGGTCAGGTTCTTGTCGATCTCTGCGCTGTTCACGGTGCGATCGGCTTCGATACGGCGCTCTTTGACCAAGCGCTCCGCGTTGATCCGCACCTCTTCGGCTTCTCGCTGACGCTCGGCCTCGATCTTGGCGATTTCGGCCACTTGGTCGGCCTTGGCGTTGGCAATCTCTTGCTGCTGCGTCAGGGTGGCGAATTCCTGTTGCTTGGTGATGTCCAGCTTCAGGCGTTCGGCTTCCAGGTTTTTGGTGCGCACCTGCACCTCGGTGTCTTGCTCCACGTCGTTGCGTTGTTTGCGTCGCGCCTCGGTTTCTTGTGTCAGGCGCGTTAGGCCTTCTGCGTCGAAGGCGTTGTTGGGGTTAAAAAATTCTTTGGATGTTTGGTCCATGCTGGTGAGTGACACGGACTCCAGCTCAAGGCCGTTTTTCTCTAGGTCTTCAGCCACTGCGTTTTGCACGGCCTGCACAAATTCGCGGCGTTTGTCTTGCAGCTCTTTCATGGTCATGGTGGCGGCGGTGGCACGCAGGGCATCGACAAACTTGTCCTCAACCAAGATCTTCAACTCGCTTGGCTCCATGGTCTTTCGTCCTAGCGTCTGTGCAGCGGTGCTGACCGATTCAGCCACTTGCTTGACACGCACAAAAAAGGCTGCGGCCACGTCCACGCGCATGCGGTCCAGCGCAATCAGGCTTTGCTCTTCGCGACGCGAAACTTCCAGCTTGAGCGTGTTCATGTTCACAGGAATGATCTCGTGAAAGATCGGCAGCACGATGGCACCGCCGTCCATGATCACCTTTTGCCCACCCAGCCCGGTTCGTACAAACGCGGTTTCTTTGGTGGCACGGTTGTAGAGTCGGGCGAAGATGACGCCGATAAAAATGAGTCCAAAAAGCCCGATGGCGGCGGGCACACCGATGTTGATCAACAGGTCGATCATGATTTCCCTCTGATTGAATTGAAGTGGGGTGATTTAGAGCAGCTCTGGATGTGGGTTGCGTATGCCCATGTAGCGAGCGCCGTTCTTTTTAACGAGCAAGACTGCTGTACCTTCTTCGAATGCGTCCTCGACCAAGTCGGGTTCCACGAGGACGTAATGGGTTCGCCCGTGCATGTCGCGCAGTTTCATTTGTGCCGCCGTTCCCTGTCGTGCGACACCTTGCACGACAACCCCAGCTCGGCCAATCAGACTCATTTCGCTCACCGCAGTGGTTTCGTCGCCGGGCATCACCCGCGCGATCAAACCACCGATGCCGCTGACCATCGCGATGCCTGCCAGCACCGCAGGAATGCACACCAGCCAAGCGGGCAGCAAATGTCCCGTCAGTGTGTTGCTGAAGGCTTGAATGGCGTAGCCGCTCATGGAGAAGCCCGCTAGAAAAATGCCCAACAAGATCAGGAACGGCACTTTCCCCAGATGTAGCCAGCCCAATGGGCCTTCGACACTGTCGGGCATGTCTGGCATCAGCCCATCGAGCCAGCCCGATGGGCTTGATCCGAAAAGCAAACCAGAACCTTCAATGACAAGGAGCGCCAACATCAGCAGCAATGCGGAGCCAAAAGGCCACGTCTCTGCAGCAAACAAAATCATGGAGGTCCTTACTTGCTTTTGAGTGCAGCCAAGCGCTCGTTGATTTTGTTCTCGCGCACCAAATCACCCAGCTCCTTGAGCTTCGCGGCTTGCTCGAGTGACGCACCACGACCAGCCGCATCCAAACCCGTTTGGCGCTGGTAAGTGCGATCAAAAGCCGATTGGGCCGATTGCAACTTGACTTCGAGTGGTTTGGCTCCACCGAGTCCGCCGTTGCCCATGCTGACCGCCGCTTCCCGCGATTTCTCAAAGTCGGCGATGGCCTTTTGCATCTCGCGTTTCTTGCCCATCAATGCATCCACAAAGCCGCCCAGTTCTTTTTCTTCGGATGCCAACTCTGCAAGACTGGATTCCAGCACTGGCAATTGCGCTTCGATGTCGATTTGACGTGCGATAGCGGGCTTGGCCAAGTCTTCGCGGTCGCTTTGCAAAGCCTGTTCAATGGCGCTGCCCAGCTGTTCGTGTTCCTTGTTGAGGTTCAGGTGCTGTTGTTGGGCCAAATGCCGATTGGCCACCGTGCGGCCGAGTTCCGCTCGCACTTCATCGGCGATGCTCTCGACCTCCCGCACCGACTGCTCAAGCATGGCCGTTGGTGCTGCATCTTCGATTTTGTCAAGCAGGGCGTGCGCGCCGCCTGCGATCACTCTAGAGACCCGTTGACGCAATGTGTCGCTCATGTCAGTTACCTTCCTTGGTGTGAGTAGCTTGCTGTTGGATGATCGTAGTCAGTTCGAGCATCGAAGACATGTGTCGTGTTACCACCTGTGGGTCGTAGGCTCTGGCGTTGCGTGTAATCGCTTGGCGCATCAGGCTTTCGACCAGTTGCATGCTCCGCTGTACCAACAAGTCTTCTAGTCGCCTCGCTTCGGTCAGATCTTCGGTCTGCGCGCTGGCGATGGCGGCCATCAGTGCTGGCACATGTTCCAGTACGGTGGCAATGACCTCGGAGTGCCCATGTGCAGTTTCCAGCCTGGCCATCTGTTTGCGCAGGTTGTTGCCCAAAGCCCGTTGTGTCTGCAGCGCTCCGTCGTAGTCCGCATCGCCTTCGAGCTGGCGTTTGAGCGTGGCCAAGCCAGCACGGAGCTTGTCGCTCATGGTGGTGGCCCCCTCAAAACTTGAGGTCGACAGCCACTGATACAGATCGTCCGGTATGCGGCCAGATATCGGCATCATGGTGGTGATCTTGGTGGATGTATTCATTTGAATTCAAATGTATCCGTTCGGTGTATCTTGTCAAGAGAGTTAATGCCAACAGCTTATTTCGGCTGTTTCGTCGCGCCACGATGCCCTCCCTACAATCGCTCCCCATGACCTCCCCCACCTACACCCGCGCCCAAGCCCTGCCGCAGATCCTGTCCCAACGCATCGCCATCCTCGACGGCGCCATGGGCACCATGATCCAGCGTTTCAAGCTCAACGAGGCGCAGTACCGGGGCGAGCGCTTTGCCGACTGGCCGAGTGACGTCAAGGGCAACAACGAGCTGCTGAGCCTGACGCGGCCCGATGTGATTCGCGACATCCACGAGGGCTATCTGGCCGCCGGGGCCGACCTGATCGAGACCAACACCTTTGGCGCCACCACCGTGGCGCAAGACGACTACGGCATGGGCCACCTGGCGCGCGAGATGAACGTGGCCTCGGCCCGCATCGCCCGGGCGGCGTGCGACAAGTTCAGCACTCCCGACAAGCCGCGTTATGTGGCCGGCGCCCTGGGCCCCACGCCCAAGACCGCGAGCATCAGCCCCGATGTGAACGACCCGGGCGCGCGCAACGTGACGTTTGAGCAGCTGCGCGCCGCGTATTACGAGCAGGTGGAAGGTCTGGTCGAGGGCGGGTCGGACGTGCTGTTGGTGGAAACCATTTTTGACACGCTCAACGCCAAGGCGGCGCTGTTTGCCATCGACGAGTTTTTTGAGGCCAGCGGCGAGCGCCTGCCCGTCATCATCAGCGGCACCGTCACCGACGCCTCGGGCCGCATCCTGAGCGGCCAGACGGTGACGGCCTTCTGGGCCAGCGTGCGCCACATCCAGCCGCTGGCCGTGGGGCTGAACTGCGCGCTCGGCGCCACGCTGATGCGCCCCTACATCCAGGAGCTGGCCAAGGTCGCGGGCGACACGTTTATCAGCTGCTACCCCAACGCCGGCCTGCCCAACCCGATGAGCGACACAGGCTTTGACGAGACGCCGGATGTCACCAGCCGCCTGCTGCGCGAATTTGCCGCCGAAGGCCTGGTCAACATCGTGGGCGGTTGCTGCGGCACCACGCCGCAGCACATCGGCGCCATCCACGAAGCGGTGGGCGCTCAGGCACCGCGCCGCTTGGCGGGCGCATATCTCGCCGCCGCCTGACCAAGCCCCGGAGGGGATATTCAGGTTTTTCCTGAATGACCCAGCGGGCGCAGGGTGAAACTTTGCCACCCAGAATCGCGCCCATGAACACTGTTGCTCCTATCTGGCTCTGGGTCGTCTTTGTGGCGATCGTCGTCTTCGCATTGATCATTGACTTTGTGGTCCTGAAAAAACAGGGCGCGCACGAGGTGGGTGTCAAGGAAGCCCTTCGCTGGTCGCTCATCTGGGTGGCCGTCAGTTTGGCCTTTAATGGCTTGCTTTGGTGGGCCATTCGCGACACCACCGGCGATGTGGTCTTGGCCAACGAAAAATCGCTGGAGTTCCTCACCGGCTATTTGATTGAGAAGAGCTTGGCGGTCGACAACATCTTCGTCTTCCTGCTGATCTTCACCTTCTTTGCCGTGCCGCCCGCTTATCAAAAGCGGGTGCTGATGATCGGCATTTTGGGCGCCATCGTGCTGCGCACCATCATGATCTTGGTCGGCGCATGGCTGCTTGAGCAGTTCCACTGGATTTTGTATGTGTTCGGCGCCTTCTTGATCCTCACCGGCATCAAGATGTGGTGGGCCGCCGGCAAAGAAAGCAGCCTGGACGACAACCCCGCGCTCAAGCTGCTGCGCCGCATCATGCCGGTGAGCAAGGACTACGACGGCGAGAAGTTCTGGACTGTGGAAAACGGCAAGAAGATCGCCACGCCGCTGCTGATGGTGATCGCCCTGGTGGGCCTGACCGACGTGATTTTTGCGGTGGACTCGATCCCAGCGATTTTTGCCATCACCAAAGACCCGTTCATTGTGCTGACCAGCAACGTGTTTGCGATTTTGGGTTTGCGCGCCATGTTCTTCTTGTTGCAGGCGGCGGCCAGCCGCTTCCACCTGTTGAACTACGGCCTGGCGGTGATTCTGGTGTTCATCGGCACCAAGATGTGCCTGATCGACATCTACAAAATCCCAGTGGCGGTGTCTTTGGGTGTGGTGATTTCCATTCTGGCCATCACCATGATCTGGAGCCACAAGACCGCTCCCAACACCTGATGCCTGCGGGGCCGCTCACAACGCTGGCCCGGGTTTCACGCTAAGCTGGCGCGCCGCACACCGCGGCCCGCCAGTTTTTTTATGCGGATTTCCGACCTTCGCACCCGCCTCAAAGCCCTGGGCGCTCAGCCCAAACACGCCAACCGCGTGCTGCGGCTGTGGGCCAACGCGCTGCCGCAAGACCACGGCAAGCGCGACATCAACGACTTTTTGCCCGCCCGCCTGCGCGACGCGCTGCCAGCGCTGAGCGCCGAGCTCGAGGGCCTGGCGCTGCTGCACGAAGAGCACCCCGGCGACGACGGATCGGCCCGGCTGCTGGTGCGCCTGACAGATAGCCAGCTGGCCGAGAGCGTGCTCATGCCGCCCGGACGCATACCGGGTTTGTGTGTGTCGACCCAGATCGGCTGCGCGGTGGGCTGCACCTTTTGCATGACGGGGCAGAGCGGGCTGATCCGCCAGCTCACCAGCGGCGAAATCGTGGCGCAGGTGGCGTTGGCTCGGCGCCTGCGGCCGGTGCACAAGGTGGTGTTCATGGGCATGGGCGAGCCGGCCCACAACCTCGACGCGGTGATGGATGCGATCGACCTGCTGGGCACTGTGGGCAACATTGGCCACAAGAATTTGGTGTTCTCGACCGTGGGCGACGAGCGCGCGTTTGCCCGGCTGGCGCAAGGGCCGGTGAAGCCGGCGCTCGCGGTGTCGCTGCACACCAGCCGAGCCGACTTGCGCGCCCAGCTGCTGCCGCGCGCGCCGCGTCTGAGCCCCGAGCAGTTGATGGAACAGGCTGAGGTCTACGCCCGCGCCACCAAATACCCGGTGCAGGTGCAGTGGACCCTGCTGGAAGGCGTGAACGACAGCGACGAAGAACTCGATGGCATTGAGCGCCTGCTCAAGGGCAAATACGCGGTGCTCAATTTCATTCCGTACAACCCCAGCGAGGGCCTGCCGCACCGCCGCCCGAGCTGGGAGCGCGCGGCTGAAATGGCCCGCCACCTGCACCGTCGGGGCATCCTCACCAAGCTGCGCCACAGCGCTGGGCAAGATGTGGACGGCGGCTGCGGCCAGCTGCGTGCGCGGGCCACCACTGCGGCGCAGCCGGTGCGGGTGCTGCGCGGAGCGGCGGCCGATTAAAATCGCGTCCTCTCAAGGAGCGCTGCAGCGCCGGTCATCGGTGTCAGGCTTGAGAGCACGGGCGTCCACCGCCCCGCCGGCCCCGCCGGCTTGCAACGGCGCTCACCAGCTTTTTTGACCTACCCTGGTGAGCCCCATGTCTGCCGTTGCCCCAACATCCGTCTTGTCTGTTCCCCCCATGCTGCTGTCTGGCCTGGAGCCGCTGTTCATCGGCCGCGACAGCCTGTTTGTGAACGTGGGCGAACGCACCAACGTCACCGGCTCCAAAGCGTTCGCCCGCATGATTTTGGAAGGGCGTTACGAAGACGCTCTGGCGGTGGCGCGCCAGCAGGTTGAGAACGGCGCGCAGATCATCGACATCAACATGGACGAGGCCATGCTCGACAGCCAGGCCGCCATGGTGCGTTTCCTGCACCTGATCGCGGGCGAGCCCGACAGCGCGCGGGTGCCGATCATGATCGACTCGTCCAAATGGTCTGTGATCGAAGCCGGCCTGCGCTGTGTGCAGGGC
>JBEIEH010000038.1:0-15594 GCA_040383055.1 Burkholderiaceae bacterium
AGCCGGTGGGTGCCCAGCCAGATGTAGCGGTTGGGCCGCACCACAATGTCGGGCTTGAAGGTGTCGGCGTACTGGGTGCGAATGCGCGAATTGATGCCGTCGCTGGCGATGATCAGGTCGGCATCGGCAAAGTCCAGATCGCTGTTGGCCTCGGTCTCAAACACCAACTCCACACCCAGCTGTTCGCCGCGCGCCTGCAAAATGTTGAGCAGCTTTTTGCGCCCAATGCCCACAAAGCCGTGCCCGCCCGAGCGAATGGTGCGGCCCTTGAACAGCAGCTCAATGTCGTCCCAGTGGTTAAAGGCTTTTTGAATCTCGTCGGCGGTGGGCAAATCCCAGGCGCGCATGTTGTCCATGGTCGCGTCTGAAAACACCACGCCCCAGCCAAAGGTGTCGTAGGCCCGGTTGCGCTCTACCACCCGCACCCGGTGCGCCGGGTTGAGCTTTTTCATCAGCAGCCCAAAGTACAGGCCGGCCGGACCACCCCCAATGCACACGATGTTCATGGCGCACCCCTTGGCGGCACGCGGCCGCCGCAACACCCGACGCGGAAAATGCCGCGCTTTGCCGCATTCTTAAATAGTTGAGGTCTAAACCAAATAGGGAAAGCCCCTAGCGCCCACTGCCCGGTTGCAGAATGCGGGTCTTCTTTGCTTCGGTCCGCCCCTGCCGCCATGAACCGTGTGTCTCGTCGCCATTGCCTGCACACCCTAGCCGCCTTGCCTGCTTGGCCTGTGGCCGCACAAACCACCGGTCCCCAGCGTGGGGCACCGCCCCTGCAAACGCCGCTCAGCCTGTTCGCCTTGCCCTGGCTCAGCGGAGGGGTGTGGACGCCCGACAGCGCCGCTGGGCGCGTCACGGTGTTGTATTGGTGGGCCAGCTGGTGCCCCATCTGCGCCGCACAAACCCCCGACATGCAAGCCCTGCACACCCGCCACGCCGAGGCCGGCTTGTCTGTGGTGGGTCTGTCGGTCGACCGCACGCTCGACGCTGCACAGGCCCATTGGCAGACCAAAGGCTGGACCTTTCCTTCACTTTGGCTGGCCCCGGGCACCCGCGACACATTCACCCACCTGCCCAGCGGTGTGCCCACCGTGTGGGTGTACAACCGCGAGCAACGGTTGGTGCAGGTCGAACCCGGCCGCTTGTCGACCGCCCAAGTGCAACGCTTGGACCGCTGGCTCTGAATCCCCGCCCGGAAGCCCCACCGGCAAGCCCCCACATCGCAGGCACAAAAAAGCCGCCCGAAGGCGGCTGGCTTGGCGGCGTGCGTGGCGCTCAGCGGCGGCCCAGAACCGCCCACAACAGAATCGCGCCAAAGGTCGCTGTGCCAATGCCACCCAGCGCAAAGTCGCCAAACTTCAGCGTGTATTCGCCCGTGCCCAGCACCAGGGTAATGGCCGCCACCAGCAGGTTGCGGTTGTCGGAAAAGTCCACCTTGTTGTCGACCCAAATCTTGGCGCCGGCCACCGCAATCAGGCCAAACACCACAATCGACACCCCGCCCATCACCGGCAGCGGAATCGCCTGAATCAGCGCGCCGAACTTGGGTGAAAAACCCAGCAAGATGGCCATACAACCCGCCACCAAAAACACGGCGGTCGAGTAAATCTTGGTCGCGGCCATCACGCCAATGTTCTCGGCATAGGTCGTCACACCCGTGCCGCCCACGCCGCCGGCCACCATGGTGGCCACGCCGTCGCCCATGAAGGCGCGGCCCATGTGGCGGTCCATGTCTTTGCCGGTCATGGCCGTCACCGCCTTGATGTGGCCCAGGTTTTCCGCCACCAGAATGATGGCCACCGGCGCAATCAGCAGCATCGCGTTGGCGCTGAACACCGGCGCGCTGAAGTTGGGCAGGCCAAACCAAGCCGCGTTGGCAATGCCCGACAAGTCCAGCGGCTTGCCAAAGCCCAACACATTGGTCAGCACCGCATAGACCACGCTGGCCACCAGCAGGCCCACCAAAATCAGCAGGCGCTGCACCATGCCACGGCTCAGCACCACCACCAGCGCCACGCTCACAAACGTGATGCCCTGCATCCAGGCGTCAAAGTTGGTGGGCGCCATGTTTTTGATCGGAATGTGCGCCAGGTTCAGCCCAATCACCGCCACCACCGCACCGGTCACCACCGGCGGCATGAAGCGCTCGATCCAGCCCGTGCCAATGGCCTGCACGATGGCGCCAATAATGAAATACACCAAGCCGCAGGCAATGATGCCGCCCAGCGCCACACCAATGTTCGCGTTCGGCCCCTGGCCCGCGTAGCCGGTGGCGGCGATCACCACACCAATAAACGCAAAGCTCGAACCCAAATAGCTCGGCACCTGGCCACCGGTCATGAGGAAGAAGATCAGCGTGCCAACGCCGCTCATCAGAATGGCCACGTTCGGGTCGAAGCCCATGAGGATGGGCGCCAGCACCGTGGCGCCAAACATGGCAATCAGGTGCTGCACACCCATCACGCCGGTCTGGGGCCAGGGCAGACGCTCATCGGGCCCGATGACGCCGCCGTTGGCCAGGGTGGAGGGGGATTTTTCGGTCCAGTTCAGTAGGCCCATGGGTGCTCCTGCGTGCTTCGCGGTTGAGGTGCGCGGGATTGTGCAAGAGAAAACGCTTTCGTCCTGTGCCCGGTGCGCACTCTGGTGACTTGGCGTACCAAGTGTTCAGGCTCGGCACGATGTGGTGTCGCTCATGCGCGTGTCACCTTACGGGTCCGCGCTGCGCCATGCCCGGGTATTCCCCCCATTGACACCACCCCGCGCCCGTCCGATGGTGCAAGGCTTGCCGTTCTGTCAGCCATTGCCCCGGAGACGCGCCATGCACAGCACCAGTCCGCACCAGCACATCGCCACCGTCATGCAGGTGGCCTCAGATGGCGTGGGGGCACTGGCGGCGGCGGGGCATGAGCAGGTGATCCGCGATTCGTGGCTGCGCTGTGTGAACGAGCACCGACTGGACCCGACCCGTATGCAAGAGGCGGTGATCTTGCCGCAGGCGCGCCTGCGCGAGCATCAGGACCAGATGGAGGCGCTGCAGCAACAAAGACGTTGTTGGCGAGATCGATTTCGATGGTGACAATGGCGGTCATGGACTTTCCCCGCCACAAAACTACTGAGTTGATGAGAGATCGCACCTGTCATCGTGGCACCTCGATGCTGCACACCGCAACTGCACGGATCACCCTGGATGCGACAGTTAACAAGTAACCAATGAATACGCCACAGTACGTTCATAGCGTCTTTGTCCGAGGAGACCTTCGGTACCAGTTTCTAGAGTCAATCTGGTACGACACTGCGTCCCCTGCGCAGGCGTTGATCGAGAAGCTTCGCGAAATACGAAGTGAACTCCCTGATATTGAAATCGTCAGCTTTGGGGCAAGGCATGACATCCAAACACTGGAAGATCTTAAGCGTTGGGCGCGGGATGTCTTTTCGCCAACCGGGTGCAATTACGAGTGCGATTTTTCTGAGTATCTGTAAGGGTTAGCCCCGTTGGCAGCAAAGTCTGGTTCCCCTCTGCTTTTGGACGGTAATCTCCAGTCATACAGGTCACCTCAACCGGCGCCGCGGAACGCAGCGTTCAAGAAATCTCCGGGCTTAAGTGCAGGGTATTCCCCCCCATTGACGCCTCCCCTCGCTGCGCCGAAGGTGCAAAGCACACCGCCCGCAGTCTGCACCCCGGAGTCGCGCCACGCACACCAGCTCTCAGCACCAGCACATCGCCACCGTGATGCAGGTGGCCGCCGACAGCGCAGGCCAGGGGCGCAACAGTGGTGCCCATGGTCGGTGAGGGCGGGTCCATTTCAAACTTCTGAAAAAAGTTTCGCCATGATGTCGAAATCCGGCCGGCCAGCGGCGTCTTCAGTTGCCATCCACCACTGAAAGGAGTTTCCATGGCATTCGACACCACCGCGCTCTACGCGCTGCCCTTGGCCCTGCTGGGCCTGATCCTCTGGTTCCGCGTCACGCTGATGCGCGCCAGCCTCAAGGTGTCCATCGGCGACGCGGGCCACCCGGCGCTGCACGAGCGCATCCGCCAACACGGCAACTTCATCGAATGGGCGCCCTGGGTGGTCCTGCTGATGGCGCTGGCCGAGGGCAACGGCGCGGGCGACCTTTGGCTGCACGCCTCCGGCGCCCTGTTGCTGGCCGGGCGGCTGATCCATCCGCTGGGCCTCAAGGCGGGCAACGCCGCCCACCCGGCGCGCTACATCGGCAACACGGCCAGCCTGCTGGCGCTGCTCAATGTGATGGGCTGCCTGCTCGTCACCTCGTTTGGCCTGTGACGCTGCCTTCCGTCACCCCCCCGTTTCCTTGTTCCCAGAACCCTTTGGAGAATTCACCATGCAGTACATGTTCTTGATCTACAACACGCCCGAATCCGAGCCCACCTACGGCAGCCCCGAGTTCCAGGCCATGATGGCCGGCTTTGCCGCCTTCAACGAAAAAGCCAGCGCCGACGGCGTCTTGCGCGGCGGCGAAGCGCTCAAGGGCATCGACACCGCCACCTCGGTGCGCGTGCGCGGCGGTAAGGTCGAAACCATGGACGGCCCCTTTGCCGAAACCCGCGAACACCTGGGCGGCTACTACGTGCTCGACCTGCCCGACCTCGACGCCGCCCTGCGCTACGCCGCGCTGATCCCGGTTGCCCAGTTCGGCACCATCGAGGTCCGGCCGCTGATGGACTACAACCCGGCCAATACCTGACCAGGCCGCAGAGCGCACGCCCGCCATGGCCTCAGCCACCGCCCAAGCCATCGCGGTCGTCCAGGCGCTGGAAACCGTCTTGCGCCACGACCGGGGGCGGCTGATGGCCGCGCTGACGCACCGGCTTGGCTCGTTCCAGCGCGCCGAAGACGCGCTGCAGGAAGCCAGCCTCTCGGCCCTGAGCCACTGGGCGCGCGACGGCCTGCCCCAGTCGCCACAGGGTTGGTTGATCCGCGTGGCCTTCCGCAAGGCGCTTGACCAGCTGCGCGCCGAGGGCCGCGACGGCGAGCGCGAAGCGGCGGCCCAGCTGGTCAACGAACTGCTCGGCCAGGACGAACCCGAGCCCATCCCCGACGAACGTCTGCGCCTGATCTTCACCTGTTGCCACCCCGCGCTGGAGCCCAAATCGCGGGTCGCGCTCACGCTGCGCACCGTCTGCGGCCTGTCCACCGGCGAGATCGCCCGCCTGTTTCTGGACCAGGAAACCACCATGGGCCAGCGCCTGTCGCGCGCCAAAACCAAGATCGCCAGCGCGGGCATCGCCTACGCCGTGCCGCCGCCCGAACAATGGGACGAGCGGCTCCAGGCCGTCCTGACCACCGTCTACCTGATCTTCACCACCGGCTACACCGCCGGGCCGGCCGACGCGGATGAAGCTGGGCGCGACCTCTGCGGCGAGGCGCTGTTTCTCGCCCGCCTGCTCGACGCGCTCTGCCCCGCGCAAGCCGAGATCGAAGGCGCGCTCGCGCTGATGCTGCTGACCCACGCGCGCCGCGCCGCGCGCGTGAGCGCCAGCGGCGCCACCGTGCCGCCCGCCGAACAAGACCGCCGCCTCTGGCGCCACGACGAAGCCGCCGAAGGGCGGCAGCGGCTGGACACCGCGCTGCGGCGCCAGCGCGCCGGGCCGTTCCAGATCAAGGCCGCGATCAGCGCCTGCCAGATGGCCGAGCCCGCGCCCGACTGGCCCCAGATCCTGCATCTCTACACCGCGCTGCTCCCGATGGAGCCCACGCCGGTGGTGCGCGTCAACCACGCGGTCGCGCTCGCCGAAAACGGCCTGCTCGCCGCCGCACTGGCCACGCTGAACGAACTGCGCGAGCCCCTGGCCGACTTCCAGCCCTTCCACGCCGCCCACGCCGCCGTGCTCGCCCAGGCGGGCCAGACCGCCGCCGCGCGCAGCGCCTACGCCAGCGCCATCGCGCTGGCCAGCAACGAGAGCGACCGGCGGTTTCTGGCGGGGCGGGTGGCGCGGCTGGGTTGAGCGAAGGCGCGATGAAACCCGTTTAAAAGCCCGGTAAGTGATTGATTTGAAACGGTTCACCTGTTGGATAGCGACTTTTGTTATCCACAGGTGAATGCTCTACCTTCCCCTGCCTGGCGAGGCCGCCCGCTAGGTCATCGAGGCCCAGCCCATCCTCGCCGAATCCAGACGAAAGACCCGTGCGCTGCCTTGAAGGGACAACGACATCAGGAAGACAGGTGTGCAGCGATTGCTACCGGTTGATCCAATTCACTGACGGGCGGGTCTCGGCCATGAGTTGCTGCTCACGAGCGTCGGGCTCCGACGATGTAATCAGCTCAAGGCCGAGGCCGCCCGGGATCGGCGTACGACCGCTTTCACTACAAAGCAGTCGGCCGTGTCGATCCAGAGGTCTCCTTGTACTGCCGGTCAAAGCTAAGATCTGCTCAACAAAGTGGTCCGTAGCCTTTGAGCGGCGGCGGGCGAAGTTGCATGGAGGGAAAGAATGATTTCAGATCCTTTGAGGACGCGCGCCAACTACTTCTCCGACGAAGTGGGTGAGGATGACTTCCACCTCTCGTTCACGAAGTTCATGGCCAAGGCACAAGCGAACGCGCTCTCAAAGTACCTTCGCGCAGAAAACACGCAGCGTTTCAAGCACGGGGGCCAATGGGCGCACCCTGCGGCTCCCCAGGCGCTAACGAACGGTCTCAAAGAGCACTCTTCCGAGACCTCAGTTCCATTCGAGAAGATTGCGAACCACGATCTCACTGTTCTCGAGCAAGTTGTCGGCGCGCTTGTCAAGGACATGGAGCGCCAGTTCGCTCAGATGATGTATTCCACTGTGTCGGCTGCTGCCACGAGTGTTGGAAACGTAGTGGATACCCCGTCTGCGGGTTCGCCGCGCGAGGCATTCGCTCAGATGCTAGAGAAAATAGAATTCGCCGCAGATAAGTTCGGAAAGGTTACGCTGCCTGAAATCCATGCCCACCCTGTTGTAGCGAACAAGCTTCAGCAATCCATCACCGAGGCACCGCCTGAATTCCACCAACGTATCGAAGAGATTAAAGCTCGCAAGTCAGCGGAGGCTATGGCGCGAGAGGTGGAGAGGAAGGCGCGCTTCGTGCGCTACGGGGGCACTCAATGAGAGTGCTTCTTTCCATCGGGTGCGATCTCTACGACCACGCGGGAAAGCTCAACGGGGCCGAGCGGGACGCGCAGCGAATGTTCAACGCGCTCCTTCAGCCACAAGTTGGTGACTACGACCCCGGCCGTTCGCGCCTGCTGCTTTCGCCGAGCTACGATGAGGTCAGGCAGGTTCTGAGGGATGCTCTCTTCACTGATCCTCAGCCCGATACTTTCACCCTGTTCTACGCAGGTCACGGAAGTGTGTCCGCCGGTGCCTTCTACATGTGGCTGCGTGACTCGAATCCTAAGGGACTATCGGCTTCAGCCCTTTCGCTTGCAGATGTCTTCAGAAATCTCAACGAAGCTGCCCCGGAACAAAGCAATATCATCATCGACGCCTGCGAGAGTGGTGGTCTCATTGAAGACCTGGGTGTCTTGCTCAAGCCTAGTCTCCTGGGTAATGCACACTCCCCTGGACTAACGCTGGTTGCGACAGCAGCACAGGATCAGGGCGCGGGCGATACGCCCGCAGGTGGTACCGGAACAATCGCGCTCTTGGAATGCATTGAAGGTCGCGACTTTGTGCAGGACCACAAGGCTTATCTCGATCTCATCGAAATTGGGATGAAGGTTTCGCAGCGGTTGCGCCAAAGTGGGCAGAACCCGGTGGTATGGGGGCTGAACCTGTTTGGCTCTAGCGGTTTCTGTAAGAACCCTAGGTTCGACAACGACCCCGCCTCCTCGCTCCGCCACGCGCTCCATACCTGGCCTGTGGGCAGCGACGAGGTCATCAAGCGGAACTATGACGAGCTATGGGCCGCCTACTCTGCCGTTGGTGGGGTTTGGGATCCAAAGAAGTTCTCGTCACTAGTGCGCGCGATACTTATGCCATCAGCCAGCGAGCCGGAGGTGATGGCCAGTCTCGCTTATCGGTTGGCTATCACCTTCCTTCAGCGAGCGACCCAGGCTCGCGACCCGTATAGAAGTGTGGAAGTCGCAGCGACGTTGGCCGTCGAGTTGCTCCCTGCGCTTGGACATCAACTTGTTGCCGACACCGCCAAGCGTTTGGTCGACGTCGTTGCGCTGTCTCTAGTCGGCGCGACAGCGGCACTCGTGAGGGATCTTGAATCTGACAAGTATGCGTTGCTATCTGATCGAAGCGGTGTCGTGAGCGAGCTTCACGAGTTACCTGTGAGGGTGACCAAGGTGCTTGGCTGGTCGGCTGCGGCAACAGCTATGTGCTGGGACGCAACGCTGCGTGCGGAAGCCGAGGCTTTGTACGGGCGTTTGACCAGACTCATCTTGGCTCATTACAGTGGCTCTGTCGCCTCTTTCAGCGATGCCCAGGCTGCGGGATGTTGTGTGGCGCTGTCGACATGCATGAGACTGGGCCTACGAGATGAAGGCGAACAGCTCGCAGGCTTGCTCTTCAATTCGCTGATTCAATGCGAAGGAAAGGTCGCGAGGGGCGACTTGCCTCGCGACAGAGCACTCGAGTACCTGGTTGCTCGTCGTCAAAACGACTATTCCAATTCAGTGGACCTAGTTGCGCGCCCTGTCGATTTGCTTACCGTGCTTCTCAAGGCGGCCGTGCAGCTTGATCTCGGAGATGTTTTCGATGAGAGCCTCTGGAAGATCGACGGACTCGCGTTCAGTGCCTACTTGCCCGTTGACTACGTGAAGTTCGGTGATCGCATCATGGAGGGTGGGGAGAACCTCGTTTGGTCGATCGGCTACGACGTGTTCAAGACTGCAGATTTTGTTTCCAGCTGGCCTGCGCTGAAGATCGCCCCGCAAACACCGCTGGTCGCCACCCTGGCAATTGCCGCATCACTCCTGTACCCAGATCGGCAAGCGTGGTTTCTCTTAGAGAGCTGACGAAACTCGTATCTCTGCCGGCGGGACGCAAGGAAGGAGATCATCGCCCGCTGAGCGTCAGCATTTCACGACCTAGTTGGGGTACTTCTGACCGCACACCTCTGTGGAAGAACGGTGTTCGTTTTGATGTGTACCTCGCAATTGCCGCATTCAAGTAAGCTTGTTGCGTGGTCAACACCAGGAGACAGTATGCCAAGCAAGGCTAGAACAGCTTTCGACGATAACGTCAAAGACATCGAAAAGTTGTTGGCGCTTCACGCCGCAGAAGGGGGCGACCAGCCCGGCCGCCGTTATGGACTTGAGGTCCTCAATAAGTCCGCGATCGTCCTTATCACGTCGTTCTGGGAGTCATATTGCGAAGACATTGCTGAAGAGGCTCTTGAGGTAATCGTTCAGCACGCGCCAAACGCAGACGCGCTTCCGAAGGAGATCAAGAAGCTGATTGCACGGGATCTCAAAGCTGAGAAGAACGAGCTGGCAATTTGGGGCATATCCGATGATAAGTGGCGAGCTGTACTGCGCGCGAACCTTGCGAAACTCAAGACAGAGCGAAACCAGACGTTTGCCACCCCAAAGTCATTTAATGTCAATACCCTATTCGAATCGGCTGTGGGACTGGCGAACATGTCGTCGAACTGGAAGTGGGAGAGGATGACGACGACGCGGGCTGCTAAGAAGTTGAATGACTTCGTCTCCAAACGTGGTGATATCGCTCACCGTGGTTCGTCTACTTCGACGGTTAAAAAAACTGAGGTAGTTGCCTATCTGAATCACGTGAAGAAGCTAGCAGCCAAGACTGGTGGCACTGTGAAGAAGCACGTAAAGTCGATCACGGGACAAGACCTTTGGTGACCTGAGAAGTAAAGGTCTTTGAATAGGTGTTTGTTGGCCAGCCGCATATGGCGGAATAACCTATTCAACAGCGGCGCCGCTGCTTTTCAGCGACAGCAGCAACTCCATATGCGTATCACGAACGCCCGCCTTCGGGAAACCTGTTCATTGTGGTGAGAGCCTCCGTTGGGTCGCGAAGATCCGTTCGCCTTGTCGGGAAGGAGTCGCTCGGCAACCTCGTGCGCCCCATCGCTGCTGAATGTACAGTGGTCGGCCGCCTCGCAGGATAACGAATAGCAGGTTACGGCGACGGCTGTCATCCGGCTGAAAAACCTGACCGGATGCAGGCAGCCTTCAGGGTATTCCCCCCATTGACACCACCCTCCGCTGCTCCGATGGTGCAAGGCTCACCGCCCGCCAGCCATCACCCCGGAGTCGCGCCATGCACACCAGCTCTCAGCACCAGCACATCGCCACCGTGATGCAGGTGGCCGCCGATGGCGCGGGGGCGCTGGCGGCGGCGGGGCATGAGCAGGTGATCCGCGATTCGTGGCACCGCTGTGTGCACGAGCACCGGCTGGACCCAACCCGCATGCAAGAGGCGGTGATCCTGCCGCAGGCGCGGCTGCGCGAGCACCAGGACCAGATGGAGGCGCTGTTGCAGATTGCGCGCCATGGGCTGGAGGCGCTCTACAGCAAGGTGGCGGGGCTGGGTTATGTGGTGCTGCTGACCGACGCGCGCGGCGTGACGGTGGACTTTCTGGGCGATCTGGTGTTCGAGCCCAGTCTGCGCAAGGCCGGGCTGTATCTGGGCGCCGACTGGAGCGAGCAGCACGCGGGCACCTGCGGCGTGGGCACCTGCATCAGCACCGGCGAGGCGCTGACCGTTCACCTGGGCGACCATTTTGACGCGACCCACATTCCGCTCACCTGCACCACCGCGCCGGTCTACGACAGCGCGGGCGAGCTGAGCGCGGTGCTCGACATTTCGCAGCTCAGTTCCAGCCAGCCCAAGAGCAGCCAGCACCTGGCGCTGCAGCTGGTGAAGATGACGGCGCACGACATCGAGAACGCGGCTTTTCTATACCGCCACCGGCACGACTGGATCTTGCGGCTGTCGGCGGCGCCGCAGTTTTTGGATGTGCAGCCCGACTATTTGCTGGCGCTCGACAGCCACGGCCGCATCGTCGGCCACAACCGGCGCGGGCAATTGGCACTGGAGCAAGGCGAGCCGCTGATCGGCATGGGTTTTGAGCGCCTGTTTGGCTTGCCGTTTGGCCAGATCGGCCGCTTTGTCATGACCCAGCCGTCTGACCAGCGCGCGGTGATGCTGGCGGGCGGGCGGCAGTTGCTGTTTTTGTCGGCGGTGCCGCCGCCCACCCGGCCGGTGGCCAGTGTGCCGCGCGAAGAGCGCCGCGTGCCCGCGCCCTTGGCCGCGCTGTCGGCCGGCGACGCCGCGCTCGACCGTCAGGTGGAGCGGGTGGCGCGGCTGGTGAACACGCCCATCAGCCTGCTGATCACCGGCGAAACCGGCTCGGGCAAAGAGTATTTCGCCAAGGCGGTGCACGCCGCCAGCGAGCGGCGCAGCCGGCCCTTTGTGGCGGTGAACTGCGCGGCCATTCCCGAGCACTTGATTGAGAGCGAGCTGTTTGGCCACCTGCCGGGCAGCTTCTCGGGCGCTTCGCCCAAAGGCAAGCGCGGCTTGATTGCCGAGGCCGACGGCGGCACGCTGTTTCTGGACGAAATCGGCGACATGCCGCTGGCGTTGCAGGCGCGGCTGCTGCGCGTCTTGTCCGAACGCGAGGTGCTGCCAGTGGGCGCCACCAAACCGCAGCCGGTGAACATCCGCGTGATCGCGGCCACCCACGCGCCGCTGGAGCAGCTGGTGCTGGCCGGGCGTTTCCGCGACGACTTGTATTACCGCCTCAAGGGCGCGCTCATCGAGCTGCCGCCGCTGCGCGAGCGCAGCGATCTAGGCGCCATGATCACCCGCTTGTTGGGCGCGCGCTCCATCACCCCCGCTGCGCTGCACCGCTTGATGGAGCACCGCTGGCCGGGCAATTTGCGCGAGCTGCGCAACGTGCTGGACTACGCCGCCAGCCTAAGCGGCGACGGCCCGATCGACCTGGACGATTTGCCCGAGCTGCAGGCGCTGCGCCTGTCCACTCGTGCCACGCCGCAGTCACCTAAGCCCGACGAGGGGCCCGACGCTTTGCTGCAGGCGTTGCGCGCCGCGCAGTGGAACGTGAGCGCGGTGGCGCGTGGTCTTGGCCTGTCTCGCATGACGCTGTACCGGCGCATGAAGCGGATGGGCATTGTGGCGCCGCATCGGATGCAGTGACACCTGTCACTCCGGCGTGTGACGGATGCACGGGGTGTGACAGCTGCGGACTGGGTGCCAAGCCCATGTGAATCAAGCACTTGCGCGCGGCGAGCGCTTGGCACGCGTCTTGTGTGGCACAAGGCTCCGACCCGTTTCGAGGCCGGCATTCACAGGAGACACACCCATGACCGCATCCACGCCCTCCCAGCGGGCACAACGCTGGCTGGACGCTTTTGGCGCTGCCCTGGCCTCGGGCAACCCCGACGCCGCCCTGCCGCTGTTCGACGCCGACTGCTATTGGCGCGACCTAGTGGTCTTCACCTGGAACATCCGCACCCAAGAGGGCCATGCCGCTATCCGCGACATGCTGGCCGCGCGCCAGGCCGACACGGCGGCGTCGAACTTCCAGCTTGAAGGTGAGGCCACCGAGGCCGACGGCGTGATCGACGCGTGGTTCACCTTTGAGACCCGCGTCTCGCGTGGGCGCGGCCACTTGCGCCTGAAAGCAGACAAAGCCTGGACCCTGCTGACCACGATGGTGGAACTGAAAGGCTTTGAGGAAAAGAAAGGCCCGCGCCGCATCAAAGGCGCCGAGCACGGCGCCCAAAAAGGCCGTAAGAGCTGGCTCGAACGCCGCCACGAAGAAGAAGCGCGGCTGGGCTACAGCGAGCAGCCTTATGTGCTCATCGTCGGCGGCGGGCAGGGCGGCATCATGCTGGCAGCGCGCCTGCGCCGCCTGGGCGTGCCGACCATCGTGGTCGAGAAAAATGAGAAGCCCGGCGACAGCTGGCGCAAGCGCTACAAAACCCTGTGCTTGCACGACCCGGTCTGGTACGACCACCTGCCCTATATGCCGTTCCCGGACGACTGGCCGGTGTTCGCGCCCAAAGACAAGGTGGGCGACTGGCTGGAGATGTACACCAAGGTGATGGAGATCAATTACTGGGGATCGACCACCGCGAAGAAGGCCAGCTTTGACGAGGCCAAGGGCGAATGGACCGTGGTGGTGGACCGCAAGGGCCAAGAGGTGACGCTGCGGCCCAAGCAGCTGGTGTTTGCGCTCGGCGTCTCGGGTTATCCCAACGTGCCGCAGATCGAAGGCGCCGACAGCTTTGAGGGCGACCAGCACCACTCTAGCAAGCACCCCGGCCCAGAGCTATACGCTGGCAAAAAGTGTGTGGTGCTGGGCTCCAACAACTCGGCCCACGACATTTGCGCCGCGCTGTGGGAAAACGGTGCCGACGTCACCATGGTGCAGCGCAGCAGCACCCACATCGCGCCGTCCGATTCGCTGATGGAACTCGCCTTGGGTGGGCTCTACAGCGAAGAGGCGATCAAGAACGGCATCGACCACCACAAGGCCGACCTGATCTTCGCCAGCGTGCCCTACAAGATCATGCACACCTTCCACATCCCGGTGTACGACGAGATGAAGAAGCGCGACGTCGACCTGTACGGTCGGCTGGAAAAAGCCGGTTTCATGCTCGATTTTGGCGACGACGGCTCGGGCCTGTTTATGAAGTACCTGCGCCGCGGCTCGGGCTACTACATCGACGTGGGCGCCAGCGAGCTGGTGGCCAACGGCAGCATCAAGCTCAAAAGCCACAACAACATCGAGCGTATCCACCCCAAGAGCGTGACGCTGACCGACGGAACCGAACTGCCGGCCGACCTGATCGTCTACGCCACCGGCTACGGCTCAATGAACCGCTGGCTGGCCGACCTGGTCTCGCCCGAGGTGGCCGACCGCGTGGGCAAGGTCTGGGGCCTGGGCTCGAACACCACCAAAGACCCCGGCCCTTGGGAAGGCGAGCTGCGCAATATGTGGAAGCCGACCAACCAGAAACAGCTCTGGATCCATGGCGGCAACCTGCACCAAAGCCGCCACTACTCGCAGTTCCTGTCGCTGCAGCTGAAGGCCCGCTACGAAGGCCTGGACACGCCGGTGTACGGGCAGGCGGCGGTGCACCACCTGCGGTGAGGCAGGGCTGGCGGTGGGTGGGGTCAGCGCCGGCGACTCACCAACACAATCCCCGCCGCCACCCCGCCCAGCGCCAGCACCAGCCGCCAAGTCAGCGGCTCGCTGAGCAGCAGCACCCCAAACACCAGCGCAAACACCGGCGTCAAAAAGGTGAAGGTGGCCATTTGGGTGGCGGGGTAGTGGCGCAGCATCCACATCCAGGCCAGGTAGCTGGCGAACGCGCCCACCACCGTCTGCAGCAGCAGCGAGGCCCATGACAGGGCCGCATAGTTCCAGCCCCAGGTTTCGCCGAGCGCCAGCGAGACGATGGGCGCGACCACCGCGGTGACGCCCAGTTGGTAGAACAGGGTTTTTTCGGCGCTGGCCTGGGCCATGCGGGTGGCGCGGATGGTCAGTGTGGTCAGGCCCCAGAGCAGGCCGGCCAGCAGGCCCATGGCGTCGCCCACCCATTGCCCGGCCACGGGCGACGTTTGCGAAAACCCTTCGCTGAACGCCACCGCCACCGCCGCAAACGCCAGCGACAGGCCCAGCCACTGCAGGCCCACCAGCCGCTCGCCGGGCACCACACGCGGCATCAGCAGCGCCACCACAAACGGGCTGGTGTACAGAAACACCGTGAGCCGCGATGCGCTGGTGTGGGTGAGCCCCAGGTAGATGAACACAAATTCGCCAGCAAACAGCGCCCCGGCCAGCAGGCCGCCTTTGAGCGTGCCGTCGCGTTCGAACAGCGGCACGCGTTTGTAGCGGCACCACAGCAGCAGCAAGCTGGTGGCGCCCAGCATGCGCAGCGAGGCTTGCCACAGCGGCGGCATGTCGGCCGAGGCGACCTTGATGAGGATTTGCTGCAGGCCCCAAAAGGCGCAGCAGGCCACCAACAAAGTCATGGCAAAGCGGTCGAGGTGGGGTTTGCGCTGCGGTACGTTCATGTGCCGATTGTCGGCCAATAGAATCAGCGCCCATGCCCCGTTTGACACCCCCCTTTGTCACGGCCGCGCTGCTGGCGCTGGCCTGTGCCCATACCGCCGTGGCGGCCCGTCCCACCGAGCGGGCGGCCAAGCCGACCGAGCCTGCACCCCCGGTGGCCGCGACCGACCCCTGCGCCGAATGGGTGCCGCGTTTGCCCAATGTGACCGCCCAGCTGTGCACCGGCGCCGAGCTCAAGCCCACGGTGGGCAAGTCGGTCAAGGGCCGCACCATTTTTGCGCGCGATGTGTCGGCCGCCGTGCCGCAGTTGCGCGTGCTGGTGGTGGGCGCGATGCACGGCGACGAGCTGTCGTCGGCGTCGATGGCGCTGCACTGGATTCGGCTGGCCAGCGAAACACCGTCGAACGCGCACTGGCGTTTTATTCCGGCGCTCAACCCCGATGGGCTGCTGATTCGCCCGGCCAAGCGGGTGAACGCGCGCGGGGTGGACCTGAACCGCAACGTCCCCACGCCCAACTGGGCCAAAGAGGCCAAGATTTATTGGGAGCAGCGCACCCGCAAAGACCCGCGCCGCTGGCC
>JBEIEH010000039.1:0-15423 GCA_040383055.1 Burkholderiaceae bacterium
CAGCGCCTGCCCCGCGCGGTGGGCAAGGCCAAGGCAATGGACTTGGCCCTGACCGGGCGCATGATGGACGCGACCGAGGCCGAGCGTGCCGGTCTGGTCAGCCGCGTGGTGCCGCTCGACAAACTCATGGACGAGACGCTCGGCGCGGCGCTGACCATCTGCGGTTTCGGTCTGCCCAGCGTCATGGCCGCCAAAGAAGCGGTCAACCGCGCCTTCGAGGGCAATCTGGCCGACGGTGTCATGTTTGAGCGCCGCCTGTTCCACGCGCTGTTTGCCACCGAAGACCAAAAAGAAGGCATGGACGCGTTTGTGAACAAACGCCCCGCCGTGTTCAA
Organism: Burkholderiaceae bacterium; assembly: GCA_040383055.1. Classification (GTDB taxonomy): domain Bacteria; phylum Pseudomonadota; class Gammaproteobacteria; order Burkholderiales; family Burkholderiaceae_C; genus Hydrogenophaga. The sequence continues at coordinate 336 of JBEIEH010000039.1, forward strand.
ACACCGCTGAGAAGCGACCGGAGCCAGCCGCCATGTCCGCCCTTGACGCCTTTTTGTGCGCCGCCGACAACGGCCTGCGCACCCTGTTTGCCAAGCCGGTGCCTGCCCGGCCCACGCCGCAGCCCACCGTGGTGGCCGACGACAGTCCGCTCACCCCAGAGGAAAAAGCCCTCTCAGGCGCGCTGATGCGGGTCAACCATGTGGGCGAGGTGTGCGCCCAAGCGCTCTACAACGCCCAGGCCCTGGCCGCGCGCTGGCCCGCTGGCGGCCGCGCGCCCGACGAGCGCCTGGCGCGCCACTTGGAGGCCGCCAGCCGCGAAGAAACCGACCACCTGGCCTGGACCCAAGAACGGCTGGACGCCCTGGGCGCACGGCCCTCGTTGCTCAACCCGCTGTGGTACGCCGGTGCCTTTGGCATTGGCTTGCTGGCGGGCCGGCTGGGGCACGGCGTGAGCCTGGGTTTTGTGGTGGAAACGGAGCGCCAAGTGGAAGCTCATTTGGACAGCCACCTGGACCGCCTGCCCCCGGGCGACCACGCTTCACGCGCGGTGGTGGCCCAGATGGCGGCCGACGAAGCCGAGCACGCGCGCGACGCCCAGCACAACGGTGCAGCCGAGTTGCCGGCTCCTGTGAAGGCCTTGATGCAAGGCGCGGCCAAGGTGATGACGACGGTGGCGCACCGGGTGTGAACCCGGCGGCGCGGCATCACGCCCACGTTTTTCGCATGAACCACCGCCTGTGGTGGGGAGTGACCTGCTGAGCCTGATTGGCCAATTCCCCAAACACCTCGTAGCCCAAACGGACATAAAACGCATGGGCTTGTGGATGGGAGGTGTCGAGCCAAGCGCCGTGACAACCCAACTCGCTGGCGTGGTCTTGCGCCATCTGCATGAGTCGGCGCCCTATGCCGCATCGCCGGTGCACATCGGACACCCACAGGCATTTCACCAGCAGCCAACCATACGACGTGCTGCCCACCAATCCGGCCACCACTTGACCGCCGGCATCTTGCCCCGCCAACACAAAGCCTGTGTTGTTGGCCTGCGGCAGTTCCGTGCGCAGGGTCTGCAGCAGCCGCGCCTCAATAAACGCGCCCAACTCCGGTGCTGCCAGCGCCAACGTGATGGTCGACGGCGCAGGCATTGGGGGCTCAGCCCTCCACCAGCTCAAAACTGGTGGTGATCTCGGCCGTTTTGGCCAACATGATGCTGGCCGAGCAGTATTTGTCGTGGCTCATGGCGATCGCCCGCTCCACCGCGCTGGCCGGGATGCCTTGACCGGTGACGGTGAAATGCATGTGGATCTTGGTGAAGACTTTGGGGTCTGTCTCGGCGCGCTCGCTGCTGAGCTTGACTGAGCAGCCGCGCACATCGTGGCGGCCGCGTTTCACGATCAACACCACGTCATAGGCGGTGCAACCACCGGTGCCGGCCAGCACGGTTTCCATGGGGCGTGGCGCGAGGTTGGCGCCGCCGTTTTCAGGTTTGGCGGCGTCGGGCGCGCCGTCCATCATCAGCACATGGCCGCTGCCGGTTTCGGCCACAAAGCCCATGTTCGAACGGGTGCCGGTGCTGCCGGTCCAGGTGACGGTGCATTCCATGGAAGTGCTTGAACTGTGAAATAAAACAACAAAACAGGCGAAAAATGACTTTGTCACGCAAACGTTGTCGTACCACTTGTTGCAATGCAACATATCGCCCGTATACTGCGGTCATTGTACGTTTGTCTCCTCTGCCCCCTTGGGGTGGATTCATACCCGGGCCGGTCATCCGTCCCGGGTTTTTTTTCGTCCCAGCGGATGCCCCCACTATCATGCGGGGCTTGGCCGCCAGCCGGTGGCCCCCGCCGAACACCGCTCACACCCATGCCCGCCCGTCGCTCTGCTGCCGCCGCACCCGCACCGCTCACCCCCTCTGATTACCTGCGCAAAAGCTTGAGCGCCCGCGTGTACGACGTGGCCCGCGAGACCGCCTTAGAGCCCGCCCGCACCCTGAGCCGCCGCCTGCACAACCAGGTGCTGCTCAAGCGCGAAGACCAGCAGCCGGTGTTCAGCTTCAAGCTGCGCGGCGCCTACAACAAGATGGCGCAACTCACGCCCGAACAGCTGAAAAAAGGGGTGATCTGCGCCTCGGCCGGCAACCACGCCCAAGGCGTGGCGCTGGGCGCCAGCAAGCTGGGCACCCGGGCGGTGATCGTGATGCCCACCACCACGCCGCAGCTCAAGGTAGAGGCGGTGAAACAGCTCGGCGGCGATGTGGTGTTGTTTGGCGAAAGTTATTCCGACGCCTACACCCACGCCTTGCAGCTGGAAAAAAAACAGGGCCTGACCTTTGTGCACCCGTTTGACGACCCGGATGTGATCGCGGGCCAGGGCACGGTGGCGTTGGAAATGCTGCGCCAGTTGCAGACCTTGGGCAGCAAGCGGCTGGACGCGGTGTTTGTCGCCATCGGCGGTGGTGGCCTGATTTCGGGCGTGGCCAACATCATCAAGGCGGTGCGGCCCGAGATCAAAGTCATTGGCGTGCAGATGAACGACTCCGACGCCATGATGCGCTCGGTGCAGGCCGGCGAGCGGGTGACGCTGCCCGACGTGGGCCTGTTCTCCGACGGCACCGCGGTCAAGCTGGTGGGTGAAGAAACCTTCCGCGTCGCCAGCGGCCTGGTCGATGGGTTCATGACGGTGGACACCGACGCGGTGTGTGCGGCCATCAAGGACATCTTTGTCGACACCCGCAGCATCGTGGAGCCGGCCGGCGCGCTGGCGGTGGCGGCCATCAAGCAGTATGTGGCGCAACACAAAACCAAGGGCGAGACCTACGCCGCCATTTTGTGTGGTGCCAACATGAACTTCGACCGCCTGCGTTTTGTGGCCGAGCGCGCCGAGGTGGGCGAGGAGCGCGAGGCGCTGTTTGCGGTGACCATGCCCGAAGAGCGCGGCAGCTTCAAACGCTTTTTGGAGGTGATTGGCAACTTGCCAGGCGGCCCGCGCAACGTCACCGAGTTCAACTACCGCATGAGCGATTCACAGCGCGCCCATGTGTTTCTGGGCCTGACCACCCAGGCCAAAGGCGAAAGCGCCAAGATCGCAGCCAACTTCGGCAAACACGGCTTCCACGCGCTGGACCTGACCCACGACGACTTGGCACAAGAGCACATTCGCCACATGGTGGGCGGGCATTCGGCCCTGTCGCAAGACGAGCGGCTGCTGCGTTTTGTGTTTCCCGAGCGGCCGGGTGCGTTGACCAAGTTTTTGAACCTGCTGCGCCCGGGCTGGAACATCAGCCTGTTCCACTACCGCAACCAGGGCGCCGACTACGGCCGCATTTTGGTGGGTTTGCAAGTGCCGGCCAAAGACGACAAGGCCTTTGCCAAATTCCTCAGCACACTGGGCTACCCCTATGTGGAAGAGACTGGCAACCCGGCCTACCGGCTGTTCTTGCGGCGCTGAAACGCGCCCTCACTGCCCCAGCACAACGGCGGGCCCTGCAGGCGGGGTGGGTCCGGTGGACCCCGCCTGGACGCCCGGGGTCGGCGTGGGCAGGCGCAGGGTTTGGGTGGTCGGCCCTTGGGCTTGAGGCCCCAGCCGCACCTCGCGCCCGCTGATGCCCTGCAGCACCAAGCCACCATCGGGCAGCGCTTGCCCCACCACCACCGGCCGGGCGCGCTCGCCATTGCGTGAGAGCAACGCCGCACCCCGGCCATCGGGTGTGCTCACCACACCCAGCAACTGCCAGGCGCCAACGGCCTCGGTGAGGTCCTGCGCTGCGGCTGTGGTGCCTCGCACAGCGGTCAACACCGCCTGGGGCTCGACGCTGGGTGCGGGCGCCGCCTGCGCCGGCAAAGTCACTGGTGCGGGCCGCCCCAGCCACCGCAGCGCCCACGCACCGGCGCTCAGGCCCACGGCCAGCCACACCAGCAGCGTCGCCAAGCCCAGCCCCCAACGGCGGCGGGCGCCACCGCCGACGGCGGTGGATCGGAATGACAGGGATGGCTTGAGCACAGACATGCGCGCATTATCATCACAGACCCGCAACCTGCGGTTCACCGACATTGAGCTCTCCACCGCCATGACACACGTCCCCGCCACCATGTCCCGCTTGCGCCAACGCGGCTTCACCTTGATTGAGCTGATGGTGGTGCTGGTCATCATTGGGGTGCTGGGCGCACTGATCGTGCCCAATGTGCTCAACCGCACCGACGACGCGCGCACCACCGCGGCGCGCACCGACGTCAACAACCTCATGCAGGCGCTCAAGCTCTACAAGCTCGACAACCAGCGTTTTCCCACCACACAGCAAGGCCTCACCGCGCTGCTGAGCAAACCCGCCGCAGCGCCGGTGCCCGCCAACTGGCGGCCCTATGTGGAGAAACTGCCCACCGACCCCTGGGGCCGGCCCTACCAGTACCTCAACCCCGGCCTCAAGGGTGAGGTCGATGTGATGTCGCTCGGCGCCGATGGTCAGCCCGGGGGCGACGGCCCCAACGCCGACATCGGCAGCTGGCAGTAAACGGCCCGCCGCCCGGCGAACACCCCATGCCCCGGCGGAACCCGCGCACATCCCCCCATGGCTTCACGTTGTTGGAGCTGCTGGTGGTGGTGTCGCTGATCGCCCTGTCCACGGCAGCCGTCTCGCTGGCCCTGCGCGACAGCGACACCCAAGCGCTGGAGCGTGAAGCGCAGCGCTTGGTGGCTTTGCTCGAAGCCGGTCGGGTGCAGTCGCGGCTGCAAGGCGTGGCGGTGAGCTGGGAACCCACCGCTGGCGGTTTTCGATTGGTGGGCGTTCCACCAGGGGCCGGCGCAGCGGACGCCTTGGACCAAGCGCGCCAATGGCTGAGCCCCGGCCTGAGCGCCCGCGTCACCGAACCGGCCAATGCCCAGCGTTTGACGCTCGGGCCGGAGCCGCTGATCGGCGCCCAGCGCCTGCTGCTGCAGCAAGGCGACGCGCGGCTGTGGATCGCCACCGACGGCCTGGGCGCTTTCGCCTGGCAGCGCGAGGCGCCATGACGCGACGCCGCCACGCCCAAGGTTTCACCCTGCTGGAGGTGCTGGTGGCGCTGGCCATTTTGGCCCTCGCCTTGGGCGCGGGCATCCAGGCCTCGGGCGCGTTGACGCGCCAAGCCGAGCGGCAAACCGAGCAGTGGCTGGCCCAGCTGTGTGTGGAAAACGCGCTGGCCGAACTGCGGTTGCTGCGCCAGCTGCCCGACACCGGCGAGACGGTGCTCAACTGCGAACAAATGGGACGCACGTTGGTGGTGCGCTTGCAAGTGCGGCCCACCCCCAACCCGAACTTTCGCCGCGTTGACGCCAGCGCCAGCCGCAGCGGCGACGACAGCGCGCCGCGCCTGCTGAGCTTTGCCACCATCGTGGGGCGTTTCTGATGCGAGCAGCCCGTGGTTTCACCCTGATCGAGGTGCTGGTGGCGCTGACCATCATGGCCATCATGGCGGCGCTGGGTTGGCAGTCGATAGACACCATGGTGCGCACCCAAACCCTGACGCGCGAACAAGGGCAAGCCACCCAGCGCCTGTCGGCCGGGTTGGAACAATGGGTGCGCGACCTCGACGAGATACAGACCGACGCGGCGCTGCAAGCCAGCCTGCAATACGACGGTTTGGTGCTGCGTCTGGTGCGCCGCGACAGCGCGGAATCGGCCAGCGGCAGCGCTGGCCTGCGGGTGGTGGCGTGGGCGGTGCGCCCCGGCGCCGAGCGCGCCGAATGGACGCGTTGGCAGTCGCGCGCGCTGAGCGACAACCTATCGCTGCGCCAAGCTTGGGAGCGCGCCGGCCTGTGGGCGCGCGGCGGCAACATCGCCAGCGAACAGGGCGACAGCGCCACCCCAGTGGCGGCCGCCGATCGCTGGCAGGTGTTCTTTCACCGAGGCGGCAGCTGGGTCAATCCGCAATCGGCGGCCGACGGCGGCGCCGCAGCGCCACCGGGGCAACCCGCCGGGCTGCCCGACGGTGTGCGGGTGGTGCTCGACGGCCTGAACGCCCCCGGCCTGTCGGGTCGCCTGCAACGCGACTGGGTGCAACCCGGCTTGATCCTCTCGCGCTCATGACGCCGCGCCACCTGCCCCCCACCCAGCGCGGCAGCGCTTTGCTGCTGGCCATGTTGACCGTGACCTTGGTGGCCACCTTGGCAGCGGCCAGCCTGTGGCAGCAGTGGCAGGCGGTGGCGGTGGAGCAGGCCCAGCGCCAGCGGACGCAAGCCGCGCTGATTTTGCAAGGCGCGCTCGATTGGGCGCGGCTGATCCTGCGCGAAGACGCTCGCGCCAACCAACGCGAAGGCAACCCCGATCACTTGGGTGAACCTTGGGCCACACCGCTGGCCGAGGCGCGCCTGAGCACCTTTTTGGCCGCCGATGGCAATGCCGAAGGCCTGCCCGACGCCTTTTTGGCCGGTGAGATCCGCGACATGCAGGCCTGCCTGAATTTCAACAACGTGGTGCCGCGCGAAGACAACACGCCGGGCGAAGCGGACATGTCGGTGGTGGAGCTGGGCAGCCTGCGGCGGCTGTACCGGGAGCTGGGCTTGCCGGTGGCCGAGGTGGACACGGCGGCCGAGCGGCTGTTGCGCACCGTCAACGCACCGCGCGGACCGGACGCGCCGCCCCACACCCTGCGCCCGCAGCGCCTGGGCCAGCTCGGTTGGCTGGGCATCAGCGACGCCAGCCTGCGCCGCTTAGAGCCGCACCTGTGTGTGCTGCCGCAAGACACCCCCATCAACCTCAACACCGCCTCTGAAACGGTGCTCCTGGCCGCCCTACCGGGCCTTGACCTGTCGGGCGCGCGCAGCCTGATCCAAGCGCGCGAACGACAACCCTTTCGCACCCTGTCGGATGCCCAAGCGGTGCTGCCCGGCATCGACCGGGTGATGGAGGCCGAGCGCTTTGGCGTGCAAAGCCAGTTTTTTGAAGTGCGGGGCCAGCTGCGGCTCGACCAATCGCTGGTGGCCGAACGCTCGCTGGTACAGCGCCAGGGCCTGGACATCCGGGTGATCTGGCGTGAACGGTATTCGGCCACGGCGCCATCCTCCTAGAATCGGCCTTGCCCCGCCCGGCAAGAGCCGCCTTGGCCCACCCACACCACCCCACACCCTGTGCTGATCCTCACCCCCGCTTTCGCCAACGACGCCGACGCCCCCCCCACGTCCTGGGACTGGGTGCGCAGCCCCGACGGCGTTCAGGTGGTGGCCCACGGCTCGGGCACGGCGGCCGAGCTGCCGCCCGAGGCCGACTGCACCCTGGTGCTGCCCGCGCGCTGGGTGTCGTGGCAACGGGTGAACTGGCCCAAGGTGTCGGGCACGCGACTGCGCGCCGCGCTCGACGGACTGCTCGAAGACCGGCTGCTGCACGACACCGAACGCCTGCACTTTGCCCTGCCTGGCGAGTTGCGGGCTGGCGAGCCCACTTGGGTGGCCTGTTGCGACCGTGCGCGCCTGCAGCAATGTGTGGACACGCTCAACAACGCCGGTGTGTCACCCGCTCGCATCGCCCCCAGCCTGTGGCCCTGCGACACCGGATCAGCCCTGGCGCGCATCAGCTCACCCGACGGCGAACACCCTTGGCTGTCGTTGGCCACCGAAGCCGGCTGCAGCCACTGGCCGCTGACCGTGGCTGCGCCCCTGTTGGACAGCTTGGGCCTGCGCGAACAGACCGTGCATTGGTCGGCCGACGCGGTGAGTGTGGCCAGGGCCGACACCGCGCTGGGCGTGCGCTGCGCCATCGAATCGGCAGACACCTGGCTGCTGCACGCGGCCAAGAGCCCGTGGAACCTGGCGCAATTCGACTTCAGCCAATCGGCCCACCGCCGCCGCCAGCAGCGCTGGCGCGAAGCGTGGCGCACCCTGCGCCACGACCGGGCCTGGCGCCCGCTGCGCTGGGGCATGCTGGCCTTGCTGGCGGTGCAGCTGCTGGGCCTGAACCTGCACGCTTGGCAACTGCGCCAACAGCTGCAACAGACCCAGGCCGAGCAGCGCCAAGTGCTGCAGGCTCAATTTCCATCGGTCACGCTGGTGATCGACCCGGTGCTGCAAATGCAACGGGAACTCGACCAGCTGCGCCAGCGCAGCGGCGCGGTGGGTCCGGGCGACCTGGAGTCGCTGCTGGCCACACTGGGCCAAACCACCGCTGGCCAGACGTGGCCCGGGCTCAGCGCCATTGAGCACGACGCCAGCAGCACCCGCTTGGGTATTGAAGCGCTGAGCAGCGCGCAACTCAACAGCTGGCAGAGCCGGCTGCAGGCCGCCGGCATGCCCGCGCAGACCGAAGACCAATCGCTGGTGGTGCGCCGATGAACCGACCCCCAACACCGAACCCACTGCTGCAACGCTGGCAACAACTGGGCGAGCGCGACCGCCGCGCCTTGGGCTGGGGCGCCACGCTGCTGGGCTTGGCCTTGCTGTGGTGGCTGGCACTGGCGCCGGCCATCGCCATCTGGCGCGAAGCGCCCGCGCGCATCGCCGCCGAGCGGGCCACGCTGCAACGCCTCAAAGACATGGCACAAGAGGCCCAAACGCTGCAAGCCCAGGCGCGTGCGCCCGGCGACACACCGGCGCTTGATCGCCTGCGCCAAGTCAGCGCCACACTGGGGGACCGCGCACAACTCACCGCTCAAGGCGACACGGTGCTGGTGACCCTGGCGGCGGTGTCGGCGCCCGAATGGACCACGTGGCTGGCCGACGTGCGGCTCAACGCGCAGCTCAAACCCAGCCAGGTGCGCTTGCGCGCCGCGCCCGATGGCACATGGAGCGGCACGATGGTGTTTGCCGCCAGCGCGCCATGAACGCGCGCTTGGCGATGGTGGGCGGCACACTGGGCCTGTTGGCAGCGCTGCTGCTGTTTGCGCCCGCCAGTTGGCTGGCACAGGGCGTGGCGCAAGCCAGCGGCCAACGGGTGCAATGGCCCAACGCCAGCGGCACGGTCTGGCAAGGCCAAGCCGATTGGTTGCTGAGCGCCGGCCCCGGCAGCGCCGACCGCAGCCAGATTCCGCAGGGCGTGCGCTGGTCGCTGCGCCCGCGCTGGCACAGCGGCCCGGCGCTGGGCCTGCAGCTGTGGCTGCCCTGCTGCGCCAGCGAGCCGCTGCAAGGCGGTGTGGCACTGAGCACATCGGGCCTGCGCTGGTGGCTCGACCCCCACAGCAGCCGCTGGCAGACCCAGTGGCTCAGTGGCTTGGGCACCCCCTGGAACACCCTGCAGCTCGACGGCGCGCTACAACTGCAGCTGGGCGCCTGGCAAGGGCACGTGGCGCGGCAACGCGCCAGCGCCAGCGGCGAACTCGATGCCCAGGTGCTGGACATGGCCACCCGCTTGTCGACCCTGCGCCCGATCGGCAGCTACGCGCTGCAGCTGCGCAGCACACCCGAGCGCAGCAGCTTGGAACTGAGCACCCTGCGCGGTGATCTGCTGCTGCAGGGTCAAGGCCAATGGGTGGGCGGGCGCCTGCGCTTCAGCGGCGAGGCCAGCGCCAGCCCCGAACGCGAGGCCGCGTTGGCGAACCTGCTCAACATCATTGGCCGACGGCAAGGCAGCCGTTCGGTGATTCAGATTGGTTAGGATGAAACCCATGACAGCCCTTAAGCCTCCTCGCCGCACCTGGTCTCGCGCCGTGCACGCCATTGTGTTGGCGGCGGCGTTGGCTGGCGCCGCGCAAGCCCAGTCGCGGCGCGAAGAACCGGTGAGCCTGAACTTTGTCAACGCCGACATCGAGGCGGTGGCACGCACTTTGGCCACCATCAGCGGGCGCAGCGTGGTGGTAGACCCGCGCGTCAAAGGCACCATCACGCTATCGACCGAACGGCCGGTGGCGCCAGCCCAGGCGCTCAAGCAGTTTGGCACCGCGCTGCAACTGCAGGGATTTGCGCTGATCGACAGCGATGGCCTGTACAAAATCGTGCCCGACGCCGACGCCAAGCTGCAAAGCGGCACCGTCAACGCCGGGGCCACCAGCGCGCTGCCGGTGGCCAATCAGGTGGTGACCCAGATCTTCAAACTCAACCACGAGAACGCGAACAACCTGGTGCCCATTCTGCGGCCCTTGATCTCGCCCAACAACACCATCAACGTCAACCCCGGCACCAATGCGCTGGTGATCACCGATTACGCCGACAACCTGCGCCGGCTGGGCCGCATCGTGGCCGCACTGGACGTGGCCAACGCCACCGACATCGAGGTGATTCCCCTGCGCCACGCGGTGGCGGCCGACCTGGTGCCGCTGTTGCAAAAACTGATCGAGCCCGGCGCCACCGGTGGCACCACTGCGCCCGCCCAAGGGCAAACCGACACCGGTGCGCGCAACACCCTGCTGGCCGAACCGCGCAGCAACAGCTTGGTGATCCGCGCCGCCAACCCGGCGCGCCTGGCGCTGATGCGCTCGCTGATTGCGCGGCTGGACGTGCCCAGCTCGGACAACGCCAGCGGCAACATCCATGTGGTGTATCTGAAAAACGCCGACGCGGTGGCACTGGCCACCACCTTGCGCGCCGCGCTCGCGGGCGAAGGTGGCGCTGCGGCCAGCGGTGCGGGCGCCAGTGGTGGTGGCACGCCCAACCGCCCGGCCACAGGTGGCACCAGCGGCGGCGCCAGCGCCCCGGTGGCGCCGAGCGCACAACCGTCGACCGGCGGCCAAATCCAGGCCGATCCAGCGACCAACGCGCTCATCATCACCGCGCCCGAGCCGCAATACCGCCAATTGCGCGCGGTGATCGACCAACTCGACGCACGCCGCGCCCAGGTGTATGTGGAGAGCCTGATCGCCGAGGTCAACGCCGACAAGGCGGCCGAATTCGGCATCCAGTGGCAAGGCCCGATCGGCAAGGACGGCAACAGCCTCATTGGCCTGCTGGGCACCAACTTCGGCGCAGGCGCTAGCAACATCGTCAACCTGGCCAGCGGCTTGAACAAAACGCCCAGCCAAGGCCTGAACTTTGGGGTGGTGCGCGACACCAATGGTGTGTACGTGTTGGGCCTGCTGGCGCGTTTTCTGCAGACCAATGGCGACGGCAATATTTTGTCCACGCCCAATCTGCTGACGCTGGACAACGAAGAAGCCAAGATCGTCATTGGCCAAAACGTGCCCTTTGTGACCGGCCAATACACCAACAACAACAGCAACACCGGCGCGGTGAACCCGTTTCAGACCATCGAGCGCAAAGACGTGGGCCTGACCCTGCGGGTCAAGCCGCAGATCAGCGAAAACGGCACCATCAAGATGACCATCTTCCAAGAGGTCAGCAGCGTGCAAGCCTCGTCGGTGAACTCTTCTACGGGTCTGATCACCAACAAACGCGCCATCGAGTCGACCGTGCTGGTGGACGACGGCGCGATTGTGGTGCTCGGTGGCCTGTTGCAAGACGAGTACTCGGACAACGAGAACAAGGTGCCTGGCCTGGGCGATGTGCCGGTGCTGGGCAATCTGTTCAAAAGCAACAACCGGGGTCGCAAAAAGTCGAACCTGATGGTGTTTCTTCGCCCGGTGGTGCTGCGCGACGCGCGCGCCACCCAGAGCCTGAGCGCCGATCGCTACGAGCTGATGCGCGCCATCCAGCAAAACGCCCAGCCCGAGCCGAGCCGCGCCACGCCCATCAACGAAGCGCCGGTGCTGCCCGCCTTGCCGCCGCAGCACGCAGCCCCACAAGCCCCGGCGCCGCGCTGAGCCATGAAATACCCGCTGCCCTACGCCTTTGCGCGCGAACACCAGTGGCTGCTGGAAGACGACGGCGAGTCGCTGGTGCTGCTGGGCTCGTCCACTGCCTTGGCCAACGCCGCCACCCAAACGCAGCGCCTGAGCGCGCTGGGTGAAATCATGCGGGTGCACCCGGTGAGCGCCGTGGTGTGGGAAGCGCCCGAGGCGCTGGCCCAGCGCATCAGCAGCGCCTACGCCCAAGGCGAATCGAGCGCGGCGGCGGTGGTGAGCGAAGTGCAAAGCGACGCCGACTTGAGCCGCATGATGCAAGAGCTGCCGGCGATCGAAGACCTGCTGGAGACCGCCGACGACGCGCCCATCATCCGCATGCTCAACGCGCTGTTGACCCAGGCCGCGCGCGACGGCGCGAGCGACATCCACATCGAGCCCTACGAGCGCCATTCGAGCGTGCGCTTTCGGGTCGACGGCACGCTGCGCGAGGTGGTGCAGCCCAACCGGGCGCTGCACGCGGCGCTGATCTCGCGCCTGAAGATCATGGCCGAGCTCGACATTTCGGAAAAACGCCTGCCGCAAGACGGCCGCATCAGCCTGCGCATCGGCACCCGGGCGGTGGACGTGCGGGTCTCGACCCTGCCCAGCGCCCACGGCGAACGCGCGGTGCTGCGCCTGCTCGACAAGAGCGAGAGCAAGCTCACGCTCGAAGCAGTGGGCATGCAAGGCGAGGTGCTGCGCCGTTTTGAGGGCCTGATCGCGCAGCCCCACGGCATTCTGCTGGTGACCGGCCCGACCGGCTCGGGCAAGACCACCACACTCTACGCGGCGTTGCAGCGGCTGGACGCCAGCAGCAGCAACATCATGACGGTGGAAGACCCCATCGAATACGAGCTGCCCGGCATCGGCCAGACCCAGGTCAACAGCAAGATCGAACTGACCTTTGCCAAGGCGCTGCGCGCCATCCTGCGGCAAGACCCGGACGTGATCATGATCGGCGAGATCCGCGACCTCGAAACCGCGCAGATCGCGGTGCAGGCCTCGCTCACCGGCCACCTGGTGCTGGCCACACTGCACACCAACGACGCGGCGAGTGCGGTGACGCGCCTGGCCGACATGGGCATCGAGCCGTTTTTGCTCTCCAGCTCGCTGCTCGGTGTGTTGGCGCAGCGCCTGGTGCGCAAGCTCTGCCCGCACTGCCGACGCCAGGGCGCCGACGGCCAGTGGCACCCGGTGGGCTGCGAACACTGTGGCCACACCGGCTACCAAGGCCGCACCGGCGTGTTTGAGTTGCTCACGGTCGACGAGGACATCCGCGCACTCGTGCACCGCCAGGCGCCCGAGGCCGAGATCCGCGCGCTGGCGCAACAGCGCGGCATGACCCTGATGCGAGAGGACGGCGAGCGTCTGGTGCGCGATGGGCTGACCAGCCGCGAAGAGCTGCTGCGGGTGACCCGCGACTGATCGCCCCAGCCCATGCCCGCCTACCAGTACGAAGCCCTAAGCAACGACGGCGCCACCCAGCGCGGCGTGATCGAGGCCGACACCGCCAAGGCCGCGCGCAGCCTGCTGCGCCAGCGTGGCCTGGTGCCGCTGGCGGTGGACGTGGTGAGCGCGGGCCAGCGCGAGGGTGAGACCTCGCTGCTCAACCGCCGCATCGGTGGACGCAAAACCTTCTCATCGGTGATGCTGGCGGTGTGGACGCGCCAGCTCGCTGGCCTGGTGGCCGCCGGCCTGCCGCTGGAACGCGCCCTGGGAGCCTTGGCGGACGAGGCCGAAAACCCCCAGCAGCAGGGTCTCGTGGCCGCGCTGCGCGCCGAGGTCAATGGCGGCGCATCGTTTGCAGCGGCGCTGGGGCAGTACCCGCGCGAGTTCTCCGACACCTACCGCGCGGTGGTGGCCGCCGGCGAACAAAGCGGGCGACTCGACAAGGTGCTGCTGGCCCTGGCCGATGAGCTGGCAGAGCGCCCGGCGCTCAACAACAAGCTGCTTGGCGCCATGCTCTATCCGGCCATCGTCTCGGGCATCTCGGTGCTGATCGTGATTTTTCTGGTGACCTATGTGGTGCCCCAAGTGGCCTCGGTGTTCACCGGCCAGCAGCGCAGCCTGCCGTTTCTGACCACGCTGATGCTGGGCATCAGCTCAGGCGTGCGCCAGTACGGCTGGCTGATGGCGCTGGTGCTCGCCGGCGCCGGGGCGCTGCTGTGGCGCGCACGCGGCATCGAGGCCACGCGTCTGCGCATGGACGCGGCTTGGCTCACGCTGCCGCTGGTGGGGCGGCTTTCGCGCAGCTACAACGCGGCGCGTTTTGCCACCACGCTGGCCATGCTGGCCGATGCTGGGGTGCCGATTCTCAAAGCCCTGCAAACCGCGGCAGACACCTTGTCGAACCGCGCCATGCGGCAAGACGCGCTCGACGCTCTGGTGCTGGTGCGCGAAGGCGCGCCACTGGGCCATGCCCTGGCGAGCAAAAAGCGCTTTCCTGCGCTGGTGCCCATGTTTGCGCGCCTGGGCGAACAAACCGGCCAGCTGCCCGCCATGCTGTCGCGCGCGGCCCAACAGCTCTCGGGCGAGGTGCAACGCCGCGCCATGCACCTGGCCACCGTGCTGGAACCGCTGCTGATTGTGGGCATGGGCCTGGTGGTCATGGCCATTGTGCTGGCGGTGCTGCTGCCCATCATCGAACTCAACCAACTCGTCAAAACCTGACACCTGTCGGAGGCCCATCATGGGACTGTCCTTGCAAGGCAAATTGGTGGTCGCCATTTCGTCGCGGGCGCTGTTCGACTTCGAAGAAGAAAACCGCGTCTTCGAAACCCGCGACGACCGCTCGTACATGCAGCTGCAGCTCGAACGGCTGGACGTACCGGCGCGCCCAGGCGTGGCGTTTTCTCTGGTGCGCAAGTTGCTCGACTTCAACACCACCGACAGCCAGCCGGTGGAGGTGGTGATCCTCTCGCGCAACGACCCGGTCTCGGGCATGCGGGTGTTCCGCTCGGCCACACATTACGGTTTGCCGATTCAACGCGGCAGCTTCACCCGGGGCCAGCCGCCGTGGCGCTACCTCAAGCCGCTGCGCGCCAACCTGTTTTTGTCGGCCAACTTGGCCGATGTGCGCTCGGCGCTGGACGCCGGTGTGCCGGCGGCGCGGGTCTATCCGCAATCGGTGCGCGCCAGCGACGCCCACCCCCACGAGGTGCGCATCGCCTTTGACGGCGACGCGGTGCTGTTCTCGGACGAGGCCGAACAGGTCTACCAAGCCCAAGGCCTGCGCGCCTTTCAAGAGCACGAGGTGAGCAAGGCCGCTCAACCACTGGGCGGCGGACCGTTCAAACCGGTGCTCGAAGCGCTGCACCGGCTGCAGAGCAACGACCAGACCCCCATGCGCATTCGCACCGCACTGGTGACCGCGCGCAGCGCACCGGCGCACGAACGCGCCATCCGCACCCTGATG
>JBEIEH010000040.1:0-15409 GCA_040383055.1 Burkholderiaceae bacterium
CTGTTTCGGCGCGAGTTTGACCAGTAGGTGCACGTGCGCCCCGCGCGCCTGATGCCGGGCGTGAGCGCGCCGGTGGTGCGCCGCGACGGCAGCGCGCGCGCGCCGGGCGAAAGCGACATGGTGATCGTGCGCGAGAACACCGAGGGCGAATACTCCAGTGTGGGCGGGCGCATGTACGCCGGTACCGAGCGCGAAATCGTGATGCAAGAGACGGTGATGTCGCGCATTGGCGTGGACCGGGTGTTGCGTTACGCCTTTGAGACCTCGCGCTCAAGGCCCAAAAAACACCTGACCAGCGCGACCAAATCCAATGGCATTGCCATCACCATGCCCTATTGGGACGAACGTTTTGCCGAGATGGCCAAACAGTACCCGGATGTGCGGGTGGATCAGTACCACATCGATATCTTGACCGCCCATTTTGTGCAGCGGCCAGATCAGTTCGATGTGGTGGTGGCCAGCAACTTGTTTGGCGACATTCTGTCCGACCTGGGGCCCGCGTGCACCGGCACCATCGGCATCGCGCCGAGCGCCAACCTCAACCCCGATCGGCGTTTTCCCTCGTTGTTTGAGCCGGTGCACGGCTCGGCGCCCGATATCGCGGGGCAGGGCATTGCCAACCCCATTGGCCAAATTTGGTGCGGCGCGATGATGCTCGACTTTTTGGGCCATCGCGACGCGCACGACGCCGTTCTGGCGGCGATTGAAGCGGTGCTGCGGCCGGGCAGCGGCGCACCACGCACGCGCGATTTGGGCGGTCAGACCAGCACCATCGAGGTGGGGCAGGCTGTGGAACAGGCCGTGCGAGGACGGACATGAGCGGCTTTATTTGCTTGACGCGGGTGGCCGTTGGTCGAATGCGTCTAGAATCGCGCGTCCTCAGCGCTGTGCGGTGGTGTGAGTGCGATATCTCCGTATTGACAGGCTTCGTGCGGCGTGGGTCTAATCGGACAACGCTCCAAGGTGCGCAGCCCTGAGAGCGTTTCTTTCTGGTGCAGTGCCGAGCATGGGCTGTGCCCACAACACCCATCCAACAACGGATATTTCTTATCATTTGAAGAGGGGCTTTTCGTGAACAAAACCGAACTCGTCGAACACATCGCCAAGCACGCCGACATTTCCAAGGCCGCTGCTGCGCGCGCACTCGATTCCACTATCACCGCCATTCGCACCACCCTCAAGAAAGGCGGCACCGTGTCGCTGGTGGGTTTTGGCTCGTTTGCTGTGACCAAGCGCCCGGCGCGCAAGGGTCGCAACCCCCGCACCGGCGCTGAGATTAAAATCAAGGCCGCCAAGGTGCCGAAGTTCCGTCCGGGCAAGGCCCTCAAGGACGCTCTGAACTGATCAGGCGATTCAGGTTTCCGGTGGGGTGCTTAGCTCAGTTGGTAGAGCGGCGCCCTTACAAGGCGTAGGTCAGCGGTTCGACCCCGTTAGCACCCACCACCACCGAAAAGGCGAACACCGGTTCGCCTTTTTTGTTATCCAGTGTTCACCGCCGCTCAACGGCTTTCGGGGTGCCCATACATGTTTGACGCCATTCGCAACCAGAAGAAGATCTTGATGGGCATTTTGCTTGTCTTGGTGATTCCAGCCTTTGTGCTGTTTGGCGTGGAGGGTTACACGCGCTATTCTGAGCAGAGCGAGGCGGTCGCGGTGGTGGATGGAAAAGATATCACCCGTATCGAGTGGGACAACGCCCATCGCCAAGAGATCGACCGCTTGCGCCAGTCGATGCCAGGCATCGATGTGAAGTTGCTCGACACCGAGCAGGCCCGTTTCAACACCTTGGAGCGACTGGTGCGCGAACGTGTGCTGGCCACGGCAGCCGACACACTGCACCTCTACACCAGCGATCAGAAGCTGGCACGTGAACTGACCAACAACGCCACCATCGCCAGCCTGCGCACGCCTGATGGCAAGCTCGATGTGGAGGCCTATCGCACCCTGCTGGGCCGCCAGGGCATGACACCCGAAATGTTTGAGGCGAATATCCGCGCGGACATTTCTCGTGCGCAGGTGCTTGAAGGCATTGGTGCCACCGCTGTGGCTGGGCAGGCGGTGGCTAACGCAGCGCTCGACGCCTTTTTTCAACGCCGAGCGGTGCGTCTGTTGGCGTTTGACCCTGCGGCTTACACCGCCAAGGTGGTGGTGACCGACGCCGACTTGCAGGCTTACTACCAGGCCAACGAAGCCCAGTTCAAGACCGTTGAACAGGCCGATGTGCAGTATGTGGTTTTGGATTTGCCAACCATCGAAAAACAGATCGCCCTCAACGAGGCCGATGTGAAGGCCTATTACGAGCAAAACGCTGCGCGCTTGTCGGGTGGCGAGGAGCGCCGCGCCAGCCACGTGCTGCTCAGTGTGCCCGAGGGCAGTTCGGCCGAGGCCAAGGCCGCGATCCGTGCCAAGGCCGAGGCGCTGCAAAAAGAGCTGGTGCAAAACCCTTCGCGCTTTGCCGAAGTGGCCAAAGCCCAGTCGCAAGACCCGGGATCGGCTGCCAACGGTGGTGATTTGGACTACTTTGCCCGAGGCGCCATGGTCAAGCCTTTTGAAGACGCCGCATTCGCCTTGACCAAAGGCGCGATCTCGGAAGTGGTCGAGTCCGACTTTGGCTTTCACATCATCCAGTTGACCGATGTTCGCGCGCCCAAGCAGCGCCCGTTTGAAGAGGTGCGTGCCGAATTGGAGGGTGAACTCAAACGGCAGCAGTCGCAGAAGCGTTACGCCGAAATGGCCGAGCAATTCAGCAACCTGGCTTACGAGCAGGCCGACAGCTTGCAGCCGATCGTCGACAAACTCAAACTTGAGTTGCGCACGGTACAAGGTGTGCTTCGCGAGCCTGCGCCCAACACAGCCCCCGAAGCGGTGATGGGCAATGCCCGCCTGTTGCAGGCGCTTTTCTCTTCGGATGCCATCAACAACAAGCGCAACACCGAGGCCATCGAAGTGGGAGCCAATCGTCTGGTGGCCGCTCGCATCGTCAAACACTCGCCCGCCCGCACCCAGCCTTTGGACGAGGTCAAGGCGGTGGTGCAAGAAAGGTTCATCACCAGCAAGGCCGCCGAGTTGGCGCGAGCCGATGGCCAAGCGCAACTCAAGGCAGCGCAGAGCGGTCAGGCGCCAGCAGGTCTTGGCGATGAGACGACGGTGTCGCGTGAAAAACCCGGGAATCTGCCATTGAAGGTGTTGAACTCTGTCATGGGTGCGCCCGCTGGGCAGCTGCCTGCCTGGGTGGGTGTCGATTTGGGTGAGCGTGGTTATGCTGTAGCGCAAATCACCCAAGTCCAGCCCCGTGAAGCGGTCGATGCCCAGCGCCAAGCAGCTGAACGTGGTCAAGTGAAGCAGTGGTTGGCTGCCGCCGAGAGTGCCGCCTATTACGAGACGCTCAAACAACGCTTCAAGGTCAAGATCTTGGCCTCACAGCCAAAACCCTGATGTGGTGGCCGGCCACTGCCCGGCTTCCGCGCTATAATGTTGGTCTGTGGTGGCTATAGCTCAGTTGGTAGAGTCCCAGATTGTGATTCTGGTTGTCGTGGGTTCGAGTCCCATTAGCCACCCCAAAACACACCAAAGCCCGGCCTAGCCGGGCTTTTTTGTTGTCTAAGCGCACCGATCTTCTCAAGGATTGACCAGCACCAGTTTGCCTTTGACCTGTCGGCTCTGCATGCGGGCGTAGGCCTGTGGCAGCTCGTTCATGGGCATGGTGGCATCGATCACCGGGCGGATCTTGCCCGCTTGGTACCACTGCACCAGTGTTTGCATCATGGCGTAGTTGGCCTGCGGTTCTTTTTTGGCAAATTCACCCCAGAACACACCCACCAAGCTCGCGCCTTTGAGTAGGCAAAGGTTCCACGGCAAGCTGGGAATCGGGCCCGACGCAAATCCGATCACCAGATAACGGCCACGCCACGCGATGCTGCGCAGCACCGGCTCTGCCAAATCACCACCCACCGGGTCGTACACGACGTCAGGGCCGTGGCCGTTGGTCAGGCGTTTGATTTCGTCGCGCAGGCCGCTGGTGGGGCCATGCACTTGGTGGTCGATCGTGGCGTCGGCACCGATGG
The DNA here is from genome assembly GCA_040383055.1 of Burkholderiaceae bacterium. GTDB lineage: Bacteria > Pseudomonadota > Gammaproteobacteria > Burkholderiales > Burkholderiaceae_C > Hydrogenophaga. Next base: position 4,065 of record JBEIEH010000040.1, read on the forward strand.
CTGTGCACAGCGCACATTTGTCGGCGCCACCTGCCATGGCAATGACCCGTGCGCCTTGCGCTTTGGCCAGTTGGATGGCGGCGGTGCCCACGCCGCCGGCCGCGCCCAGCACCAGCACGGTTTCGCCGGCGACCAGCTGGCCACGGTCCATCAAGGCGTGCCAACCGGTGGCGTAAGTCATGATGAAGGCCGCTGCGTCCACCGCGTCAAAGCCATCGGGCAGCGGTAGGCACAGCTGGGCTTGGGCCAGCACATGGGTGGCAAAGCCGCCCGTGCCTTGCAAACAAGCCACCCGCTGCCCGACCCGCAGGTGGCGCACGCCGTCGCCCAGCGCCTGCACCGTGCCAGCAAATTCGGCCCCTGGCACAAAGGGCAAAGGCGGTTTGAGCTGGTACTTGTTTTGCACGATCAGCACATCGGGGAAGTTCAGGCTGGCCGCCGCCACGCCGATCAGCACCTCCCCCGGCCCAGGTGTGGGCGTGGGCTGTTCTGTCCATGTCAGGGCGTCAACGCCTGTGGGCTTTTGGCACAACCAAGCTTGCATCAGTGGCTCCAAGGGGGAAAAGCTTGCATGGTAGGGGCCCCACCGGTGCGTTCTTTGTCGCTGCCGAGACCCCATTGCCCACCACAGCCTGGCGCCCCAAGCGCCTAGAATGCCCGCATGAAAATCCTGATCTCCAACGACGATGGTTACCGCGCCGATGGCATCGTCGCCCTGTACGAAGCCCTGCGCCGGGTGGCCGATGTGGAGGTGGTGGCGCCGGAGCACAACAACAGTGCCAAGTCCAATGCCCTGACCTTGAGTGCGCCGCTGTATGTGTCTCAGGCTCCCAACGGGTTTCGCTACATCAACGGCACGCCAGCCGACTGTGTGCACATGGCGCTCACCGGTGTGCTGGGCTACAAGCCCGATTTGGTGGTGGCCGGCATCAACAACGGCGCCAACATGGGCGACGACACCATCTATTCAGGCACCGTGGGTGCTGCGATGGAGGGCTATTTGTTTGGTATCCCTGCCATCGCTTTCTCGCAAGTCGACAAGGGTTGGGCGCACATTGAGGACGCTGCGCAAGTCGCGGCCGAATTGGTGATGCAGTTGGCGCCGTCTCTGGGCCAAAGTCCTGCTGTTGCCCCGTGGCTGCTGAATGTGAACATTCCCAACCGGCCGCGCTCGGATATCCAAGGCTTCAAGGTGGCTCGGCTGGGGCGCCGTCATGCGGCGGAGCCGGTGATCGCGCAACAAAACCCGCGCGGCGAAACCATGTACTGGATCGGCGCGGCCGGCCCCGCCATGGATGCGGCCGATGGCACCGATTTTCACGCGACAGCCCAAGGGCATGTGTCCATCACACCCTTGCAGGTGGACCTGACCGATCACCAGCGCCTGCCCTACTGGGGGCCCTTGGCGGCTCAGCTGAGTCAAGGCCGAATGTCAGATGCCAAGGGACGCGCATGAGCGCTGACCGGGCTGCCGGGCCGCCGAAGGCGCGGCCTTCGTTTCCGGCCCGACTGGCACCCAGTCCTGCCGCCGTCCGCAGCGCGGTGTCCACCGCGCGCGCCAGCATACCAACGGACGCGCCGTCCCCCACGCTGCGCCAGGGCGCAAGCGAGTCGGCTCGCTTGGCCATGGTGCGCAAGCTGCAGGCCCAGGGCTTGAGCCATCCGTCTGTGGTGCAAGCGATGGCTGCCGTGGAGCGCCACCGTTTTGTCGACGACGGCTTGGCCTATCAGGCCTACGAAGACACCAGCCTGCCCATCGGTTTGGGGCAGACCATCTCGAAGCCCAGTGTGGTGGCTCGCATGTTGGAGTTGCTCTGCGTTGATCGGACGCTGCCATTGGGTCGGGTGCTTGAGGTCGGAACGGGCTGTGGCTACCAAGCGGCGGTGCTCAGCGCCTTGGCCAGTGAGGTGTATTCCATTGAGCGCTTGCGTGGCTTGCACGACAAGGCCCGTCAGAACTTGCGCTTCTTCCGTTTGCCCAATGTCCACCTTTTGTTGGGCGACGGCTCGGTGGGCTACGCTCAGGGCGCGCCCTACGCTGGCATCGTGGCGGCCGCCGGCGGTGAGGCGGTCCCTCAAGCTTGGCTTGATCAGTTGCAGGTGGGGGGGCGTTTGGTGGCGCCTGTGCATTCCGGCAACAAGCAGCAGCATTTGGTGGTGATTGAGCGAACACTGCAGGGCTACGTGAGTCAGACACACGAGGCGGTGCTGTTCGTCCCCCTAAAATCGGGCGTGGCCTGAGCGCTCTGGTGTGCCCACGGCGGCACCCGCTCGGCATTCCCATTTCACTTTCAGGTAGGCAGATGATGGTTTCGACTTCTCCCCTTGTATCAGCGGGCTCGTGGCAGCGCTTGACGCTCTCTGTGGTAGTGGTGGCAGTGTTGTCCGCTTGCACCAGCAAACCAACCTCACGCGCACCGGTGGTCGATCGCACACCTCAGTCGCGAGCGCCAGCGCCAGCACCAGCCGTGTCAACCCCCGGAGCCGGATCGGAGAATGCCGGCAAACCTGGTTATCACACCGTCAAACCTGGTGAAACCTTGACCCGCATCGCCATTCAATACGGTCAAGATCGGCGCAACATCCAAGCGTGGAACCAGTTGAGCAATCCGGACCTTATCGAGGTGGGCCAAGTGTTGCGTGTGGCGCCTCCACAAGCTGTTGCTCCGGTGGCTGGCGAGGTGGCATCGGCACCGGTGGTGTCGCAGGCCCCCGCCGCACGGCCATTGCCTCCCGTGGCTGCCACTGCGCCTGTCGCGCCGGCTGCAGCCCCAACAGCAGCGGCTCCAGCCCCGGCAAAGCCTGCCGCACCCTCGACAGGGGGGCTGGCCGGACTCTCGCTGGTGTGGCCCGTGCAAGGTGACGTCATCACCCGTTTCGACGAAAAGACCAGCCGAGGCATCGCCATTGCGGGACGCTTGGGCGATCCCGTGGTGGCAGCGGCCGATGGTGTGGTGGCCATCGCTGGCTCGCCCATTCGCGGCTTGGGCAATCTGGTCATCATCCAACACGCGGGCGGCGTGATCACCGCTTATGCCCACAACCAAACCCTTTTGGTCAAGGAAGACCAGCAGGTGCGTCAGGGGCAGCGCATCGCCGAAATGGGCAGCAGCGACAGCGACCGCGTGAAGCTGCATTTTGAGGTGCGTCAGCAGGGCAAGCCGGTCGATCCGCTGGCCCATTTGCCCAAGCGCTGAGGTGGCCCATGAGCTGGCCGGTACTGGTCTTTGACATCGAGTCCATACCCGATGTGGCTGGCCTACGGGCCTTGGGCGACTATCCCGCCGCATTCACCGATGAGCAGGTGCACACCGCTTGGGTTGAGGCGCGAAAGGCTGAAGGGAAAAGCGACTTCGCGCCGCTCTACCTCCAGCGCATTCTGGTGCTCAGTGTCGTGTTTCGCAGCGCTGAAGGCCTGAAGGTCCACTCGTTTGTGGACCGCGACGGCCAGAGCGAAGGCAAGATTGTTCAAGACTTCTTTCGGAGCATTGAAAAACACGAGCCCCAGCTGGTGAGCTGGAACGGGGGTGGTTTTGACTTGCCCGTGTTGCATTACCGGGGGCTGCGCCACGGTGTAGAAGCCAGCAAGTACTGGGACATGGGCGACGACAACCGCGAGTACAAGTGGAACAACTACATCAGCCGCTACCACATGCGCCATCTGGACTTGATGGACTTGCTAGCGATGTACACACCCAAGAACAACGCGCCGCTGGACGCTTTGGCCAAGCTCTGCGGTTTTCCCGGCAAACTGGGGGTGGACGGTTCACAGGTTTACTCGCTCTACCAACAAGGGCAGCTCGAAGATATCCGCCGCTATTGCGAGACGGATGTCATGAACACCTACCTGATGTACTGTCGCTTCCAGAAAATGCGCGGCGGCTTCATGCCCGATGAGTACGAGCAAGAAATAGAGTTGGTGCGCCGCTCAATCCGAGCGTGGGCTGCGGACGATAACGAACCCCATTGGAGCGAGTACCTCGCCGCTTGGCGCTGATCACCGCTCAAGCCGCAGGTTTGGCCGGGCTTTGCTGCCGAGGCAGCGTCAATGTGAACACGGTGCCGCCGCCTTTGCGGGCCTTGGCGCATACCTCGCCACCGTGCCGTTCCGCAATGGTTTTGACCAAGTACAGACCCAAGCCTGTGCCTGGTTTGTCCACCGATTGGGTGCCCCTGTAAAAGCGTTTGAACAGATTGGCTTGTTCGCCTTCGGGAATACCTGGCCCACGGTCGGCCACTTCCACTGTGCACAACTGATCGTCCGAACTGGTGGTGATTTCAATCGGTGTTTGGGGCGGCGAGTGTCGCCACGCGTTGATCATCAGGTTGTACACCGCCACCTTCACCAAATCACCATCGCAACGCAGTGCGATCGGGTCCCCGTTTCGCCACGCCAACGCAGGCAGGGCTTGTTCAGGCAAGTCGGCGGCGGCCGATTTGCACAGCGCGCGCAAATCGTGGTCGGCGTGTTTGAGGTGGTGGCTGTCCTGCAACAGGCGCTCATTGCTCAGAAACTGTTCCATGAGTTCCTGAATGCGGCGGCTGGCGCGCTGTATCTTGTGCACGCGCGCCCGCACCGCGTCGTTGAGGCTGCTGTCGCGGGCCATGTTGTCGGTGCTGGCGGAAATGATGGCCATGGGGTTGCGCAGTTCGTGCGACACCAAGGTCAGAAAGTCGCGCTGCTCCACGCGCAGTTTCTCTTGCGCCTCCAGCCGGGTTCGGGCCGTTTGTGCTTCGGCCTTGAGCCGGCTGTAGGTGGTGAAAATGCCCACGCTCATCACCAGCATGTGCATGAAGGTACCCGCTTGGTACAGGTACTCAATCCACAGGTGGTATTCGAGCAGCAGCAGGTTGCGCAACACCCGAGCCAACACCCCCACGATGTACAAACCAAAGGCCAGCAGAAACAACTGCGCGGGCGAATGGCCCCGGATCGCCTGATACGTGGCCAGTCCCATGCCGAGCACCAACAAAAACACCAGGTAGCTCAACACCAGCGGCATCACTTCCACATAGTGTCCAGCCACAGATCCCACCACGCCGATAAGGGTCACGCCGGCGCTGACGGCGACCAAGGTCCGGCTCGCGCGTGGCCATTGGGCATGGACACCGAGCATCAACACGCCAAACCAACTGCCCAGCACCAGGGGCAGCGACACACCAACCCCCAGCGCGTTGTCCCAGAACGTGTTTGTCAGTTCGGGCCATAGCATGCGCGGCCAGGCGCTGGCGAGCAAGGCGGCAAGGAAGTTCGCCCCGATGTACAGCGTGTAGGCCATGTGCATGCGATCCCGGGTCCAGATCGCGAAGGCGGCGTACAGCACCACCAGCAACAGATAGCCCCCGTAGGCCGCACCCATGAAGAAGTCTTTCTTCTCGTTGCGCGACAGCCAGTACTGGGCTTGCCACAGACCCATGGAGGTCGACACCGATGGGGTGGATTCGATCCGAATCAAGTAACGGTGCCGCTCGCCGGATATCGGGTTGATGGCGAAGGTGGGGTACATGGTGGGTGCACCACTCAGGCGGGCCACCGAGGGCAGTTCGTTCCAATCGCGGCTGGGTGTTTGGACGTACAACCGCACGTCACTGAGCAATACGTTGTCCAGCACCAACAGGCGTTCCCCCGCCGAGAGTTCTGCCAAGGCATCAAACTGGACCCAAACCACATCTCGGGTGAATCCCAGCGACAAGGGTTGGCTGGCCAAGGGGGTCCAGTGTTGGGCGGGCACTGCGCCTGCGTCTTCGGGTTGGGCTTGTTGTGTGCTGTCGCGCCAGAAGGAGGCGTGGCTTTCCAATGGAATGTGATACCGATTGTCAATTGTCAGTTCTGATGCGGCCGCATGCCCCATCATCAAGCACCCCATAAAGGCCATCATCCAGCCGATGATGGTCAAAAAATAGGGTCTTTTTCGGTATAAAACGACAGTTTGGCTCATGGCGTTTGTACAAATCAGCGGCTTGGGTTCAAAATATCAAATCATTTTCCATCATTTCATATGTCAAAAATAGCATTGCTTGACGATGAAGCGGAACTTCGTGAAGAGGTTGCCGCTTTTCTGCGCAGTCATGGCCATCAGGTGACCGAGCTTGGATCGTGCGCCGAACTGCGCGCCAGCGTGGCCACGGCCCCTTCCGACATTTTGGTGGTGGACCGCATGTTGCCTGATGGCGATGGTCTTGATGTGGTGACCGAAGTCACCCAGCGCCACCGGCAAATGGGTGTGGTCATGTTCACCGCCCGTGATGCTGCCGCCGAAAAGGTCGATGGTTTTCGCCGAGGGGCGGACCATTACTTGACCAAGCCGGTGCAGTTGGACGAGTTGCTGGCTGTCATCGACAGCCTTTCGCGCCGCGTCAGCCAAAGCTCAGACTGGAAAATCGATTCCGTCGAGTGGAATCTGATCACGCCCGAAGGGCACGTGGTGTCGCTCACCCCTCAGGAGTACCAGTTCATGAGTGCTCTGAACAACGCACCTTCGCGTGTGTTGACCCGGCATCAAATTGTGCAAGCACTGGGCAAACACGAGGACAGCTACGACGCGCGCAGTCTGGACGCCTTGGTGCTGCGTTTGCGCAAGAAGGTGGCGGCGGTGACCCGTCAGTCCTTGCCGCTCAAAACGGTGCATGGCACCGGTTATTCGCTCACGAGCCCCTTGTCTCGCCCTGGGCGATGAAAGCCATCCCCGACTGCTGAGACAATCGGGGGATGAGTGAATTGCACATCGACATCGCCACGCAGGCGACTGAGCGGCCAGCGGACTGCCCTGAGGGCAGCTTGGCCATTGACGCTTTGGACATGGACGCGCAGGGTATCGCCCGGCGCCCCGACGGCAAAGTGGTGTTTGTGGAAGGCGCCTTGCCCACCGAATGGGTAACCGCCCAGGTCCACCGCAAAAAAAACAACTGGGAAGCCGCCTCTTTGGTGGCGGTGCACCGCGAGTCGTCGCAGCGCGTCCAACCCGGTTGCCCGCATTTTGGTCTGTACGCGGGCGCGTGCGGCGGCTGCAAGATGCAGCATCTGCACGAAAGCGCCCAGGTGGCGGTCAAGCAGCGGGTGCTCGAAGACAACCTTTGGCATTTGGGCAAGGTCAAGGCCGAGACCCTGCTGCGTCCTATCGAGGGCCCCGCTTGGGGTTACCGCTACCGTGCCCGGCTGTCGGTGCGTTTTGTGCACAAAAAAGGCGAGGTGCTGATCGGCTTTCACGAGCGCAAAAGCCGCTACGTGGCCGACATGTCGGTCTGCAAGGTGCTGCCACCGCACGTGAGCGCCATGTTGGTGCCCCTGCGAGCGCTGATCTTCGGTATGGACGCACGAGAAACTTGTCCGCAGATTGAGTTGGCTTGTGGCGACGAGGTCACTGCTTTGGTGCTGCGGCATCTGGAGCCTTTGAGCGAGGCCGACTTGGCGCGGCTGCGCGCTTTTGCCGCCGAGCACGGTGTGCAATGGTGGTTGCAGGCCAAAGGGCCCGATACAGTCAAGCTGCTCGACGAGGGTGGTCCGGTGCTGTCCTACAGCTTGCCTGAGTTCGGCGTGTACATGCCGTTCAAGCCGACCGATTTCACCCAAGTGAACCCCCACATCAACCGCGTGCTCGTGGGCCGCGCGCTGCGCTTGCTGGGCGCTCAGCGCCACGAGCGGGTGATCGACTGGTTTTGTGGCCTGGGCAACTTCACCTTGCCCATCGCCAGCCAGGCCGGTGAGGTGCTTGGCATTGAGGGCAGCGAGACGCTGGTGGCGCGCTCGCGCCAGAACCTGGCCCACAACGGGGCTCTGGGGCTGGCCCCAACCCAGTTTGTGGCACGCAATCTGTTTGAGATGACGCCGCAGATGCTGGTGGACGACGGCGTCGCCCAGCGCTGGCTGGTCGACCCGCCACGCGAAGGCGCTTTTGCGCTGGCCAAGGCTTTGGCTGATCTGCACCAACAGCCCGAGCTGCGCCAAGGCTGGACGCCGCCGCAGCGCATTGTGTACGTCAGTTGCAACCCGGCCACGCTGGCGCGCGATGCCGGTTTGCTGGTGCACCAAGCGGGCTACCGTTGCACGGCGGCTTGCGTGGTGAACATGTTTCCTCACACCGCCCATGTCGAGAGCATGGCCGTATTTGAGCTGGCTACCTGAGTTCCGTTGTGCCCCAGACGCAAAAAAGCCCGGCCAAGCCGGGCTTTTTCTCGGGCGTGGATGGGTTTCAGTCGTTGCTGCCTGCGATACCAAACAGCGCCAGCAGGTTCTGGAACACCGCAAAAATGCTCACATACAAGCTGGTGGTGGCCATGATGTAGTTGGTCTCGCCGCCGTCGATGATGTTCTTCAGGTCGTACAGCATGTACAGGCTGAAGATCACGGTGCTCAGCACGGTCACGGCCAGCATCAGGGCCGAACTGCCCATGAACATGCCCACCACACCGGCCAACAGCACCGCGATCATGCCCGCGAACAGCCAACGGCCCATGCCGCTGAGGTCGCGCTTGATGACCGATGCCAGCGTGGCCATCACGGCGAACACACCAGCGGTGCTGACAAAGGCGCTCATCACGATGGTGGTTCCGTTGCTCATGCCCAGCACCACACCCAGCAGGCGGGAGAGCATGACACCCATAAAGAAGGTGAAGGCCATGAGCACTGCCACACCAGCGGCCGAATTGCGCAGCCGGTAGATAGCGAACTGGAAGGCCATCATGCCGCCCAGAAACACAATCAGGCCGGTGAAGCCGCCGAGGTTGCGGGTGATGCCGGTGGCCATGCCCAGCCACGCACCGGCCACCGTGGGCAGCAGCGTCAGGGTGAGCAGCCAGTAGGTGTTGCGCAGCACGCGGTTGCGTTGCTCAGCACTGGCCACCGTGCCCCAAGTGTTGTCGAATCGAACTTGTCCGTTCATGAGCCATCTCCTTCATATCAACGCCCGACGGGCGCGTGTGGCTCGCATTGTAGGAGGCGAGCCGTCTCCTGCAAGACACCCCAAAGTCCGTAAGGACACTTTTGACCTGTGCAGTGCCAATGGATGCGATAAGGTTCGCGCCTTGGGCGTTTTCAGGATGAAATGCCTCTCGTAGACCCTCTTTCAAGGAAAAAGTTGCATGAAAACCCAAGCTGTTCTCGAACTGGCCGATATCAAAGCCATTGCCGCCGCCGCTGAGGCCGAAGCCCAGAAAAACCAGTGGGCCGTGACCATTGCCATTGTCGACGCCGGTGGCCACCTGTTGTGGCTGCAACGTTTGGATGGTTGCCCGCCGATTTCGGCCCACATTGCCCCGGCCAAGGCCCACACGGCAGCACTGGGCCGGCGCGAGAGCAAGGTGTATGAGGACGTGATCAACGGTGGCCGTTACTCCTTCCTGAGCGCGCCCGCGATTGAGGGCATGCTCGAAGGCGGTGTGCCCATCGTCAAGGATGGCCAGTGCATCGGCGCGGTGGGGGTGAGCGGCGTCAAATCGACCGAAGACGCACAGATCGCCAAGGCCGGCATCGCCGCGCTGGGGCTTTGAGGCCAGCGCAGATCACTTGGTGAGGATCAGTTTGCCTTGCCGGGTGGCCTGCAAGCGGTAATACACACCGCGATGGGCGATGACCACCGCGGTTCGACCCTGCAGCACCTCGTCGCTGTCGACCACGAGTGGCGTGTTGCTGCGATCCATTTCCTGCGCTTCGGTGTTGGCGCCTGCGGGCGGCCGTTCAAGGGGCGAGGGGGGAGTGGATCTGCTCATGGCTTGGCCGGTTCGGTGACGAAGCCGATTTTTTGTACGCCCGCTTGCCGAGCAAAAGCCATGAGTTGGGCCACGCGCTCGTAGCGCACCGCCTTGTCGCCTCGGATGTGCAGCTCAGGTTGTGGCTGTTGCGTTGCGGTCTGAGCGAGCCGGATGGGCAACTCGGCGTCGCTGACGGGGGCATCGTTCCAGAAGTACTGTCCTTGGGCGTCGACGCTTACTCGGACATTGTCCGGTTTGTCTTGTAGCTTCTGATGGCTCGCTTGGGGCAGATCGACGCGCACCGCATGTTTGATCACCGGCACGGTGATGATGAAGATGATCAGCAGCACCAACATCACGTCGATGAACGGGATCATGTTGATCTCGCTCAAGGCCTCGTCGCCATCGTCCTGTGTTTTGAATGCCATGGCGTGGCTCCTCAGGCCTTGCGGGGTGTGCTGATAGCGCCGTCCTTGCCTGTGGACACGCGGGCGCCCGTCACAAAGTAGGCGTGCAAGTCGTTGGCAAAGCGGTTGAGCCGGTGGTTGATGCGCTTGTTGCCGCGCACCAAGGTGTTGTAGCCGAGCACCGCAGGGATCGCCACCAACAAGCCCAGCGCGGTCATGATGAGGGCTTCACCGATGGGGCCCGCGACTTGGTCGATGCTCACCTGGCCCGAGGCGCCGATGCCCAGCAGCGCGTGGTAGATACCCCAGACCGTGCCGAAGAGTCCCACAAACGGAGCGGTGGATGCCACCGATGCCAGCACCGTCAGGCCGCTTTGCGCGTGTGCGGCATGGTCGTCCAGGCTGTTGCGCAGCGCGCGTTCCACCCAATCGCTCACGTCGAGGTTGTCGTGGAGGTGGGTGGTGGTGTCTCCGTCCTGGTGCAGGATGTGCCGCGTGGCATCGCGCCCCTCAAGGGCGAGCGTGCGAAAGGGGTTGTTGTCGTGGTCTTCCAGTTCCGCTAAGCCCGCATTGAAGTCGGCGCTGTACCAGAAGCGCTCGCAGGCTTTGGCCTGGCGGCGGCGGCTGCGATGTTCCAGCACTTTCCACAGAATGATGACCCAACTGGCTAGCGACATCAGCAGCAGGACGATGGCCACGGTGCGCGTGACCGCGTCACCTTGGGTCCAGACGTGGGTCAGGCCCGATTCCACCACGGTGTTGTTCATGAAAGGCTCCCAGAAAAAGAATACGTTGACGGCCAAGTGACGCGCTCTGGCGTGCGCTCACTTGAGCTGGAAATGGATAGGGACATCAAACCACATGGCTTCCGGCTCCCCATTGCGTTTGCCTGGTACGTAGCGCCACTGGAGGACCGTTTCAACAGCCACTTTGTCCAGCCGCTCGAACCCGCTGGAGGTTCTGACTTCGGCGCGCTGCGCGGTGCCGTCGGTGCCAATCAAGGTGCGCACAATGACCAAGCCTTGTTCACCCATGCGCTTGGAAGCGCTGGGGTAGGCCGGCGCTGGGTTGTTGAGGTAGTCTGCTTTGGTCGAGGGCAGTTCGATCTTGGGCGGGGCAGCTGGGCTTGGCGTCGCCACCGGCGAGCTGCTTGGCGTTGATGCAGGTACCGCACTGGATGGAGCGGGTGCCGCTGCAGCGGGGGGCCCATCGGATGGTGTGGTCGAGGCCGCTGGGCTGGGCTGAGTTGGC
>JBEIEH010000041.1:0-15249 GCA_040383055.1 Burkholderiaceae bacterium
ACATCACCGGCAGCCAGCCCGGTGGATCGTGAGATATCGACCGAATCCGCCACCACTGCGCTGGAACCCCCATACACCACCCAGTCAACACCATCGCCGCCGATCAAGGTGTCGGCTCCCACACTGCCATGCAGCGTGTCATCACCCTTGCCGCCGTCTATGCGCTCGGCAATGGCGCGGCCATGCAGCACGTCGCCCGCAGATTCCACGTCGCTGCCGCGCAATACTTGGATATTGGTCAAGCTGTCCCAATCGGTGGCCAAAAATGTGACCGCGTTGCGGGCCTCCGCAAAGGAATACGTGTTGACGCCCGCGCCACCATCGATGGTGTCGTCGCCTAGGCTGGCGATGATCAGATCATCTCCATCGCCACCCTCGATAGAGTCGTTCCCATCCGAGCCAATCAAGGTGTCGGCACCGCCCCCACCAGACAACACACTACCTGTGCGCGCCGCTTGCAAACGATCGGCAAAGCCCGATCCCTGCAAACCCTCAATCCCTTCATAAACATCGCCTGCGGCGGCACCCGTGTTGAGCGTGGGGTTGGCCAGAGAAGCCGTCACACCCGCATCAGAAGCGGCGTAGCTCGCCACATCCACCCCTGCGCCCCCGACCAAACGATCCGCACCGGCTCCTCCGTCAAGCGTGTCGTTGCCGTCCCCGCCGAGCAAGGTGTCATCGCCCTCTAGACCAAACAACACGTCATTTCCCGCCAAACCCGTCAATACGTTGGCTTGCGCGTCGCCCGACAGTCGATCGGCACCGACTGAGCCTCGCAAGTTTTCGATACTGACAAATGTGGAGCCAGACGGTGGTGCGGCCAAGCTGACGATGGCACCTGCGTCGCCAACATGCTCGTAGCTGACGGTGTCACTGCCACGACCACCATCGAGCACGTCGTTGCCCCCCATGCCACGCAACACGTCGTCACCGTTGGACGCCACCAGCGTATCGGCGTTGGGTGTGCCTTTGATATCGTAGGCAAACCCATTCGATGGCAGCTTCAGAATGGTTCGCCCATTGTTGTCACCTTGGTACAACTGATCGTTGCCGGTGATCGCTTGGTACTGAAAGGTCAAGGTCCGGCCGCCATCGGCGATTTGTGCGTCGCCATTCCAATACTGCGCCTGCACTTGGAACTGCCCCAAATCAACACCACCCACCTGCCATACCACCGGGACTTGCGTGAACTCTGCCCCTGCGGTCAAGGGCAGTTCGAAGCGCTGGGCTGAAGTGGCGGTCCGATCCACCAAAACCCCCGCAATGGAAAAACCTTCTGGCACCTGAGACAGCTGAGCGGCCTCCAGGGTCAACACCAAACGCGTAGCGCTGGACAGCTGGGTGAACTTCACTTGGCCCTGTACCGCACTTTCCGCCCAGCTCGGTGCCGTCGGCACCCCAGAAGTCTGCAAAGCCACCTTCAGCGGATTGGCCGCAATGTTGTTGTCCAACTTCAGGTCTTGCAGGGTAGGCGCCTGCCCAGTCGGGTACTGGCTGGCATCGATCGCCACGTTCGATATCTTGAGCGAGCTGTCGGCGCGCCACACCAGCTCAACATTGGTCTTGTTCTGCCCTGAATCGGTGTTGTCAGACGTCTTGTTGGTCCCCGGCGCCGCCGCTGGTTGGGTGATCACGGGTCTACTGTCGTTGTCGCTGATCTTCAATGGGCGAATCGGCTCCACCTGCTGCGCCGACTGTTGTTGCTCCAACTTCGCGTTCTGGAGCGATTGCAAGAGCTGACTGATCTCTTGCGCGCCAGGTCCCGTCTGCGCATCGTTGTCGCTGGAACCCAAGTTCAAACCTTGTCCACCAGGCGGCCGCGGCTCGCTGAGCTGCAGCTCAGCCGAGCTGATCCGGAAGTTGGCCAATTCGGACGGCGTCACCACCCCCACCCTTTTGAGGAGATCTCCCAAAGCGAGGGTTTGACCACCGGCCAAGCTGACCTTGGTGACGGATTCGGTGGTCGCCAAAAACGCCCCTTCCTTCAACAGAATGGCATCACCGTTGGTCATCTGGATCAGCATATCCAGATCCAGCACCTCCACCGATTTGATGTCCTGCGCGGAAACAGGCAGTGCAAACGTTTTGTTTGCGCCATCGCCCTGAACCAGCACCACCGCGACGTTGCGCGGCACCGCTGCCGCCGCTTTGTCGATCGCGCCAACAGACACGGCACCTGGGGCTGAAGCACCGATACTGGCCTGCGCCACGATCAACGCAGGCGACACATCTGAAGAGTTCGGTATCACTGGATTCATGGGATCACCCTGATGTCAATTCGTACGGCTTGTGGCCTTGGCTGTCACTGCTGCGATTTGCCCGCACCCAAACGACCCAGCTCTTGGGTCAACAAAATCAGCTGGCGCTCTTGCTGCGCACCTTGCTCGTGATGCAGCCCCTCGATGCGTTCAATCAAACGGGTAAACACCTCGCCTTGGTCGCGCACCGCTGCGGCCAGCTGCTGTGCTTTGCTGTCGTCGGTCTGTCGCTGTTTGATCATGAGTTCGTAGTGATCGCGAATCACCCGGTCTAAGCTGGCAAAGCTGGCACTTAGGGTGGTGAGGGCTTGCTGGACACTGCGCTGCTGCTCGGACATCACCGTGCGCAGCTGGATAACGTCCTGCGTCGCGACCTCCTGCCGAGCCAATACCTCACCCTGATGCGCCAAAGACTTGGCGAATTGCGTGTAAGACGCTTCGGTGGTGCGCAACAAGTTTTCCAAGTGGGTCTGCTGCCCAACCAAGGTGTCCACCACAATGTTTTCACGGTACGCTGCGGGGGTAACCTCACGGGCGATGTCACGCACGCCTTGTACCGTCTGCTGCAAGCCATCCATCAACGCCTGCTGACGCTGCTCATTGCTCAACAAGCTGTCGTTGATGCTGGACCACAGTTGCACCTCGTTTCGCTCAATCTTGGCCGACAGCTGGCTGATCGACGTGATCAGGTCGCGAACACGGCGCTCCGATTGCTCCACAGCCACCACCATGGCCTTGAGCAGCGGCGACTGCTCGGCCACCATGTTCAAACCGGCGACCACTTCATCTCCGTGCTGTGCACCACCTTTTTCAGAGCGCGAGAAATCAGTCAAGTACACCAACCGCGAATGCACCATGCCCACCAACTCGCTGGAGCAGCGCTTCACCCCCACCATCAGCACACTCATGATGAGCGAGCCCAACACACCAAACAACGAAGCGCTGAAGGCGACACCCATGGCCTTCATCGGAGCACTCAAACGCTCAACCAGTGTTCTCACCGCAGCCGACGCATTGCCCGACTCCACCATGGTGAACGCCGAAATCAACTTACCGATCTCTTCCAAGGCGCCCAACAAGCCAATAAAAGTACCGAGCAAACCCAAACCGACCATGGCCCCAGAGAGGAACTGCGGCAGAAACAGCCTAGAAGCCTGACGGGATTCGAAACGGTGAATTTCAGACTCCATGGCAGCGTGTTGAACATCGCTGATGGGAGCGTCTTGGGTTTCCGCCACCAACTCCAGCACACTGCACACATCGTAGCGCTCGCTGGCAACAATCATTTGCAAGGACTCGGTGCTAGCGCCGTCTCTGGCGGCCCGAAAGAAGGTTTGCAAAAACGCCCCTTCGCGGTTCATACGGTGCACCGCGTGCAGCATCATGCCGCCGCCCACTGCGATCAAGACGAAGATGATGTAGTTGATTTGCGGATGGGGATTGCCCCGCATCGTCGCCGCCACAGCATCAAAGAACACAACAAAACCGAGTGCTACCAACAAAATGGGCACGCCGACAAAAAAGTAATAAGGCTTGAGTCGCTTCATATGAACCTTTCAGGCTGAGACGGAAAAATGAACATTTCTTTATCGGGCTTCTGTCATGGCCTGCTGCGCAAAACGCAACAAAGGAGACAACAGAAAAGACAAGACCGTTCTTTGCCCTGCCACCACATCGGCGCGGGCGGTCATGCCAGGAAGAATGACTTGTGACGCCAACAGGCCGTGCGCCTCCCCGGTCGCGATCACCACCCGGTAATACCGCTGACCTTGCTCATCAACGAGCGTATCGGCACTGACCTCCGCGACACGCCCCTCAAGGGCGCCGTACACGGCATAGTCGTAGGCGCCAATAATGACCCTGGCGGGTAAGCCTTGGCGCAAGTGCGCGCGATCATCTGGGCGAACACGCGCCTCAACCGCCAACGGTCCTTCGCTGGGGGTGATTTCAAGCAAGACCTCACCCGGCCTCACCACACCCCCCAAGGTATTGAAGTTCAGCTTGTTCACAAAGCCATTCAGTGGTGCCTTGACCTGATTTCGCTCCAATCGGTCGGTGTCGCTGCGCACATTCAACTGATAGCGCTTGATTTCGGTGCTGATCGCGGCCAGTTCGGCCCTTGCCTCGGCGCGAAAGCGAGCGGTGCTTTCGTTCAAACGGGCGTTCTGCTCGGCAATGGCCGCCTGAAGTCGGGGAATAGAACCACTCACTTCACCCTGTGAAGTCGTCAACCGCTGGAATCTGCCTTGTGCGTCCAACCACTCCAACTGAGATGCCGCACCTTTTTTGTACAAGCCCTCCATCACGCCCAGCTGGCGACGCGACACCTCAACCTCACTGCTCAGATTCTGAAGACGCATTTGCGCCTCAGACAGCTCGGCCTGTCGTTGACCAATCACTTGACGGATTGCCGACTGCTCCAACCGCAGCTTTTCATTCCGGTCACTGAAAGCGGCTTTTTCAAGTTGCTTTTGTTTCTCAGACACCGTGTCATCAAAAGCGATCACAGCAGAACCATTGGCCTCGGCCGTCAATCTGGCCAATTGGGCCAACAACGCATCGATCCTGTTCTCTCCCTGCTGCACGCTGTTGGAGGCCTGAACATCTGACAAGGTCAACAAAACATCGCCAGCTTTGACGGTTTGCCCCTCTCTGACCAAGATCTCCCGGACAATTCCGCCTTCCAAATGCTGGACCAACTGTGCGCGATTCGATGCAATAAACCGCCCTTCGGCGCGGACAACACGATCAACGGCAGCCCAATACGCCCAAGCGAGCAGCAGAATCAACAAGGTTGCAAGCCATAACAAATGCCTTCTGCCGCGCTTTTCAGCGGCAGACATCACAAATGATGACGTGAGGCTGGGCTTCATGGGTGCACCGCTTTATGGCAAAGCATTGACCGTCACCCGCGCGTTGTTGGCTCCGGGCTGAGAGCTCTCAAGCACACGAATGTCGATGGCACTGCCGAGCACGCCGGCTTGCAACAGGACGTTCCTCACCGCCACCGCGCGGTAGTAGGCCAAACGGCCTGCCTCGCTGAACCCCTTGGGCGTGATGACGGTGATTTGCCAACGACCATTGCTGAGCGAGCCGTAAGAAGGCAAGAGCGCGGCGATATCGGCAGACTCCTTAGTGGACAAGGTCACCACTTTCGGATCAAAGTTCACAATCAACCCGGCCGATACCGCCTCGCTGGTGGTGCTGCCCTGATTGGCGTTTTTGCTGGCCTCTTCACGCACATCCACAACGTCTTGCCGCGTGGCCTTCACTGCGATATCAGCAGCTGCCGATGAAGAAGCCGCTTGGGCGCTGGCCTTTTGAGTGGGCGCAGCACTCGCCACGGCCTCTTTGGGGTTTGAGGCCTGCTCGGCGGATTGCTTGCTGCTGGCCGACTGCTTTTTGAGCGCGTCCACCTCGGCTTTGAGTTTTGCGTTCTCTGCAGCCAATGCGTCCAGCACATCCGGGGCAGCGGTGGCCACAACAGGAACCGCCGCAGACGCGGTGCTTTCAGGCAAATTTTCTTGTGGCGAAGCGGATTTGACCGTTTCCTCGAGCACAAAGCTCAAGATCACAATACACATCACCGCGATCACAAAAAGCAAATTGATCGCCAAGTTTGCAATCGCATCCACATAACCGGGCCAAAAAATTTCGGATGCGTCGTTGGAATCAGATGCGCCAGCCATTGTTGGAACCTTTTGAGATATAGATCTCGTTCAATTATTGAATCTTGAGTGTGGCGTGATCGGCGATGTCCGCCAAACGGCGCATATGCTTGAGCAGCTGCGCCTGTGCCAACATTTGATCGCTGAGGGCCTGGGTGAGCCGGATTCGCGCCTGATAGAGACGATCACTGGCGTCCAGGGCATCAAGCAAAGAAGAGATGCGACCAACGCGCAGTTGCTCTCGCACGGCGCTCGTCACTTGAAGCGCCGATGCCTGCTCTTGTTGCCCCAAACTGATGCGCAAGCTGGCCGCTTGAAGCAGGGCAAAATCGTTGTCAACCGACTGCATGACGTCGTTGCGGGCCTTCTCCAAACGCTGTTGCAATTCCTGCAAATCAGCCGCTGCCTCGCGCCCAGCGTGAACCTCTTTGCCACCCAAGGACAAGGACCAATTCATAATGACCAAGGCTCTGGCGTCGCGTCGGCTGCCCAGGACACCGCCGTTGTTGGACGATTGATCGTTTTCCAAGCTGGCCACCACCGTTGGCATCAGCTTGGAATACTGCGAACGCATTTGCGCCTGCTGGGCGTTGACTTCCGCATTCAAGGCTGCGACATCGGCATTGGCAGCCAATGCGATGTCGCGAATTTCACTCTGAGAACGCGGCAAACCCGGCAATTGGTTCAGGTAGGGCGCAGTTAAACGTCTTGGCACAAAGCCCAGCAATCGATCCAACTCGAGCAGCGCTGTTTTGTAAACCGCTTGTTGGTCCAAGCGGGCTTGTCGCGCCGCCAACACACGGGATCTGGCACGCTCCAGTTCGGCCTGACTCGCCGCACCCGATTGGGTGCGTTGATCTTGGTATTTCAACACCGAATCCAAGTTCTCAATCAATTCATCGGAGAATTGCACCGTTGCACGCGCCACAGTGGCCTTGACAACCGCTTCGACCAACGCAAAAGACACCTGCTCACGGACCGCCTGGCTGCGAAGCTCAGCGGCGCCCTGCAGATGTTCATTCGCTTTCCAATTGTGAAACGCTGGATAGTCGATCAATGGCTGCGTCAAACGAGCCGATGTATTGGAGTACGAATGGGCGCTGCCTGCGGTCGCACCCGGTGCCACAGAATGCTCACGGCCATCCGCTAGGCGCAAAGCGACGGTCGGGAGCAAGTCGGCTCGCGCTTTTAACACCCGATACCCCGCGCTCTTTTCACGCGCCTCGACCGCCTTGACCTCGGGGCTGTAAGCCAAGCCTGACAAGACCACATCAGACAAACCCAACACAAGCTTCTTCAGTTCCGACGAATCCCCCTTGGCCGCTGAGGATCCCAAACCCTCTTCTGGCTCAGGAAGATCAACGGTTGGCTGGCCAATCACATCCGCAAAGGCAATTTTCTGACGGGAAAAATCCGGTGTGATGAGATTGGTTTTGGCTTGAATGGCTTGCGGTCTGCGAACGACATTGGGCGGAGCTGTCGGCTGAACCGGCGGCAAGACCCACTGTTGCCTGGCTTCAGGCAGGCGCGTATCCAGCGATGGATTGACGTTTAACTCTTTGTACCGGGCGACCATGTCCGATGGCAACGCACGGTCAAAACTGGTCGCTGTGTCAAGCGCTCGCGGTTTTTCGGCCGTGACACGGTCTATCAGTTCCCGGGTGGCTTGCCGCTGACGCTCTAGCTCCTCTGATGGAGCAACCGTCTGTGCGCAGACCGGCCAAGCCATCCACAAGGCGGAGGCCAAAGAGCCCCAGCGCAGGGTACGTTTTGAATGCTGTTTCATGACATCACCGTTCACGCAAAGCCTCTCGTGCCTTCAATACAGGCTTGAACAAATACGACAACACCGATTTCTCACCGGTTTTGATATCCACTTGGGCCACCATGCCGGGAATGATGGGCAAACGCTGCCCGGCTGGCGAAGAGAGCGCAGATTGGTCGGTTTTCACCACCACGCGGTAATAAAACTCATCGCGCCTGACGTCATCTCGCAGGGTGTCTGGACTGATTTGAATCACGCTGCCATTCAACCATCCGTATTGGGTGGCATCGTATGCCGTGATTTTGACGACGGCTGCCAATCCTGGGCGAAGAAACGCAATGTCGGCCGGGCGAACTTTTGCCTCAATCAGCAGTTTTTCGTCAATTGGAACTATTTCAAGCAATGCCTGACCCGATTGCACCACTCCGCCAACGGTATTGATGCTGACATTTTTCACAATGCCACGCTTAGGCGCTCGCAGCACCGTGCGTTTAAATGAGTCTTCTCTGCTGGTCAGGCCAGCGGTCTGCGCCGCCAAATCCGATTCAACCTTGGAGGCTTCAGACGCCGCATCCGCACGAAACTTGCCTGTCATTTCCGCCATCCGGCCCTTGGCCTCGGCGATCGTGCGTCGGATACGCAAAATTTCAATGTCGGAGACCAAGCCCTGGGCGGCCAAGGGCTCCGTGATGCGCAACTCTTCCGTTGCGAGTTTCAACGCCTGCTCCTGAGCGCTCAACCCCACCTGCAAGGCGGCGCGGCGCGCTTGGTAGGTGCGCTGCTCGTTGGCAACAACATCCGGCGCCATGCGCAACAAATCTTCTGGGAACACAGCGGGCACATCACGGGCTTCCGCGTGCAAACGCACCGCCATCGCTCGCAAGGCGTGCACACGGCTGCGAACCTCTTGAACCCCAGCCCCTTGCCGCACGTCGTCAATCCTCAGCAAAGGTTGACCCTGTTCAACCAACTCACCTTCGCTGACCAATATGTCGGCAATGACGCCTGCCTCCAAGCTCTGCAACACTTGCTCACCACCACTGGGAATCACCTTTCCCGGCGCTGATGTCACCTCCTCCAGCCTGGCCCAAGCCGCCCACGCTATGGCCGCACAAAAAAGAGCGAAGATCGCGTACAGCAACCAGCGGACACGGCCCGGATGCTGGGTCACGGTGGAGGCGTACAGATCGTCCAGCAGATCCAAGCCCGCCCGCCGGCGGTTCTTTGCCTGCAGCTCGCGAATGCGCTGCTGCAGCGCCAAGGAGTCCTGAACAGAAGGTGGCTTAGCCGACATGCGCCCCCCCTGAATCAACCGCATACGCGCGCTTGACTCGCCCATCTTGCAAAGCTGCAAGCACTTTGTCCTTGGGTCCGTCAGCCACCACTTCGCCACCATCCAAGACCAGCATCCGATGCGCGAGATGCATCGGTCCAGGTCGGTGTGTGGCAATCACAACCGTACGCCCCGCCAGCGCCTTATCAAGAGCCTCAATCAACCTGCGCTCGCCAACAGCGTCCAGCGCACTGGTGGGCTCATCGAGCAACAACACCGCAGCGTCGCTGAGCAAAGCACGGGCCAAAGACACCATCTGCCGCTGCCCACCCGACAACCGGCTGCCGTTTTCACCCAGCGGCATATCAAGCCCGAGCGGATGAGCCATCACCCACGGCAACATGCCCGTCAGCTCAAGCACCTGCTTGAGGCGCTCATCGCTGACTTCTGGAGCACCCATCACAAGATTCTCACGCAGCGTGGTGCGGAAAAGAACCACCTCTTGCCCAACCCAAGCCACATGAGAGCGCAGATCCCCTTGGGCAATCTGCGCGATATCCACACCATCAAAGAGCACTTGCCCTGCAGAGGGGGGATACAGATGTCCCAACACCCGCAGCAGGGTAGACTTCCCACTTCCAACAGGCCCCATCACCACCACACGCTCACCGGGTGCAATGGTCAAATGGGGAATGTTCAACACCGCATGCTCGGAAGCGGGATACGTAAAGCGCACATCCTTGACCGCCAGCTCGCCCCGCACCGATGACAGGGACAAATAGGTCTTTCCGGTGCGGTACACGCCAGCCTGCTGCATCAACTTGTCCAGCGCTTTGTACGCCACAGCAGCGTTCTGGTACCTGGCCATCAAGCCAGACAACTGGCCCATAGGTCCCAAAGCACGCCCGGCCAAAATGGTGCACCCAATCAAGGCCCCCATCGACAGCTGACCAGCCCAGATGAGATACACACCCCACACGATCAACAGAACGTTGGAAAGCTGCTGAACAAACTGAGTGAAGTTCAAGGAAACGGCCGACACCAAACGGCTGGTCATCGCGCTGCGTGACGACAAGGCGCTCAGGGTCTCCCATTGGCCTTGCAGGCGACCTTCTATGCCGAGCGCCTTCACCGTCTCCAAGCGTTCAAGCACCTCCACCATGAACCCATGCTTTTGGGTGGTCTCGTACTGGTACCTTTCGATCGCGGTTTTGACCGGGAACTGCAGCAGGACCCCGACCACCACGATCAACACACACCCCAACAAGGGCACCCACACCAGAGCGCCCCCCATCCAAGCGATGACCATCAAGAACAGCAGGGCAAAGGGCAAGTCGCTGAGCATGACCAAGGTGGCCGAGCTGACGAAATCCCGAACTGAATCGAAGTCCTTGAGCTGCGATGCCATTTGCCCACTCGACGCAGGACGCGACTCAGGCCGAAGGTTCAGAACGTGGGCGAACAACCTTGACGACAGCACAAGATCTGCCTTTTTGCCCGCCACATCCACCAAATAGCCGCGCAACACGCGCAACAAAAATTCGAAAACCGCAGCCACCAACACGCCGACCGCCAGCACCCACAGCGATTGCAAAGCCCCCGTCGGAATGATCCTGTCGTACACGTTCATCGAGAACATCGACGCCGCCAGAGCCAAGCAGTTGATCAGAATGGCAGCGAGCACACAGTCTAGGTAATAGGGCCGCAGAGAGCCCATGGCGCTCCAAAACCAATGGTCTGCTGTCGGTGCGTCATCAGACGCTGCGCTGCCATGTTCAATGACGGCCTCGGCTGCCATCAACACAGACCAACCCGCCCAATCAGGCTCCATATCTTCGACCGATCGAATGCGCACAGAGGTCTTTGGCCACAGCACATTCAAACGGCCAGGACCTGAAGCGGTCACGAGATATGCCCCACCATTGCTGCAACCCAAACACACAACACCGTGAGACGGCGTGATGTGAGCAGGCGACACATCAGACAACTGAACCTTCAGTCCGTACGCACCCAAGAATTTGATCAAACCGGCACGCGCCAGCTCGTCTTCGAAAAAATGGGGGGCACGCATCTTGAGATCTTTTGCGGACAATCGAACACCCAAACGCAAAGCTTGAGCACAAATCGCCTCATAAAAATCAAGATGCAAGGACATGAGTGTACGCCTGCCTCAAAGGCCCAAAATGCCAGGCAATTGACCTTGAATACCCAACAGTCGGTAACTCGCACGCACCAAATCCAACTGTGCGGTCACCAAATTGGACTCGGCGGTAAATCGTTCGTTTTCCGCATTCAAAACATCAATCAATGAACGACGCCCAACCCTGAATTGTTGGCGAGTGGCTTCGGCAGAGGCTCGGGCGTTTTCTACGTATTCGGCATACGACTTGGTGACCTCGTTACCCGACACAAAGTCGAACCAAAAGACTCCCACCTGTCTCTGCAAATCGGCGCGGATTTTGTCAAGTGCAAAACGGCTGGCGGCCTCATTGGCCACTGCGGCCTTGTCGGCGGCTTGGGCACCACCGGCCGACCACAGACGCCACTCCGCTTGAACGCCGACATAAACGTCGGATTGAGCACCCTTGACCCCGCCCCAATCGCTGCCGTGCTTGACGGTAGCATCCAGAGACACCTTGGGTTGATACGGCGCACGGGCCACGGCAATGCCAAGCCGAGCCACTGTCAAATCAGCCTGCGCCACTTGAATGACTGGACTGCTCTTCATCGCCAACTGATAGGCTTGATCCAGCGATTGCGCCGGCACAATTTTGGGCAACTCAGGTCGAACATCAATCGCAGAAAACCCCACCAAAGATTGAAACGTCAAACGACTCCTCTCCAGCTGCGCCAATCGATTGATATTGACCCCTTCAGCCAACGCAACACGGGCCGCTGCCGTCGAGACGTCTGATGCGCGACCCAAATCCCTTCGCACAATCGTCTTGACCAAATCAAGGTATTCCCGATGCATTTTTAAATTGGATTGCGAAATAGCCAACAGGCGCGTCGATTTTTGTAACTCGACGTAGGCATCCAGCACATCAAGCATCAGTTCTTCGCGGCGCCCAACCCAGCGCCAATCGGCTCCCACCGCCGCTTGCTCACGCTGGGCCGATTGGGCTTTCAACCCAGGATCAAACAAAGGGAGAGACAGCCTCACATAGGCGTACAGCGGTTGGTAGCCATTGCTGATGTCGCCGGTTCGCAAAGACTGGCGCTGCGTCGCCACAGATGACCCCACCGAGATGGCTGGCCCGAGTTGCGACCGGGCCTCTTTGGCCTGGCTGTATGCCGCCTGGCTCTGCGCCTCCGACATCAACACATCAGGATGCCGCTCCAGCGCTTGTCGAACCAGCAGCTGCAACTCTGCCGGCACGACAGCGGGCTCTGCGGCCGACGCCGCAGGCTGCACGTCCTTGGCCGGGGTTTGGGCTTGCGCAACAACAGCGCCCAGCCAGATAGCAAGGCCCACAGCGCTGAGGCGAAGCCGAGACCGCTTCACACCTTGCATATTTTCACGATTGAGGCGAAAACTCATTCTTTCAACCTTTGGCCAATTTTTAAGACGCATCAAATGGCGTGCGAACGCAATACAAATACACGCCAGCCAGCGCTCACGCTTTCGGTGTCATCGGCAATTTTATCATTACAAAACAGAAATAGACATACATACATTTATCTTAAATATGTAGATTTAAAATCTACTTTCGCCATTAATAAAACTTAGGTATTATTTATTTGGCGTGATAATAAGCACTAAATACTCTTTTATTTGATCGAAAAATGTTCAACCATACAAGGCAAGTTCTTAGGCAGACAACACCTCACATCGACGCGAGACGAAGGTTCTATGAAAGTGCAGTTTGCACACAGCCGCCAACGCTCCCAAGACTGCCGCAGACAGACAACACATGCCCACCTCATGCGCCAAAGCAGCGGCATGCTCTGCAGATCGCATGCCTTGTCACCACCACCGACAAACCTCGTTGTCAGAGAGTGGCCAGCCGCCTCTTCATCTTAAAAGCTGCGTGAGACAGCGAGCGACAACCTCAGTGGATTCGACTTGGATACCGCAGCAGTGGGCTCTTGTTCGGCAAGTTTGTAGCCGCCCAAGCCCTTGCCAATGTGTCCGCTGTATTGCCAACCAGCCACATCACCTGCAAAGTGCATTCCGATCGATTGAAGAGAATACACTTGATCAAAAGCGCCCGAAACAACCGTTTTGCTAGGATCCACACGACCCGCATCGTAAAAAATGCCGGCCATTAAGCCATCACCGAACCGTCGATTGATTTCAAACGATCCCACCACACCCACATCACCAACACCGTCAGCGCTGGTGTAGGCCCGAGCGCCCTGGTTGCCCCCAATGGATATTTTGTTGTAGCTGTCCACATTGCGACTGACCAACTGACCACGCCCTTTGAACACACTGAACCAACGTCCATCCATGGTCAATGGTTGGCTGAAGCTGGCACGGACATCCAATTTCTGATACGGACCTGCTGCAACATTGTCTAGGGAAGACGGCGATAGCCGCCCAATGGACAGCACGCCTTCTAAACTCATCGGGAATCGGCGCACACGCTCGTTGTCAAGAGAGAGATTGATGCGGATTTGTTTGTCGTGAATATTTCCGGTCTCTGCATTGGAAACAGCCAACTTGTTGACACTGCGTCTGGCGACAATTTCAACACCAGAGCGAAGCATCAAATCACCCCAGTTGTTTTCTTGCCGTATCAAAGCAATACCCACATCTTTGGTCAGCCCCGTGGTCGCAGCATCTCCCCCCTGGATGTTTTGACTGTGAGAATAGGAACCAAAAACACGCACGCGCCCAGACAAAGCACCAACCGGTGTTTCATACTCCAGCCGGCCGAACCGCAAGCCTTCAGAGGCCAGCACAGTCGCATGGGCTGATGCATGTGGTGCAAAGCCGCCAACAGAAAGCAAACCCACCAATTGTTCACGACCAAACTGTTGAAGTCCATGGTTGTTCACCTGAAGGACCGCACGCTTGATTTTTCCAGGTTGGCGATCGACTTCATTCACCGCCACAAGCAAATCCACCAACTCGGGACCAACCGGTCGTACTGTGGCCTCCAAGTTGAGAGGCAGATCAAAACTGATGCGCTCAAGCCGTTGATCCAAACCATCGATATCCAAACCCGATCCGAGAACAAAATCTTTGGATAGACGCGATGTCAACAGTTCTTTGTATCGTGCAGCCACTGAAGCATCACCGACCAGCAGTTTCACCGACTGGATTTTTGGGCTTGCCAAAGAAAGCACCAAGATCTGACGCCCATCGGGACTTAGTTTTCCATCGGCAGATACAAAAGCAAGTGATCCGCTTTTTTTGCTCTCTTCAGCAAACCAAAATTTAAAATCCAAGAGATCGTCGTTGGTGACGGGTTTGCCGACAAATCGCAACCAGTACCGCTCAATCGCCGAGGTCAAAGGCGAATTTCCCACCACTTCAACCAAAGCCAAATTATCAATAGGGAAATTCGTCTCCGCTGCAACCACCCCTGCAGCGCCAACAGAGCGCTCACGGGCCGACGCAGTGCTGTCCTCAATAGCTCGGCGGACATCGCCCACGGAAGACTGGGCATGAGCACTCAGCGCGACCATAGGCGCTGCTAGTGCAAACAAGGACATCAAGGTATAGGGCTTCTTCATACGATGCTTATCGAGATGTGAGCAACAAAATCAGCGGGCGCGAACGCACACTTCCGGCTGTGCAATCGACTCCTGAGAGCATTCACACCCATTCAGATCACTGGGCGAGCAACTTAAAGGTTGCGCCTTGTCTTCACCCAACGTTCCTGTTGCTCCACCACTGTTGCCAACACTCGCGACAAACACCCTTGGACCACTGATATCCGCCGCAATCAGGTTGGTGTTGGTCACATTGGTAGGGGGTGGCACGATGGTGGCTTGGAGCACGATGGGATTGGAGACGATACGGTAATTGGAGGCTAGGCCATTCACGCCGTTGACCGCCGCATAACTCACCGTCACGGGTTTCGCAACTCCAGGTTGCGCATCCGAAAACACCGCCTGTGCCGATAGACCCAAATCCTCACCCTCGACCAAACCTTGCAACACCCCGAGTCGGGAGATCACCGCTGACACTTGCCCATCGAAAGGCTTGTCTGCCACTGCGGTGCCCACAACACCCAGACTTCTGCGGTCGATCAGCAGCGCACCGTTGTTCTTCGTCACGTTGGCGTAGTTCGCCTCGATCTGCGCGGTGTCGCTCAGCGCGTTGGTGTACGT